>NZ_CP039635.1:1082500-1162302 GCF_004923295.1 Azospirillum sp. TSH100
TATTCGTGGGCCTGGCGGAGGTGACGGATTGGAAAGCGTGTACGATCTTATCGGATTGATCGTGCTGTGGACCGGTTCCAGGAAATAGCCCCGCCTTATAGACCGTACCCCAAACCGACACAGGTGGACTGGTAGAGTATACCCAGGCGCTTGAGAGAATGGTGTTGAAGGAACTCGGCAAATTGCCCTCGTAACTTCGGAAGAAGAGGGCCCCGTTTGGACGCAAGTCCAGGCGGGGGGCACAGACCAGGGGGTAGCGACTGTTTACTAAAAACACAGGGCTCTGCGAAGCCACACAAGGCGACGTATAGGGTCTGACGCCTGCCCGGTGCCGGAAGGTTAAGAGGAGAGGTGCAAGCCTTGAATTGAAGCCCCGGTAAACGGCGGCCGTAACTATAACGGTCCTAAGGTAGCGAAATTCCTTGTCGGGTAAGTTCCGACCTGCACGAATGGCGTAACGACTTCCCCGCTGTCTCCAACACCAACTCAGCGAAATTGAACTCTCCGTGAAGATGCGGAGTTCCCGCGGTCAGACGGAAAGACCCCGTGCACCTTTACTACAGCTTTGCAGTGGTGCTAGGGACTTCATGTGTAGGATAGGTGGGAGGCTTGGAAGCCTGGGCGCCAGCCCGGGTGGAGCCAACCTTGAAATACCACCCTTGAAGTCTCTGGCATCTAACCGTGGCCCGTTATCCGGGTCCGGGACCCTGCATGGCGGGTAGTTTGACTGGGGCGGTCGCCTCCCAAAGTGTAACGGAGGCGCGCGATGGTGGGCTCAGAGCGGTCGGAAATCGCTCGTCGAGTGCAATGGCATAAGCCCGCCTGACTGCAAGACTGACAAGTCGAGCAGAGACGAAAGTCGGCCATAGTGATCCGGTGGCTCCACGTGGACGGGCCATCGCTCAACGGATAAAAGGTACGCCGGGGATAACAGGCTGATGACTCCCAAGAGTCCATATCGACGGAGTCGTTTGGCACCTCGATGTCGGCTCATCACATCCTGGGGCTGGAGCAGGTCCCAAGGGTTCGGCTGTTCGCCGATTAAAGTGGTACGTGAGCTGGGTTTAGAACGTCGTGAGACAGTTCGGTCCCTATCTGCCGTGGGTGTCGGAGTTTTGCGAGGATCTGTCCCTAGTACGAGAGGACCGGGATGGACATACCTCTGGTGCACCGGTTGTCACGCCAGTGGCATGGCCGGGTAGCTAAGTATGGACGGGATAACCGCTGAAAGCATCTAAGCGGGAAACCCACCTCTAAACCAGAGCTCCCTTGAGAGCCGTGACAGACCATCACGTCGATAGGAGGCATGTGGACGGGCAGCAATGTCTGAAGCTAAGCCTTACTAATCGCTCGATCGGCTTGATCTCGACCCCACAAACCGCGCCATGCGCAGCAGCAAGCCTGCTCACAAAACAGCAGCTTGACAGCACGCGCCGCAGTTCGATACTCCTCCCTCACTTGCACTGAACAAGCTACAAGCTTCGGAAAAACAGCGTCGGTCTTGAGCCTGGGTGACCTGGTGGTCATGGCGAGGTGTCAAACACCCGATCCCATCCCGAACTCGGCCGTGAAAAGCCTCCGCGCCAATGGTACTGCGTCTTAAGACGTGGGAGAGTAGGTCGCCGCCAGGTCACTCAGCCTCAAGAGACGCTCAACCAAACGCACTAAGCTTGCACATCTTCATGGCACAGACGAAACGCCCCGGCCCAAAAAGCCGGGGCGTTTGGCGTTTGGGATGGATCGCCGCAATTTGGAAGCAAGCGGCGGAGTGTGCCGGTCAGCTGGGTGGTCCAGATTGCTCCCTCATCACACCACGGAACCTGTAAGGTTCGTGCAGGGAGAGGGACAGATGACCGTCGCAACCGACATCGCCACCCATGACGCCATCGATCTGGAGGCGGACCGTTGGGCGGCATTGCGCCGCCGTGACCCGGCCGCCGATGGGCGCTTCGTCTATGCGGTCCGCAGCACAGGCGTCTATTGCCGGCCGAGTTGTGCCGCGCGGCCGGCGCGGCCGGAGAATGTCGCCTTCTATGCCACCAATGCCGAGGCCGAGCGGGCGGGATTCCGGCCCTGCAAGCGCTGCCGGCCGGATGGCCCGAGCCAGAGCGACCGGCGGGCCGAGGCCGTCGCCTCCGCCTGCCGCCTGATCGAAAAGGCGGAGGAGACGCCACGATTGGAGGAACTCGCTGCCGCGGCGGGGATGAGCCCGCACCACTTCCACCGCATCTTCAGGCAGGTCACCGGCATCACCCCGCATGCCTATGTCCAGGCTCATCGCGCCGCCCGTGTTGTCGATGCTCTGCAACAAACCGGCAGCGTGACCGAGGCAATCTACGAGGCCGGCTATGGCTCCTCCGGGCGCTTTTACGAGACCGCCGGGGCACGGCTGGGGATGACGCCCACCAGCTACCGTAAGGGCGGCGCGGGGGAGACGATCCGGTTCGCGGTGGGGGCGTGCTCGCTCGGCTCGATCCTGGTGGCTGCGACGGAGCGTGGAGTCTGCGCGATCCTGCTCGGCGACGATCCCGACATGCTGCTCCGTGATTTGCAGGACCGCTTCCCCAAGGCGGAGTTGATTGGGGGTGACCCTCATTTCGAGGTGACGGTGGCGCAGGTGGTCGGATTCGTCGAGGCGCCGGAAGCAGGTCTCACCCTGCCGCTGGACATTGGCGGCACCGCCTTTCAACAGCGGGTGTGGCAGGCTTTGCGCGCCATCCCGGCCGGTCGGACCACAAGCTATGCCGAGGTTGCCAGCGCCATCGGCGAGCCGGCGGCGGTGCGGGCGGTGGCAAGGGCCTGTGGTGCCAATCCGCTGGCGGTGGCGATCCCCTGCCATCGGGTGGTGCGGTCCGATGGTGGCCTCTCCGGCTACCGCTGGGGCATCGAGCGCAAACGCCACCTGCTGGCCCGCGAGCGCAAGGAGGCGGCGCAGTGACCGTGATCGAGGATCTGGACTGGATGCGCATCGAGGCGGAACTGGAGTCGGTTGGCCATGCCGTCGCAGGGCCATTGCTGGATGCGGAAAACTGCAAGGCGTTGGCAGGGCTTTATGAACAGGACATACCCTTCCGCAGCCGGGTGGTGATGGAGCGGCACGGATTCGGCAAGGGCGAGTACAAATATTTCGGCAACCCGCTGCCGGATCCGATCACGGCCTTGCGCGGACCGCTCTACCGCCGGCTGGAGCCGGTCGCCAATCGATGGGCTGCCGCGATGGGGCTCGAGACCCGCTATCCGGCGGAGCATACCGAGTTTCTGGAACGCTGCCATGCCGCGGGGCAGACGCGCTCCACGCCGCTGCTGCTGAAATACGGTCCCGGCGACTACAACTGTCTGCATCAGGATCTGTATGGCGAGACGGTGTTTCCGTTGCAGGTCGCCATTCTGCTGTCGGTACCGGGCGCGGAGTTCACCGGCGGCGAGTTCGTCCTGACCGAGCAGCGGCCGCGCATGCAATCGCGCGCTACTGTGGTACCGCTGGGGCTTGGAGAGGCGGTGATCTTTGCGGTGGACCAGCGTCCGGTTCAGGGCACCCGCGGCGCCTACCGCGTCCGTCATCGCCATGGGGTCAGCCCGGTGCGCTCGGGCGCGCGCTACACGCTCGGCATCATCTTTCACGACGCGGCGTGAGGCGTCACCCCGCCGCCGACGGCGCCCGCGATCCCATGCCGCGCACCGGGGAATAGCCACGCACCGCAAGCGCCGCGAACAGCAGGGTGGCGCCGGTGACGACCGCAAGCGCCAGCCCGTCGATCCGGCCATAGAGCGCGAAGCGGATCAGCTCCACCCCGTGGGTGAAGGGGTTGAGGCTGCACAGCCACCACAGCAGCGGCCCAGCCTCTTCCATGCGGTAGAGCGGGTAGAGAGCGGAGGACAGGAAGAAGAGGGGAAAGACGACGAAGTTCATCACACCGGCGAAATTCTCCAGCTGGCGGATGGTGGAGGCCAGGACCATGCCCAGCGCCCCCAGCATCAGCCCGTTCAGCAGCAGGGCCGGCAGCACGGTCAGCGGCGCCCATACCGGAAGGTCGATGCCATAGAGCCTGACGATCAGCAGGAAGGCTGCCACCTGAAGGATCGACACCACCACCCCGCCGAGCAGCCGCGCCACCAGCAGGAAGGCGCGGGGCAGCGGGCTGGTCAGCAGGATGCGCATGCTGCCCATTTCGCGGTCGTAGACCATCGACAGCGAGCCCTGCATGCCGTTGAACAGCTGGATCATGCCGATCAGTCCCGGCACGATATAGACCTCGTAGGGGATGTAGGTCTCGTAGGGCGGGATTATGGCAATGCCGAGCGCGGCGCGGAATCCGGCGGCGAAGACGAACAGCCAGACCAGCGGCCGGACCAGCGCGCCGAGGAAGCGCTCTCGTTGATGGATGAAGCGGAGCACCTCGCGGGCGACGATGCCGCGGAAGGCGATCCCCCAAGTTCCGAAGCGACCGGTCATGCTGCGGCCTCCACCTCGGCGGTGGGGCGGGCGGCGGTCAGCCGGTCGAAGCTTTCCGCCACGGTGGCGCAGCCGGCCTCGGCATTCACGGTGGCAACCGGCCCGCTGGCGCGCACCCGGCCGCGGTGCAGGACAACCACATGATCGGTGGCGGGATCGATCTCGTCGATCAGGTGGGTGGCCCACAGTACGGCGATGCCATCTTCCGCGCACAGGGCGTGGACATGGCGGATCAGGGTGCGGCGGGCGGGGATGTCCAGTCCGACGGTGGGCTCGTCCAGCAGCAGCAGCGTCGGGCGGTGCAGCAGGGCGCGGGCGATCTCCACCCGCCGGCGATGGCCGCCGTTCAAGGCGCGAACCTTCTCCCCCCGGCGTTCGAACAGGGACAGGCGGGTGAGTTCGGTTTCGATCCGCCGGTCGGCCTCGCGCCGACCTATGCCATGCAGGGCCGCGAAATAGCGGAGATTCTGCAGCACCGTCAGGTCGAGATCGAGCGTCGGCTGCTGGAACACCACGCCCAGGTGAGCCAGGGCGTCGCCCGGCGCCCGCGCGATGTCGTGGCCGTGGATGCGCACATGACCGGCGGTGGCCCGCAGCAGGCCGGTTGCGAGCGCGAACAGCGTGCTTTTCCCCGCCCCGTTGGGCCCAAGCAGGCAGGTGAAGGCGCCGGGCATCACGCGGAAGCCGACATCCTCCAGCGTGAAGCGGCTTTCGCCATAGCCATGGCGCAGCCCCTCGACCTCCAGTGCCGGCACCGTCATTCCGCCGTCCTTTCCCTGTACCCTCAGCCCTTGACCGCCACGCCCCAGGGGTAACGGCCGACCTTGACGGTCTTGGTCACCTTCAGGCTTTCGACGTCGATCACCGACACGTCACCGCTGACCCCGTTGGTGGTGTAGAGCATCTTCTGGTCCGGCGTCAGCGCCAGATGCCAGACGCGGCGGCCGACCAGCAGGTAATCCTTCACCTCGAAAGTCTTGGCGTCCACCACCGCGACATGGTTGGCTGGCCCCAGCGCGACGAAGGCATAACGGCCATCGCCGGTCAGCTTGACGCCCACCGGCTGGATGCGGTCCTTGGCGACGCCCTTGATGTGGAAATCGATGACCTTCTTCACTTGGCGCGTGGCGGTGTCGATGACGCTGACGGTGCCGCCGATCTCCGACGACACCCACAGCTGTGAGCCGTCCTTGGTAAACTGGGCGTAGCGCGGGCGGGGGCCGACCAGCGTGTTGTCGACCACCGCGCGCTTTTCCATGTCGATCCAGTGGACCATGCTGGTCGTCTCTGAGGTGTTGACACCCCAGCGGCCGTCGGGGCTGACGTCCATCCCTTCCGGCTCCACCCCGACATCGACCTGGAAGGCGACCTTACGGGTCGACACGTCGACCACGGTGACGATGTTGCTGTCCTCGTTGGCGATGATCAGGCTCTTGCCGTCGGGGCTGAGGGCGAACTGTTCGGGGTCCTCGCCGGAGGGCAGGTTATGGACCACCGTCTTGCTGGCGAGGTCGAAGACCTGCACCGTGTGGTCGTCGCTGGCGCAGATGAACAGCTGGGTACCGTCCCTGGACAGGGTTATGCCGCGCGGGCGCTTGCCGACCTTGATCGTGTCGGTGACCGCCATGGTCTTGCCGTCGATCACCGACAGCGTGTTGTCCTTTTCGTTCGACACATAGATGGTCTGGGCCGAGGCAGCCGACGCCAGTGTGGCGGCGATCAATGCGGCCAAGGAAATGCCAGTGAAGCGGGCGGCGGTCATGGCGTGGTTTTTCCTCGCGTCTTGCAGAGCGTTTCCGGTTGGTCGTAGCCCAGGCTGTCCAATTCGGTCCGTGGGTGGAGGAAGCCCTCCTGCGGCGATACTGACACCAGCGAGCGGTCGGCGGCGAGCAACACCGGCTGGCGCAGCTGGCCGTCCCAGGGTCGCAGGCTGAGCGGTGCGCCGCGGAAGGCGGACATGGTGAAGTCGGGCGACTGGATGAAGGAGATCAGGCGGTCGGGGTCGGCGGTGCGGGCGCGGGCGGCGGCCTCACCCACCACGCGGACTGCGGTCCAGTCATTGTGGTCGCGCGCCGTCATCGGTCGTTTGGCCAAAGCCTTGAAGCGGGATTGCAGCTGCGCCGCCCCCCATTGCTCGTGGGTGCGGTGCCAGACGGTGGGGACCAGCCCCTGGGTGCCGGCGACCGGGCGGGGGTCGGCGGTGCGGTAGGACAGGTAATCGCCGAACTCGCCGACCTCGTCGGCGACGACCAGCACGTCATAGGCCTTGGTCTGGGTGAAGACCGGGATTTCGGATTCGGCCGTGCGGTTGACGTCGCTTTCGGCGGTCCAGTTCTTTTCCGCCACGATCTGGGCACCGAAGCGCTTGGCGGCGCGGCGGACGGCATCGGCATAAAGCTTATCCTCCGGCCGGCGGCCGGTGACCAGGAACCAGCGCGGCCAGCGCTTCTTTACCAGATATTGCCCGAGCGCGTCGGCGAGCATCGCCCGGCTGGGGGCCACATGGACTAGATTCGCCGCGCAGGCGCTGCCGCGCAGGGCGTCGTCGGGGGCGGTGGCGTTCAGCAGCAGCAGGTTCCGCGCCTCGGGCAGCCTCGACAGCGCCTCCACTGTGGCGCCGGGGGCGTCGATGATGACGAAGCGGTCACCGCGGTCGGCCAGATCGCGCAGGGCGGCGGCGGCATCACCGTCCGGCGGCACCTCCACGCTGTCCAGTACAAAGGATTGCTTCAGGAACTTGCCGGTCGTGTTGTTGTCGGCGATGGCGAGCGTGGCGCCGGCCAGACCATCGTCGGCCGTCGGCTCGTCCGGGTTGGCAACGGAGGGCGGCGGTTCAGGGGTCTGCGACAGAAAGCCGATTCGGATCTCGCTGACGGTTCCCGCTGCGGTTTCGGTGGCCGCACCGGCTCCCTGCGTGACGGCCAGCAGGACGGTGCCGAGTACCGCCAGCGATACGCTGCGGAGAAGGCGGGACAGGAAGGGCTTGGTCATCATATCCGTCGGAGCGCCAACAGTTTGGCTCACAGCCTATCGGGTGAACTCTGCTGGCGGAATGCGACTATCGATGCATGGACAGGAAGGAGAGCGGCTGTGGCGGCAATCCGGCGGAGTGCCGGGCGGGGCCGCGGCATCTTGTACGAAAGTCCAATTATTGGCATGGCGGAGTGGTGCCTATCCTGGAAGCCCGTTGTCCGCCGCCTCTACCAGACGACTCCACCACTGCTGGAACCTGTCATGGCGTTTATGACCCGCCGCCGATTCCTGTCCGGACTGGCCACCAGCTGCGCATCCCTCGGGATCATGTCCCCGCTTGGCGTCAAACAGGCTGCCGCCCGGCCGCTGGACGAGGTGATTGAGCGTGGACGGCTGCGCGTGGCGGTTTATCGCGAGTTTCCGCCCTTCTCCTTCCAGCGCGATGGTGTCCTGGTCGGGATCGACGTCGATCTGGCGCGGACCATCGCCGAGAAGCTGGGCGTCAAGGCCGACATCTACGAGCAGATTCCCGGAGAGACGGTGTCGGACGACCTGCGCGTCGCGGTGTGGCGCGGCAGCCTGTTCGGCGGCGAACTGGCCGACATCATGATGCACATCCCATATGACAAGCGGTTTGGGTTGATGAATCCCGAAGCTGTGCTGTTCGGACCCTATCACCAGGAGGTCTTCGCGCTTGCCCGCGATCCGCAGCGGGTGCGCTCCGCCGTGCTGGCGACCCTGCCGGACGAGCCGATCGCAGTGGAGATCGACAGCGTTCCCGACTTCTTCCTGCTGGGCTTGCAGGGCGGGCGTCTGCGCAGCCGCATCATCCATTGTCCGACGCCCGAGGCCGCCATCGCGAAGCTGACCATCGGCGAGGCTGCAGCGGTGTTGGCGCCGCTGAGCCAGATACAGGCGGCGCTGGGGGCGAAGATGGAGCAGTTCCCGGTCACCACCGTGACCCTGCCGGGCATGATGACCTCCAACTGGAACATCGGCATGGCAGCCAAGGAAAACTCCCGTGACCTTGTCTACAGCATCGGCGATGTGGTGACGGCCCTGACCGAGGACGGGACGATCGCGAAGATCTTTGCCGCCTACGGCGTCACCCACACCCCGCCGCCGCTTGTGGAGTGAATCCGGGGGGCAAGCGGACGGATCGGCTGTCGGGAGGGGATAGATGAGATACGCGCTGCACCAGATGGCGCTTACCGGTGCGATGCTTGCCGTTGCCGGCTCCGCTTTTGCCGCAAGCTCTCCGGCCGACCCGCTGAACTCCGTGATGTGGGACGCGTTGCGCGACCAGTATTTCGCCGGGGCGCCGGTTGTGTTCGACAACGCTGTCAAGGTCACCGCCCCTGCGTCGGCGGAGGATACCCGCGCGGTGCCGCTCTCCGTCGATGCCACGGCGCTTGGGCGGGTGGTGGAGATGGTGGCGATCGCCGACCTTAATCCATTCCCACTGGTGCTGCGCTACCATCCGGGCAATGCTGCGCCCTACATCGCAACCCGGATCAAGATCCAGCAGGCCACCGCCGTGCGTGGTGCGGCGCGGACGACCGACGGGGTGTGGCATGTCTCCGGCGTTATGGTCGATGCGGCCGGCGGCGGGTGCAGCGCGCCGCCGGCGTCCTACGCCCAAAAGGACTGGGCCGACCATGTCGGCGAGGTGCAGGCCCGGCTGTGGCCGGCGGCGGAGGATGGGGTGGCGCGGCTAAGGCTGCGGATCCGCCATCCCAACGACACCGGGCTGGTCGATGGCATCCCCGCCTATTTCGTCGAGACCTTGCAGGTGGATGCGCAGACCCCCGGCGGCTCGCCGACGCTGGCGCGCATCGACAGCCTGGAGCCGGTGTCGGAGAATCCGATCTACTCGCTGGATGTCCGCCCGCCGCCGGACGCTACCGCGCTGATCCTGCGCGGCCGGGACAACCAGGGCGGCGAGATCCGGGCGACCATCCCGATGCCGCCGCCCGGCGCCAAACCGGCGATGTCGCTGAAACCTGTCGGGCAGCCGTGGAGTGTCGGGCAATGAGCGTGCCGCTGCTGCGCCGGCTGGTGCTGTCCGCCATCCTCGCCACCGGGCTGATGTCGGGTGGGGCAAATGCCGCAGGGACGCTGACCTACGATCTGAAGCCGACCAGGATCGCCCCCGACACCTATGTCTTCGAAGGCTCGACCAAGCATTTCACCCGTGCCAACGGCGGCAACATCCTGAATTCCGGCTTCATCGTCACGGCGGACGGGGTGATCGTCATCCAGGCCGGTCCATCCCGCCGTTATGGCGAGGAGATGCGCGCGGCAATCCGCAAGGTCACCGAAAAGCCGATCCGCAAGGTCTTCGTCAGCAACCTGCACCCGGATTACTGGCTGGGAAACCAGGCCTTCGCCGATGTGCCCATCGCGGCGCTGCCCGGCACCATCGCCGGCATCCAGGAGGAGGGCAACGGCATCGCCGAGAACATGTACCGTTTGGTCGGTGACTGGATGCGCGGAACCGAGGTGACGCTGCCGACCGAGCCGGTCTATGGATCGACCGTGAAGTTCGGCGACCACCGCCTGCGGCTGATCCCACTGACCGGCCACACCGCTGCCGACCTGATGATCCTCGACGAGACGACCGGCGTGCTGTTCGCCGGCGGTGTCGTCTTCTGCGACCGCACCCCGACCACGCCGCACGCCACCGTCGCCGACTGGCTGAAGGAGCTGGATGCGGTCGATGCGCTGGACATCCGGCTGCTGGTGCCCAACCACGGCCACATCCGTCCCGACAAGGCCTGCGTCGCCCAGACCCGCGACTGGCTGACCTGGCTGGACGGCACGCTGCGCCATGCCGTCGAGTCTGGGCTCGACATGGCGGAAGCGCTGGACCTGCCGATTCCCGATCGGTTCCAAGTGTTGGATGTGCTGCGGGAAGAGTATCGCCGCTCCGTCGCCCATCTTTGGCTGAAGATCGAGCAGGCCGCTCTGCCGCGGGTCAATTGACGAGGTGGTGACGTGGAGGGGAACTGACGCTTACGCCTGCTACTATCCGACAATTTACCCAACCGATCATCCGTCTACACTGCCGAATATCGTAGAGCGACGCGGTCCCTTCGGCCGCCAAAAGCTTGAAAAAGCCGCCCCGATTCCGTTCGCACCGCCGGACCAGCCCGTCCGGCGGCAACGGGCGGGTCTTGCCCGGGCGGTGCCGTCATCATCAGTTTTGGGAGGCAACCGCACATGAAGCGCCTGGTTACAAGTCTCGCCCTGGCAGCCTCGCTGACCGCGTTCAGCGCCACCGGCGTCCTCGCCGCCGCCGACGCCGCTGGTGGCCCGTCCAGCGACGATCTGCTGAAGAGCGCCACCAACACCGAAGCGGTCCTGACCTATGGCATGGGGCCGCAGGCCCAGCGCTTCAGCCCGCTGACCGACCTAAACGCCGACACGGTCAAGAAGCTGGTCCCGGTCTGGTCCTTCTCCTTCGGCGGCGAGAAGCAGCGCGGCCAGGAAGCCCAGCCCATCATTTATGACGGCACCATCTACGTCACCGGCTCCTATTCCCGCCTCTATGCGGTCGATGCCCGCACCGGTCACAAGAAGTGGGAATACAACCACCGCCTGCCCGACGGCATCATGCCCTGCTGCGACGTGGTCAACCGCGGCGCTGCGATCTACAAGGACAAGATCTACTTCGCCACGCTGGACGCCCGCCTCGTCGCGCTGAACCGCGAGACCGGCAAGGTGGTGTGGAACAAGAAGCTGCAGGAATACAAGGAAGGCTATTCCAACACCGCCGCTCCGCTGATCGTCGACGGCAAGATCATCACCGGCAATTCCGGCGGCGAGTTCGGCGTCATCGGCATGGTCGAAGCCCGCGATGCCGAGACGGGCGAGCTGGTCTGGCAGCGCCCGACCATCGAAGGCAACATGGGCACGCTGAACGGCAAGGACTCGACCGTCACCGGCAAGACCAACGCCAGCTGGCCGGGTGACATGTACAAGACCGGCGGCGGCGCCACCTGGCTGGGTGGCACCTACGATCCGGAAACCAAGACGCTGTTCTTCGGCACCGGCAACCCGGCGCCCTGGAATTCGCACCTGCGTCCGGGCGACAACCTCTACACCTCCTCCACGCTGGCCATCAATCCGGACAACGGTGAGATCAAGTGGCACTACCAGACCACGCCGCATGACGGCTGGGACTTCGACGGCGTGAACGAGTTCGTGTCCTTCGACCTGAAGAAGGACGGCAAGGTGATCAAGGCCGGCGGCAAGGCCGACCGCAACGGCTTCTTCTACGTCATCGACCGCAACACCGGTAAGCTGATCAACGCTTCGCCCTTCGTCACCAAGATCACCTGGGCGAAGGGCATCGACATCGAGACGGGCCGTCCGATCTACATCGACGACAACCGTCCTGGCGCTCCGGCGACCGGCGACGCGCATGACGCCAAGGGCAAATCGGTCTTCGCCGCCCCGGCCTTCCTGGGCGCCAAGAACTGGATGCCGATGGCCTACAACCCGCAGACCGAGCTGTTCTACGTCCCGGCCAACGAGTGGGGCATGGACATCTGGAACGAGCCGATCACCTACAAGAAGGGTGCCGCCTATCTCGGTGCCGGCTTCACCATCAAGCCGCTCTATGACGATTACATCGGCGCCCTGCGCGCCGTCGATCCGAAGACCGGCAAGATCGTCTGGGAATACAAGAACCCGGCCCCGCTGTGGGGCGGCGTGCTGACCACCGCCGGCAATCTGGTCTTCACCGGCACGCCGGAAGGCTATCTGAAGGCCTTCGACGCCAAGTCCGGCCAGGAGGTCTGGAAGTTCCAGACCGGCTCCGGCGTGGTCGGCAGCCCGGTCACCTGGAAGATGGATGGCGAGCAGTATGTCGCCGTCGTGTCCGGCTGGGGCGGTGCGGTGCCGCTGTGGGGCGGCGACGTCGCTAAGCTGGTGAAGGACATCAACCAGGGCGGCTCGCTCTGGGTCTTCAAGCTGCCGAAGGCCTGATAGCAGGCAGACACAGGCGCAAAATCGGCGGACCGGAGCAATCCGGTCCGCCCATTCCCGTTTTCGGGACTCGCATAGTCATATCAAAGCATCCATTTGATGGTGTCCTACCATAGTCCAATTATTCGTAGGTTGCTCTGCTGATAACATCTGATCATGCGAAGCAAAAGCCGCATGGCGGCTAGAAACAGAGGGAACGTCTTTCTCATGAATGCACGGATTGTTCGGCTTGCAGCCGCGATTGGTCTGATCGGCGCCGTCTCTCTTCCCGGTCTGGTTTTCGCCCATGGCGATGTTGTCCCGCAGCCGGTCGACACCAGCGGGCTGGAAAAGCTGGGCGACAAGTGGCGGGACAGCAACCCCTACCGCGGCAACCCGCGCGCCATCGAGATCGGTTCGTCCGCCTTCAACCAGAACTGTGCACGCTGCCATGGTCTGGGCGCGGTGTCCGGCGGCATCGCCCCCGACCTGCGCTACCTCGAAAAGGGCGATGCCGGCGACGAGTGGTTCAAGGAGCGCGTCACCAACGGCTCGATCCGCAACGGCGTGACTTACATGCCGCAATTCGGTGAGGCTTTGGGCCAGGAGGCTCTGTGGTCGATCCGCTCCTGGCTGGAAACCGTGCACGAGGACTGACCCCCTGCCGGATCCTTGGCTCCTTTCCTCCATTCCTCTCTTCCAAGGTGGTCATCCATGATTCGCAGAACCGCATCCCTGGTCGCCGTCGCGGCCGCCCTGCTGACCGCACCGGCCTTCGCCGCCGATCACGCCACTCCGGAACAGGCCAAGTCGCTGGTCGCCGAGGCCGTTGCCTATCTGAAGGCCAAGGGGCCGGATGAGGCGGCCAAGGCCTTCCAGGATCCCAAGGGCAGTTTCCGCCGCGGCGAGCTGTATGTCTTCGTCTTCGACACCGATGGCCGTTACGTCGCCTCCGGCGCCAACCCGAAGCTCGCCGGCTCCGACGCCGCCCAGTTGAAGGATGCCGAAGGCAAGCCCATCGTGCAGGCGATGATCACCGAGACGAAGGACAAGCCGAACGCCGTCATCGACTATGTCTGGTTGAACCGCCAGAGCAACAAGGTCGAGCACAAGCATTCCTACGTCACCCGCGATGGCCGCTACATCGTCGGTGCGGGGACCTACGACCAGTGATCGTCTGATCCTTCGGCCACCATCGAGGCTCTCAAACAGTTCCGCCCGGCTCCTGCACGAAGACTTGCTTCGTGCAGGGCCGGGCGGAAGGCGTTTGGGAGGGCGGGGGAGGGGGCGGCTTCAGAACAGCCTCTGCGCCTCGCGCGCATAGTGCAGCAGCTTTTCCGCCGACCGTGCGCGATCCGCGGTTTCGGCAAAGCGGGTGCGTGCGGCCTCGACCGCCTGCGCCCGTGCGGTGCTATCCTGTCCAAGCGTCACGGCGCGTTCCAGGAAGGCGGTTTCGTCGGCGACTGTCATGGCCGCACCGGCGATCCCGGCGATATCGCCTTGGGCATAGGTCACCACCGGCAGCCCGTCGGCCAGGGCGAAGGCGGCACTGCCGCCGCCGCCCTGTCGCGGCGGATTCAGATAGGCGGTCGCCACGTCGTACAGTCCGCGAATGGCCTCGACATTGCCAAGCGCGCGCATTCGTGCCGCGTTGCGGGCGGCGGCAATGCGGCCGGGCAGTTCCGTCACCGCGCCGGCAAAGGCGACATGCCCATCGGGCACACGGTCGAGCAGGCGGTCGAGCGTCTCCACGAACTCCGGCCCGACCTCCTGGTCCAGGCGGTTGCCGACGACGACATAAAGCGGACCATCCGTGGGAAGGCCGAAATCGGCGCGGCTGCGGGTGGGACCGGCATCCGGCAGGGTCCAGCCGAAGGAGAAGGGACGGAAGCGTGCCCGCGCCTCCTCCGGCCAGCCGGCGGCGCTGTCTTCCGGCGCATAGCCCAGCAGAAGCGTGGCGAGCGAGGGCGGCAGGCCACTTGAGGTCGGCAGGAACACCACTGGTCGGCTGCGGGCGAACAGGTCTGCCACCGTGTTGGAGCCGCCGAAGGCGACGATCACGTCCGGGTCGAAACGCTCCACCGCATCGACAATGGCGGTCAGTTTTTCCTCGTCGAAACGCGGCTGGGGGAAGGACAGCATGCGGACCTTCGCGCCATGGGCGGCCAGGGTCTGTTCACCGTCATACTCTTGCGTGACGTTGTAGCTGTATTCGGGAACGAAGCCGTTCTCGCCCTCCACAGCCATGGCGTTGGGGTTGACGATCAGCACCTCGCAGCCATGGTCGTCCTGCAGCCGGCGGGCATAATCGAAGGCGTCGGCGGTCGGCTGGTGCCCCTCGCCCAACATCTGGTTGGTGATCAGCGCCACCCGCTTTACCGCGGCGCGCGGCGCCGCGCGGCGCAGGCGGGAGTCCAGGCCATAACGGCGGGCCGTTTCCTCCACCAGAAGCCGGTAGAAGCGGCGGAAGTCGCCCTGGGTGAAGGCACCGATGTCGCCCTTGCGTGCATCGCCCTGGAACAACCGCATGGCGATGCCCCAATAGGCGTAATGCATCGACGGCACGGAGAAGCGCAGAGGGTCGTCCAGCGCGGCGGTCACCAGATTGCTGTAATAGGCGATGTCGCCGGTCAGCAGGAACAGCAGCGACTGGCGCCGCATCACGTCGCCCATGGTGTAGCGGGCATCGACCTCCGCGGCGGCGGCGGCGCGGATGTCGTCGTCGTAACGGCGGATCAGGTTGGCCAGCGCGCCGACATTGCCCCAGCCATCCCCTTCGTTGGTCAGCAGGGTCAGGGCGCGGGCGAAACTGAGGGCCGCCTCGCGATAGCGGCCGGAGGCATGCAGGGCGTGGCCCAGATTGGCGTGGAACAGCGGGGAACCGTCGTCGCCGGCCACGGCCTGGGCGATGCGGTCGACCGCCTCCTCCGCCCGGCCTGATTGCAGCGCGATCACCCCCAGCAGATGCAGGGCGTCCGGATGGCCGGGCGAAGCGTCCAGCACGTCGCGGTACAGCCGTTCGGCCTCCGCTGTGCGGCCGGCGCGGTGGTGTTCCGTGGCGACGGCCAACGTCTGCTCGATCTGGTCCATGATGCGCGTCCTTGC
This sequence comes from Azospirillum sp. TSH100, assembly GCF_004923295.1. Lineage (NCBI taxonomy): Bacteria > Pseudomonadati > Pseudomonadota > Alphaproteobacteria > Rhodospirillales > Azospirillaceae > Azospirillum > Azospirillum sp. TSH100. Next base: position 1,098,003 of record NZ_CP039635.1, read on the forward strand.
TGTCCGGGGCGGCCCCGTTCCCCGGCGACCGTCGTCCCATGCTGTTTACCCTGTTTTAGGGGACACGCGATCAACTTTCAGCATGCATGGATTTACGACCATCCGGGGAGACCGCGGCTGCGGCATCGTCCTCCGACCGACAACAGCCGTCACCGGCATCCTGGCACGGTGTCTTTTTCTGGCTTTCCTCATCGTCGTCGCGATGAGCGGCGCAGAAGATGCCCTGGCGATGGACGCCGCATCGAATGGCCCATCCATCGCCATCAGCCTTGCCGACCGGCGTCTCTACATGACAGGCCCTGATGGTGGCACCCGCAGTTTCCCGGTCGCCATCGGCCGTCCCGGCGTGCCGATTCCCGTTGGCGACAGCAGCATCCGGCGCAAGCGCCGCGACCCGACGTGGCGGCCGACCGCGAACCAGCGGCGCGACAATCCCGCCCTGCCGCGGGCGATTCCGCCCGGGCCGCACAACCCGCTGGGCAAATTCGCGCTCGACCTTGGCTGGCCGGCCATCGCCATTCACGGCACCAACGATCCGGAGTCGATCGGCACGCGGGCCAGCGGTGGCTGCTTCCGCATGCTGCCCGAGGACATCGAAACCGTTTTCGCGTTGGCGGAGGTCGGCACGCCGGTCCGGGTGGTGCGGGACTCGTTGGGGGGAGGCGCGCCGGAGCTGCCGGTCTCCCGGCCGGTCAAGGCGGTTCCGGTAGCGGTTCCGGCCGCTGTCAAGGCTGCGCCGACCTCTCCGCCGCCGCCGGCATCGCCTCCCCCGGAGGAACCACCACCGGCACCGGTCGCCGATCCGCGCTGCGGCACGGTGACGGCGCCGCTGCGCCGGATGATCTGCGACGTTCCGGCGCTTGCCCTGCTCGACGGCCGGGCCCGTGGGACGCAGGAGCGGTTCCTGGCCGGCATCGCCGATCCGGCGGCCCACGCCGCCGCGGCCTATGAGCTGATCCAGGACGAGCGGCGCTTCCACGAGCGGATCGCCGCACTCTGCTGGATTCGCAGTGGAACCGAAGGCGATCCGGCGCTGGCCGCCGCGGCGCAGTCCTGCCTGACGACAGCTCTCGACCGCCGGTTGAGCGATGTCGCGGAGCGGACCGCGGCCTTGCGCGGCGGCACCCGGATTGCCGGCCGGCCATAGCGGGAAGGGACGAATCGCATTGCCGGCGGTCATTCTGGCTTGCCTGCATCCCCCTTGGGCTGCTAACCCGCAGAACCCAACCGTTCGGACAATCCGCCGCCCATGCCGATCGACTATTATCTGAACATCGCGGCTTCCGGCCTGCTGACCGGCCTGGTCTACGGGCTGGCGGCGCTGGGGCTTTCGGTCATCTTCGGCGTGGTGCGCGTCGTCAACTTCGCCCATGGCGAAATGATGGTGGCGGGCATGTACGGCGCGGTGCTGCTGGGCGGCTGGCTGGGTCTCGACCCTCTGCTGTCGGCTCCGATCATGGCGGCGCTGCTGTTCGCCTGCGGTTGGCTGCTCCAGCGCGGCCTGGTGAACAAGTTCGTCGAGCGGCCGGAGCACATGCAGTTCATTCTTCTGCTGGGCATCGCCACCATCCTGGTCAACGCCATGCTGATGCTGTTCGGCCCGGATGCCCGCAACGTCCAGGTGCCCTACAGCTTCGACACGGTGGAGATCGGGCCGATGCTGCTGGACGCCGTCCGGCTGCGCGCCGGGGCGGCGGCCATCGTGGTGGCGGCGGTCCTGTTCGCCTTCTTCCGCTTCAGCCGAACCGGGAAGGCGATCCGCGCCTGCGCCGACAATCCGCTGGGCGCCCGCGTGGTCGGTCTGAACATCGACGGCCTCTATGCCCTGACCTTCGGCATCGGTGCCGCGGTGGTCGGGGTGGCCGGCGCGCTGATGACGCTGCTGGTCGATGCCCGGCCGCAGCTGGCGCCCGAATACACGCTGCTCAGCTTCATCATCGTCATCGTTGGCGGGCTGGGCAGCCTGCCGGGCGCGCTGCTGGGCGGCGTGCTGATCGGCATGTCGGAGGCGCTGGCCGGCTTCCTGCTGACGCCGTCCCTGAAATCCCTGTTCAGCTACGGGGTGCTGATCGTGGTTCTGCTGCTGCGCCCGCAAGGGCTGTTGAGGAAACGGTCATGAGCGGGCCATCGGGAATGATGCCTTCGGGAGTGACTGGACGCGGCATGATCCTGCTGGTCCTGTCGGCACTCGGGCTGGCGGTGGCGCCCTTCATCGCCGACCGCTATCTGGTGTCGGTGCTGACCACGGTGCTGTGGTTCGCCTATGTCGGGCAGGCCTGGAACGTGATGATGGGCTTTTCCGGCCTGCTGTCGCTGGGCCATGCGCTGTATGTCGGGCTCGGCGCTTATGTCAGCGCCGCGCTGTTCGTCCATTTCGGCATCGGCCCCTGGGCCGGCATGGTCGTGGCGATGCTGGTCGCGGTGGTGGCTGGCTGCATCATCGGTTTCCTCGGTTTCCGCTTCGGGGTGAAGGGCGTGCATTTCGCCCTGCTGACCATCGCCTTCGCCGAGGTGGCGCGCATCGGCTTCGACCACATCACCTGGGTCGGCGGCTCCGGCGGCTTTTTCCTGCCGGTGGAAGCCGGGGCGAGCGACCCGCTGAACCTGCGCGGCTCGCCGGTGCTGTTCTATTACGTGGCGCTGGCGCTGGTCGTCGGCGCACTGTTCATGTCGCGCGCGCTGCTCCACAGCCGCCTGGGCTACCAGTGGCTGGCGGTGCGCGAGGAGCCGGACGCGGCGGAGGCGTCGGGCGTCGACCTGTTCCGCGCCCGCATGACGGCGGTGGCGGTGTCGTCCGCCCTGACGGCGCTGGGCGGGGTGTTCCAGGCCTTCTATTTCAACAACCTGTTCCCGGAACAGGTCTTCTCCATGGGCCGCTCCATCGAGATCATCCTGCCGGCCATCGTCGGCGGCATCGGTACGCTGGTGGGCCCGATCCTGGGCGCCTTCATCCTGACCCCGCTGGGCGAGGCGCTCACCTTCCTGATCGAGGCCGGCGGGCTGGACCTGCCCGGTCTGAAGCAACTGTTCTATGGTGCGGCGCTGGTGGTGATCGTGGTGTTCCGGCCGGAGGGCGTGTGGCCCTGGCTGGCCCGCCGCCTGCGTCTGGTCCGCCAGCCGGGGGAGGGCGCCTGAGATGACCGCCTTGCTTGAGGTCGAGCGTCTGTCCAAGCGGTTCCGCGGGCTGAAGGCGGTGTCCGAGGTCAGCTTCACCGTGCCGGAGGGGCGCATCCTGGCGCTGATCGGCCCGAACGGGGCCGGCAAGACCACCACCTTCAACCTGATCGCTGGCGTCTTCCCTCCCGACGAGGGGCGGGTGACGCTGAAGGGCCGCAACTTGACCGGGCTGAAGCCCGACCGGGTCTGCGCCGCCGGGATCGGCCGCACCTTCCAGATCGTCAAGCCCTTCGGCCAGCTGACGGTGGAGGATAATGTCGTGGTCGGCGCGCTGGCCCGCGAGCGGTCGGTGGAGGCGGCACGGGTGCAGGCCCGCGCCGTGCTGGAGCGGCTGGAACTTGCCGATCAGGCCAATCGGCCGGCCCGCAGCCTGACCCTGCCCGACCGCAAGCGGCTGGAGGTCGCCCGCGCGCTGGCGACCCGTCCGACCCTGCTGCTGCTGGACGAGGTGCTGGCCGGGCTCCGCCCGACCGAGGTCGACCGCATGGTCGAGGTCCTGCGCGACCTGAACAGGCGCGAAGGGCTGACGATCCTGATGATCGAGCATGTCATGCGGGCGGTTATGGCGCTGTCCGACCGCGTCGTGGTGCTGGACCATGGCGAGAAGATCGCCGACGGCGCCCCGGCTGAGGTCGTCGCCGACCCCCGCGTCGTCGAATCCTACCTGGGCGCCGAAGCTCTCGACTGAGCGGCTCCCCCCCTTTAGTTGCTGAGGTTGGCCGGGTCCTCGCGGTAGGTGACGGAGGCGACCTCGGCGGCCAGGGGATGGCCGGGATAGCTGAAGCGGCGCAGCCATTCGGTGTCGCCTGACGCGCTCCAGAAGCGCAGCATCAGACGGCCGGGCATGCGGGGCAACTCACCCAGCTTGCCGGACACCTGATGGACCGGCTTGCCGTCGACGGTCCAGACGATGCCATTGGGCTTCCAGTCGAAGCCGTAGCTGTGGAAGCCCTTGGCAGCGTCGAAGCCCAGATCGACCACGGTGTTGCGGTGCCCGGTGCCGTTGGCGACGTAGCTGATTTCCAGCTTGGTGGTGTCCTTACCGGCGATGCCCATGGTGATCTCGTCCCACGGATCGCCGAAGGGCGGGCCGGTATAGTGGGAGACAGAGGTCATCACCCCATCGGCCTTCACCGCCTTCAGCGACACCGTGTAGGCGCCGTAGCCGTAGAAGCGGTGGGTCGAATATTCACCGCAGGAATAGCGGTCGCCGCCGGAGATGCGGTCGCTGACCGACAGGGCGAGGTGGCCCTTCTCGGCGGTGACGTTGGCGCGGCTCCAGGTGCAGCTCATGTGCCCGCCGGATTTCCAGCCGTCCGACCGTTGCCAGCGCGAAGTCTCGAAAGACCCGCCAGTCTCGCTGAAGCTGCCGCCGATATGGCTGAACAGCGACTCTGCCATTACCGGCGCGCTGCCGAAGAAAAGGGGACCGGCAAACAGGGCCGCAACTCCCGCACCGATCAGAATACGCGTCCGCACACGCCGGGCGTCTCTCCGCATGGCTGTTCCTCCCGCTGCAGCGGACCTACCCGCAAGATGGGTCGGTCTCCACCCCGATATCGCGAGAGCGGGGCAGGGTGGCAACGGCGCGGCCGGGGTGCGACGGGGCCTGCCCGGCGTACCCCGGCCGAATGACCGAAACGAAAGAGGGCAGGTCAGACGTCGGTAACGCCGCTTTTGGGGATGCGCACGTCGCGGTGGACCGACATGCTCAGCAGCAGGCCGACGCCGATCATCAGCGTCATCATCGCCGATCCGCCATAGGACACCAGGGGCAGCGGAATGCCGACGACGGGGATCAGACCCATCACCATCGCCACATTGACGAAGACGTAGAGGAAGAACTGTGCGGTCATGCCGACCGCGACCAGCCGGCCGAACTGGCTGCGGCTGTTCAGCGCGATCACCCAGCCATAGATGAACAGCAGGACGTAGAGCGCCAGCAGCGTGGCGGCGCCGACCATGCCGAACTCCTCCGCCAGGACGACGAAGATGAAGTCGGTGTGCTTTTCCGGCAGGAACATCAGCTGGCTCTGCGAGCCGGACATGAAGCCCTTGCCGAACAGCCCGCCGGACCCCAGCGCGATCTTCGACTGAAGGATGTTGTAGCCGGCGCCGAGCGGGTCGGTTTCCGGTTCGAGGAAGGTGTAGACACGCTGTTTCTGGTAGTCGTGCAGGAACTCCCAGGCGATGGGGATGGCGCTCAGGCCGCCGCCGATCACCAGGAGAAACTTCCACACCCGGACGCCGGCGGCGAAGAAGATGGCGCCGCTGCCCATGATCAGCAGCAGCGAGGTGCCGAGATTGGGCTGGAGCAGCACGAAGGCCACCGGGGTGAAGACCAGCAGAAGCGGCGGTATCAGCAGAAGCGGCCGGCCGATCTGGTCCAGCGTCACCCCGTGGAAATAGCGGGCGAGCGCCAGCGTCAACGCCGGCTTCATCAGTTCCGACGGCTGAAGCTGGAAGAAGCCGAGGTCGATCCAGCGCTGGGCGCCCATGCCGATGCGGCCCATCAGCTCCACCGCGATCAACAGGCAGAGCACCATGAAGAAGATGACGTAAGCCGACTTCATCAGGTGACGGATGTCGACCAGCGCGATGCCCAGCATGAGTACGAGGCCGGGGATGGCGCGGACCAGCTGGGGCTGCGCCCACGGCTTCCAATGGCCGCCGGCGGCGGAATAGAGCAGCCCGACGCCGACCCCTGTGATCGTGCAGATCAGCAGGACCAGCCCCCAGTTGATGAGCCTGAATTTCGTGCCGAGCGTCAGCTGCGACCGCTGCGGCTCGAGGCCGCCGGAGCCGAGATGGGAAAGAACCACGACCTTATGCCGATGTTGCCGGAAGGGACGGAGCCGGATCGGACCGGCCCCGGACGAACGGCCGGGTTAAGCCGGCCGGCGGGGACCGGTGCGGATAATGCTGCAAGCGGCCCCGCTGGTAAAGGCGGCCGTGCGCCATTCTCCGTGGCGCCACTTTTTCTAACCGGTTCTGCCCGTCGACCTTTCGCCGGTCAGGCGTGCAGCGCAGGAGTCAGCGACACTGTGGGGAAGAATCGCACCTGATTGCGTCCGGCATGCTTGGCGTCGTAAAGCGCGCTGTCCGACTGGGCCATCAGGTCGGAAAACTCGCTGTGCTCCCGGGTCAGGCTGACGCCGCCGATGCTGCAGGTCACCGTCACGCCGCCTTCGGCACCAAGCTGGGCCAGTTGCCGTTCGATGGCGCTGCGCAGCCGCTCGGCCAGCAGCCGGCCGGCCTCCAGGCCGGTTTCCGGCAGCAGGATGGCGAACTCCTCCCCGCCGATCCTGCCCATTGCGTCCTCGCGCCGGATCTGACCGGCGCAGCAGTCGGCCACCGCCTGGATCACCCGGTCGCCGAACGGATGGCCGGCGCGGTCGTTGATCGATTTGAAGCGGTCGATGTCAAGCACCAGCACGGTCAGGTCGCGGCCATGGCGGCGGGCGCGGCGGAATTCGATCTCCCCCATCTCGAACAGGCGTCGCCGGTTCAGGCTGCCGGTCAGCCCGTCGGTGTGGGCAAGCTTCGCGAGTTCGCGGTTGAACTCGTCGCTGGCCATCAGGACGTAGTTGATCGCTCCGGTCACGGTGCCGAGAAGCGTCAGAAGGAAGGTGGTCCGCTCCACCCGGTCGTCCAGCATGTAAGCGGTGGGCGTCTCCTCCTGCGTCAGGCCGGCACCCATCCGGACCAGATAGACCATGGCCAGTGTGGCGCAGAGCACTCCGGTGACATAGTGGGGAATGCCGCGTCCCTCGTAGCGCACAAGCACCTCGAAGGCGATGCCCAGCAGCACCGCCGCCGTCGTGAAGCTGACCAGGGTGCGGACCGAGGCGATGCCGGCGTCGACAAACAGCAACAGCAGGCACGCGACGGCCACCGCCAGCCCGACGGCGGCGGGTGCGAGGGGCGAGACCGGCCTGCTCTGGAGATGGCGGACGCTGGTGTAGTTCATCGCGAGGCCGGTGATTCCCAGCCCGTTGGCCAGCGGCACCAGCAGGTCGGGAGCCGCACTGCCGCGCAGGCCCGCTATCAGGAAGCCGAACCCCAGCAGGAATTTCCCATAGGCATAGGCACGCAGGGAGTTGCGGATATGGCGCGGATAGCGGCCAGAGGCCACGACGATGGACAGACCGACGGCAAAGCCGATCACGGTGATGACCTGCGCGATGAAGGTCGTCTCGAAATCCATCCGCAAACCCGCCACGCACCGTTACGCCGGTATGTCCCCGGCACGCTATACGAAGCCTTAGCCGGTGACAAGTCAGAGGGGGCGACGTTTGCGTCAGGAACCCTGACTATTGGATCTCGATTGCCCCTGGTGCCAATTTCAGATTGCCGACCTTTCGCTCAGCGACTTTGAGACAGTCGCCGCTCAGCGCTTTTCGGGCGCATAGCCTTTGACGAACAGGTCGACGGCGGCGTCGACGAACCGCTCCAGATCCGCGTCGCTCGGCCGCTCGCTCAGGCACAGCAGCAGCTTCATGTGCATGTTGGCCTTCAGCAGACCGAAGAACTGGTGGGTGGCGAGATCGCAATCGGTGATCGCCAGTTCGCCCCTTTCCGTCATATGGGACATGAACTGGTAGGCACGCTGGAAGGTTTCGGCCGGTCCGCTCTCATAGAAGGCCTGGGCGAGCTGGGGCTGACGCAGCACTTCGCCCAGCACCATGCGGTAGAGGCCAAGCGCCTTTGCCGAGGCGATGAAATGGACGAAGGTCCGGCCGATCAGACGCAGCCCGTCCGCCGCCGGAAGGCTCATCGCCTCGTCCCAAATGCCGGCCATGACGGAGTTCGCGCATTCGCAGGCGACCATTGCCCGGAACAGTTCCTCCTTGCTGCCGAAATGCGCGTACAGCGTCGCCTTGGACACATTTGCCTTCTTGGCGACCGCGTCCATGCTGACGGCGCTGTAGCCGTGCTCCAGGAACAAGGTACCTGCCGCGTTCATGATCTGAGCCGGCTTCGATCCTGCTTCGGGAGTGGGGGCCACCAATGTGGTCATGCGCGCCTCGCCTGAGTCCATGTGCTTGGCCCCTACCGCGTTCCGCATCGTCCGACAAGCCCCCTGACATCAATTGCCAAAAACTAAACCGTTCAGTTCGGTCTTGACAACAGATAGGCCGTCCTCCATCTTCCGACAAGACTAAACTGAACGGTTCAGTTTCTTTTCCGTGGCGGTGCCGACAAGAGCGATCGGCGGAAGGCGGACCGGACCGCGGTGGATTGGGGATAGAGACAATGGCGAATGGCGTGCGGAAGATCGTGCTGTCGGGCGTTGCGCTGGCCGTGCTGGCAGGTGGCGCCGTCGCCGGCGAACATTGGTGGACGGAGGGCCGGTTCCTCGAATCGACCGACAACGCGTATGTGCAGAGCGACATCACCGTCGTCAGCCCGAAGATCTCCGCTTATGTCCGCGACGTGAAGGTTGCCGAAAACCAACTGGTCCGGACGGGCGACGTGCTGGCGATTCTGGACGATCAGGATTTCCGCGCCAAGGTGGCTGAAGCCGAGGCGGCGGTGACCGCGCAGAAGGCAGCGCTTGGCACGTTGGACAGCAAGCTTGAGCTTCAGCGCACGGTGATCGACCAAGCCGCCGCCACGCTGGCGAGTGCCGACGCCGAGCAGCGCCGTGCCCAGCAGGAGTATGACCGCAGCCGGTCGCTGGCCAGCGACAGTTGGACCAGCCGGCAGAAGCTGGAAACCGCCGACGCCGACCTGCGCAAGGCGGTGGCCCAGGTGGCGAAGTCGCGGGCGGCGTTGGCGTCGGAGAAGGAGCAGATCAACGTCCTGCGCGCCACCCGGACCGAGACGGAGGCCCATCTGGCCCAGTCTGAGGCAACGCTCCAGACCGCGCGCATCGATCTCGACAACACCGTGATCCGGGCGCCGGTTGACGGCGTGATCGGCAACCGTGGCGTCCAGGTCGGCCAGTATGCCCGGCCGGGCGTGCAGATGCTGTCGCTGGTACCGCTGCCCGACGTCTATGTCGTCGCCAACTTCAAGGAAACGCAGCTGTCGCGCATGCGCCCCGGCCAGCATGTCAGCATCTCCGTCGACGCCTTTCCCGATCGTGAGCTGATCGGCACGGTGGAGAGCTTTGCTCCGGCATCGGGATCCAAGTTCTCGCTGCTGCCGCCGGAGAATGCCACCGGCAACTTCACCAAGATCGTCCAGCGCGTTCCGGTCCGCATCGCCCTGCCGCGTGACAATGCGCTTGCCGGCCTGCTGCGCCCCGGCCTGTCGGTGGTGGCGGAGGTCGACACCCGGGGTGCCGGCACCCAGCCCCATCTGGCCGGCGGCGTCTTTGGCGCGCTGACCGACAAGCAGGCGGTGGCCGCCCGATAAAGGCGGTCACGGCTCCGACGGGAGCGCCGCTCCTTCCCTCCCCCTTCGGGAGCGGCGTTCCCGTCAGCAATCCATTTTTTGACAGTTTGGGCAGCATATCGGCCGGCTCCGCCCGTTTGGTGGCGGAAATCGTTCGGCCATGACGGAAGGCAGCGGTTCCATGGCGACACCGGCCCAGGGCATGCGCCCCCTCACCCCGCGCGACATCGCCGGCTTCTTCGCGATGGTCGTCGGCATGTTCATGGCGATCCTCGATATTCAGATCGTCTCCAGCTCGCTGTCGGAAATCCAGGCCGGCCTTGCAGCCAGCGCCGACGAGATTTCCTGGGTGCAGACCTCCTACCTGATCGCGGAGGTCGTGATGATTCCGCTGTCGGGCATCCTGTCGCGCATCATGTCGACCCGCGTGCTGTTCACGCTGGCCGCCGCCGGTTTCACCCTGACCAGCGTCGCCTGCGCCTTCGCCGGCGGCATTGAATCGATGATCGTCTGGCGTGCGCTCCAGGGCTTCATCGGCGGTGCGATGATCCCAACCGTGTTCGCCACCAGCTTCCTGATCTTCCCGCCGGAGAAGCGGGCCGGCGTGTCGGTGATGATGGGTCTGGTCGCCACCATGGCGCCGACCATCGGCCCGACGCTGGGCGGTTACCTGACCCAGCATATGTCCTGGCACTGGCTGTTCCTGGCCAACGTCATCCCCGGCATCCTGGTGACCTCGCTGGTCTGGTTCCTGGTCGATGTCGACCGGCCCAATCCGGAACTGCGCAAGGGCTTCGACTTCCTAGGGCTGGCGCTGATGGCGTCCTTCCTGGGCAGCCTGGAATATGTGGTGGAGGAAGGACCGCGGAACGACTGGTTCGATGACGAGGCGATCTTCGCGCTGGCCGTGGTTGCCGCCCTCTCCGCCGTCGGTTTCTTCTGGCGGGTGCTGTCCTATCGCAACCCGATCGTTGAGCTGCGCGCCTTCGCCGACCGCAACTTCGCCATCGGGTCGCTCTACAGCTTCATCCTGGGCATCGGCCTCTATGGGTCGGTCTATCTGCAGCCGCTGTTCCTCGCCCGTGTGCGCGGCTTCAACAGTTTGCAGATCGGCGAGATCATGTTCGTGACCGGCGCCTTCCAGTTCATGTCGGCGCCAATCGCCGGCGCCCTGTCGAAGCGGATGGATCTGCGGGCCATGCTGGCGCTTGGGCTGATCCTGTTCGGCACCGGCGTCTGGCTGAACAGCCATTTCACCGCCGACACCGGCTTTTGGGAGCTGTTCCTGCCGCAGGCGGTGCGCGGCATGTCGCTGATGCTGTGCTTCATCCCGATCAACAGCGTGGCGCTCGGCACCCTGCCGCCGGACAAGCTGAAGAACGCGTCCGGCCTGTACAACCTGATGCGCAACCTGGGCGGCGCCATCGGGCTGGCGGCGATCAACACGGTGCTGACCGACCGCAACGCGCTGCACCTGAACCGTCTCGGCGACAATGTGAACCTTGCCCGGCCGGAGGTGCAGCAGATGGTCGACAACCTCAGCCAGCGTTTCGACGGGCTGGTGGCCGACCCGACCGCAGCAGCCATGTCTCGGCTGGTCGGGCTGGTCCAGCGCGAGGCGCTGATCCTGACCTTCAACGACGCCATGCTGTTGATGTCGGCGGTGTTCTTCGGCGCGCTGCTGTTCATGCCGCTGGTGCGGCGTCCGGGCGGTCCGGTGAAGGCCGACCATTGAGCATGGGATAGGTTGCAGCCCATGGGTTGTGCTATAGCTTGACGGACGGTCCGAACGCCTGCCCGAACGCCTGTACAACCCCTGCCGAGTCCCATGAGCAAGCGCCAATATACCCGAGCCGAGGTCAAGGAACTGCTGGGCGCGCTGGAACGCCAGTGCCGTGAAGCCTCCAAGCTGGCCCAGTTGGCCGAACATGAGGCCAGCAAGCACAGCTTCGGCGCCTATCGCGATTTCCGCGACAAGGTGGGCGAGTTCCAGGCGCTGGTCATCCTGATCGAGCAGCGCATGCGCAATCTGGTCGATGCGCGATCCGACGACCTGCGCGACCAGTTCGAGAAGCTGGATACGGTGATGCTGGCCCTGTTGGTGAGGGCCAGCATGCGCTTCTTCTTCGTGCTGTCAGCCAACCCGATCCTGCCGATGGGGGCGCGCGAGATCTTCGTGGCCGAGTTGCGCAGCCTGCACGATGCGGCGGAAAAGCTGCGTCGTCCCAACTATGCCGGCAAGCTCGGCCCGGAACTGGAGCGGGAACTGGAAACCGCCTCGCTCATTCTGGAAGAGATCATCGACAAGGCGCCGAGCCTGCTGAACTTCCGCGGAACGCCGGTCACTGAGTAGGGGCACCCTCACGGGCGCCCCCCGCACCATTCACTTTGCCAGGAACTGGGCGATCGTGTCGCCGGCCTTGCCGATGTTCGCCACGCCATCGAGATGGCCGAGGGTCGAGGTGATCGACTCGGTGTACTCGACGCCGTTCCCCTGCTTCTCAAGCCGGTCCTTCAGCGGACGCATGTTGCGGTCGGGCGGGAAGACGAGATCATCGGCCGACGGGATCAGCAGGACCGGGGCCTTGATCTTCGTCAGCCCATCCTCCAGCGAGGCGCCGTTGCCGGTGACGAAGGTCTGGTTGGCCTTCACAAGATAAAGGAAGTGATTGGCGTCGCTGACCGCGGCGCGGCCGGCGGCCGCCTTGTCCAGCCACGCCTCAATGGCGTACTGGTTGCCCATCGCGGCCTTCGGATCCTTCCCGTCCTCCGCCCATTTGCGGCCGAAGGCGGCGTCGGCCCATTTCCAGTGGCGGGCTTGCAGGGTGACCAGCTTCAGCGCCTCGGTCAGGCCGGCCTTCGGCTCCGCCTTGCCGTAATAGTCGCCGTTGTTCCAGTTGGGGTCGAGTTTGATCGGCGCCGCCCACAGGTTCAGCCAGCCGATCAGGAAGGGATCGGCCTCCGGCCCGCCGATGGCGGCGATGACGCGCTTGACCATCTCCGGATGGTCGGCCCCCCATTCGAAGGCCTGGAGCGAGCCCATCGAGCCGCCCATCACCGCCTGCAGCGTCTTGATGCCCAGGCTGTCGACCAGCGCCTTCTGGACATTGACGAAGTCCTGGATGGTGACGATGGGGAAGCTCATGCCATAGGGCTTGCCGGTGTCCGGGTTGATGCTGGCCGGGCCGGTGGTGACGACGGTGGGGTCCTTGGGCGACAGGTTCACCAGCGTGTCTGAGCTGATGATGAAGTATTTGTCGGTATCCAACGGCTTGCCGGGGCCGATGATGCTGTCCCAATAGCCGGGGGCGGCATCATCGGCCTTGTATTTTCCGGCGGCGTGGCTGTTGCCGCTGAAGAAATGGGTGATGAGGATGACATTGTCCTTGGCGTCGTTCAGCTTGCCATAGCTTTCCCAGCCGATCCGGACGTTCTTGATCGTTCCGCCGCCGGTCGTGGTGTAGGACGGCATCTCGAAGACCTTCTTCTCGACGATTCCGTCGAGCGCCAGCGCCGGCAGGGTGCCGAACAGGCACGCCGCCATGGCAAGGCCGCCGATGCAGCCTGACCAGATGGAACCGCGGACAACCCCACGCATGTGCATCCCCCTCCCGATTGCTTGCTGGCCCATTGCTTGCCGGACCGGCAGTCTACCCATACGGTGGGGTCTGTCCAGGCGCCTTCGGTGACGCTTAGGGTCAGGGCCCGCCTTCAGCGAAGACGCACGGCCGTGCCGTTGACCGACACCATCAGCATGCCGTTCTCCTTGCCCAGCACCTCGTAATCGACATCGACGCCGACCACCGCATCAGCGCCCAGCGCGCGGGCCGACTCCTCCAGATCGGCGAAGGCGGCCTCGCGGGCGTCGCGCAGCGCCGCCTGATAGCCGCCGGCCCGGCCGCCGACGATGTCGCGGACCGACGAGAACAGGTCGCGGAACACGTTGACGCCCATGATCGCCTCGCCGGCGACGATGCCGAGATACTGGGTGATCTGGCGGCCTTCGACGGAATCGGTGCTGGTGACGATCATGGCTGCAACTCCCTCTGTTGGCTTCGATGTGCCGTCTTCGATGCCGCACAGATGGGGCTGCCACGGCAGAGTCCAAGGCGGCACTGCAAAATCGCAGCGGGCTTGAGTCCATCGCGCCTTTCTCCACCCCGTCCGGACCGTGTAGGACAAGGTGGGGGCACGGTTGAGGGGGAGACCGATGGACGACACGCGGCGAGCCATCCTGCGCTGGATGACCGGCGTCATGGAGGCGAAGGGCTGGAGCGCCGGTGGCTGGGCGCGGCTGGCTGGCGTCACCGCGACCAACCTGACCCGTTTCCTGCGCGATCCGGTGATGGGCAGCGTGCCCAGCGCCGATACCCTGGCGCGGCTGGCCCGCATCGCCGGGTCGGAGCCGCGCTTCCTCGACGATCATGCCTATGCGCCGGTCTCCCGCGTGCCGGTGCTGACGCTGGAGCAGGCGCACATCTTCCTCGACCTCGGCCCCAGGGCAGGGGAGGCGTTCCTGACCGGGGCGCTGAAGGACGGCGCCGCATCGGTCGCCATGGATGGCCAAACCTCCCGCCGTGCCTTCGCGCTGCGCATCCTGTCCAAGAGCCTGGATGCCGCTGGAGTTCTGCCGCGGGACTGCGTGGTGCTGGAGCCGCTGGACGTGCTGACACCGCAAACAGGCGACGTGGTGGTGACGGTGGGCGAGGGCACCATCTGCGGCTATCGCTTCTTCCCGCCCCATCTGATGCCGGTTTCGACCGATCCCGACTGCCGCCCGACCGCCTTCGACCGCGCTCACGTGGCCGGAGTAGCAGTGCACGTCGTGCGAGCGCTTCGCATGTAAAAGTCTGCTATTTCCCGAGTCGCGGCGCGTGTTCCGATTTTCCGTTGCTCGCAAAAACGGGGGGGCTCTACTCCGTCCGTTTTGACTTGCGGTGACTCTCGTTAGAAGACGCCAAATATAGCCTGTTTCCAAGACCTTGTTCTGGTCTGCGGCCAAGCCAAAGGTTCATGTTTTGTTCTTGAAAACTGCGTATTCGCATCCCATATCCAGGGTCCGGTGAGGTGGTCTGAAAACATGCTGCGAAGTCGCAGCAAAGGCCCCGCTTTGGAGCTGGAGAAGTCGGAACGGCATGGCGATCACTCAGGCACAACGGGACTTGCGGGCGGGGCGGATCGGGTCGTCGGACGCGACGCGCGTGATGGCCGGCGACTGGCTGTCGCTGTGGCGCGAGAAGACCGGGCGGGTCGGGCCTGAAAACCTCGACCTTGTCGCCGCCGTCCAGATCGGCATCGCCACCGAGCATCTGCACCCGCGCTTCGTGACCCATGCCACCGGCCGCGCCTGTGTGGCCGCACCCGACACCTACCGCCATGCCGAACATGACTGGATGGTCGCACACCCCGACTTCCTGACCGGCAGCGCGGCCGACGGCGTGCTCGACACCATCGTGGAGGCGAAGTTCAACAGCGGATTCCAGAGCGATGCCGATCTTGCCCGCCGCTATCACTGGCAAATCCAGCACCAGTTGGAGGTGGTCGGTCTGGACCGCGCGCTGCTGTCGATCCTGCGCCCGACCGGGCACAGCCTGATGACGGTGGATCGCCGCTCCGACGATGTCGAACGGCTGCTGGAGACGCTGGAGGCCTTCTGGTGGCACGTCGTCAACGACGTCGAGCCGGTGGATCCGCTGCCGATGGACGCTCCGTCCTATGAGAGCGGCCGAGTCTTCGACATGGGACGGCACAACCGCTTCCGCGCGCTGGCCGACCGGCTGGTCGCCAACCGGGCGGCGGCTCTGGAGGTGAAGGAGGCGGAGGCCGCTCTCAAGGCGCTGATGCCCGACGACGCCCGCATCGCTTTTGTCTCCATGGATCAGGCCGATGGCCGGTCCGGAGGCCTGTATCTGGCGCGCGACCGCGAAGGCCGGCTCAGCCTGCGCTACGGCGCACCGCCGCGCCGCGCCCTGGCCGAAGCGCAATCCTGGAGCCCCTCCGCTGACCCGAACGCGGTGGAATTCAGCCTGGAAACAGTGCTGACCGCCGGCTGGGGTGAGGGGAGAGCCGAAACGTTTGGACAAGAAGGACCCAAATCATGGGACGCATGAGCAAGACCGACCACGTCGTTGCCGAAACCGAAGCTGTTGAGTCGAGCGTAACCGAATCCAGCGTGACGGAAACCGCTCCGGTCGAACCGAAGTCCGGCGGCAGCCGTGGCTCGCAAGGGTCCAAGGGCTCTACCGGCGGCAGCGGGACGGGGGAGCCGCAGCGCATCGACACCCTGTTCCTGTGGAACCGGCTGAAGCGCACCGATCCAAAGGCGACCAAGCCCTTCACCCGCTCCGGCGGCTTCCGCGGCACGCAGATCGACCCGACCTGGCGCTTCCAGATGATGACGGAGGTTTTCGGCCCGATCGGCAAGGGCTGGGGCTATGAGCAGGTGGACTGGACCATCGCGGAACGGATGATCTTCATCTGCGCCCGCGTCTGGTACATCGACCCGGAGACGAAGGAGAAGTGCTTCACCGGCCCGCAGTGGGGCGGGACCGAGATGGTCCGCCGCCGCAATGGCGTGGAGATGCCGGACGACGAGTGCTTCAAGATGTCGATGACCGACGCGGTCGGCAAATGCCTGCTGCAATTGGGTTTGGCTGCCGACGTCTATATGGGCCAGTTCGACGACAGCAAGTATCGGGAGGAGTCGGAGGCCTTCTATGCCGCCAAGTCCAACCCGGACCTGCAGCCCGCCGCCGTCGAGGCCTTCGAGGCGGAGGTGAAGCGTCGGCTGGGAGCCTGCCTGGATCTGGATGATCTGGAGGAGGTCTGGCGGTCCGGCGTCGGCATCCGCCTGCGGGAGATCGGCGCTGTGGACCGTGCCGCCCAACACCGCATCACCGGCCTGTTCGCCCAGAAGAAGGCCGAGATTCTGAAGCGCGAGGAAGAGGACGGGCGGGAAGCCGCCTGACGGACGCCATGAACCGAACGACTCCCCGGACGACTGATGACATCGGCGACCGGTCGCCCAGCGGACTGTTCCGCATGAGCGCCTGGGAAAGCGAGTTCGAGCGCGCCAACGCCCAACTGCCGCGCTGGTACTGGAATCGCGACCAACGCCGCCGCCACTATGCCCGCTGGGTGGAGGCGGAGGCCGAGACGCTGGCGATGCGGCTGTCGGGACTGCTGCGGTCCGACACGCCGGCAGAAACCGGGAGTGCGGCCCGCGTGCTGGTCGAGTCGCTGGCGCGTGACATCGACTGGGCTCGATGGTTGGAAGACTCTGAATCGGAAGACGGGAAGTTCGCCCACGCCGCCTGATGGCAGGCGGCATTTAGGGAAGGAAATCATCTCATGACGATAGAAGAGGTCCAGGCGCGTCTGCGCGCCGCTCAAGCCCGCATCGGGCGTGAGGGCCGCTTCGCCCTCACCCTCAGCCTGGATGGGCGCGAGGAATGCTACATCACCCATTGGTTCCGACCCGAACCGCACGCCTTCGAGGACTGCCGCGCGGTCGGTTCCGGAACCCTGGCCGAATGCCTGGACGCGCTCGACCGCTATGTTGCGGTGAACCGGGTACGTGACGAGGCTCCGGTGCTGATGGCCGCCGAATGACATCCCCGTAACGGTCCGGTCATCGGCCTTCGTCCCCTCGTTCCCCTCGCGGACGAGGGGACTTTTTTGTCCGGGATTCGCAGGCTGTCGCGGTTGTGTTATCGTCCCCACCTTCCAGTTCAAGGGGAGCGATCATGGATCCCGTACTTGCCTTCGTCAGCATCGCCGGTGCCATCGCGGTCGGCGCCGCCAGTCCGGGACCGAGCTTCGTGCTGGTCGCCCGCACCTCCATCGCCGTGTCCCGCCAGGCTGGTCTGGCCACTGCGCTCGGTATGGGAATCGGTGGCGTGTTCTTCGCGTCCCTGGCTATGTTGGGGCTGCATGCCTTGCTGTCGCAGGTTGGTTGGCTCTATGCGGTGCTGAAGCTGGTGGGCGGCGCCTATCTGCTCTATCTCGCGGTCCGCATCTGGCGTGGGGCTGCCGAGCCGCTGGTGATGGCGGAGGAGGGGCAGACGGCGCCTGCCGGGTTGATGCGGCCGCTGTTGTTCGGGCTGCTGACCCAAATGAGCAACCCGAAGACGGCGATCGTTTATGGCAGCATCTTTGCCGCGCTGATGCCGGCCGAAGCGCCGCTCTGGCTGTCGATCATCCTGCCGCCGGTGATCTTCCTCATCGAGACCAGCTGGTACGCCATCGTCGCCGCGGCGTTTTCTGCCGGCCGGCCGCGCGCCGCCTACCTGCGCTCCAAGCATCGGGTCGACCGGGTTGCCGCGGCGGCCATGGGCGGGCTCGGCGTCCGTCTGATGTCGGACGCTCTGCCCCCTCCATGACCCTTACTTCTTCTTGCCCGACTGCGCCCTGGCGAACGCTTCGGCGAAGGCGCTGTTGACCGGCTCCGGTGCCTTGGCCGGCTTCGGCGCAGCCTTGGCCGCAGGCGCCCCCGGGCGGCGATCCTGCTGCTGCGGACGCGCCGGACCACGGTCGTCACGGCGGTCCTCCCGGCGCTCCTCACGGCGGGCCGGACGCGGGGCCTCCTCGCCCATGCGCATGGTGAGTGCGATGCGCTTGCGGGGGATGTCCACCTCCAGCACCTTCACCTTCACCACGTCACCGGCCTTCACCACCGTGTGAGGATCCTTCACAAAGCTGTTGGCAAGCTGGGAAATATGCACTAGCCCATCCTGATGGACGCCGATGTCGACGAAGGCACCGAAGGCGGTGACGTTGGTCACCACGCCTTCCAGCATCATTCCCGGCTGAAGGTGCTTCAGCTCCTCCACACCCTCCTTGAAGGTGGCGGTCTTGAACTCCGGACGCGGGTCGCGGCCGGGCTTCTCCAGCTCCTTGATGATGTCCTCGACGGTCGGCACGCCGAAGCGCTCGTCGGTGAACTCCTCGGCGTTCAAGCCACGCAGGAAGCGGGCGTCGCCGATGACGCTGCCGAGGTCGCGGCCGGTGGTCTTCACGATGCGCTGGACCACCGGATAGGCTTCCGGATGTACGGCGGAACCGTCGAGCGGCGTCTCGCCGTCACGGATGCGCAGGAAGCCGGCGGCCTGCTCGAAGGTCTTCGGCCCCAGCCGTGCCACGTCGAGTAGTTGCTTGCGCGAGCGGAAGGCGCCGTTGCGGTCGCGATGCTCGACGATGTTGCGGGCGATGGTCTCGTTCAGGCCAGACACGCGGGTCAGCAGCGGGACCGACGCGGTGTTCAGATCGACGCCGACGGCGTTCACGCAATCCTCCACCACCGCGTCCAGCGAGCGGGCCAGCTTGCCGCCGGCGACGTCATGCTGGTACTGGCCGACGCCGATTGACTTCGGCTCGATCTTCACCAGCTCGGCCAGCGGGTCCTGCAGGCGGCGGGCGATGGAGACGGCGCCGCGCAGGCTGACGTCGAGGTTCGGGAATTCGTGCGCCGCGGTTTCCGAGGCGGAGTACACCGAGGCGCCAGCCTCGCTGACCACCAGCTTGGTCAGGGACAGCTCAGGATGGCGCTTCATCAGGTCGGCGGCCAGCTTGTCGGTCTCGCGCGAGGCGGTGCCGTTGCCGATCGAGATCAACTCCACCTTGTGCCGCGCCGCCAGCGCCGCCAGCACGGCGATCGAGCCGTCCCAGTCGTTGCGCGGCGGGTGCGGATAGATGGTCGTCGTCTCCACCAGCTTGCCGGTGGCGTCCACCACCGCCACCTTGACGCCGGTGCGGATGCCGGGGTCGAGCCCGATGGTGGCGCGCTGCCCGGCCGGGGCGGCCAGCAGCAGATCGTGCAGGTTGCGGGCAAAGACGCGGATCGCCTCGTCCTCGGCCCGTTCGCGCAAGCTGCCCATCAGGTCGGTCTCGATGTGCGGGCCGATTTTCAGCTTCCAAGTCCAGCGCACCACGTCGGACAGCCACTTGTCGGCCGGACGGCCCTGGTCACGGATCCCGGTGTGGGCGGCGATGGTTCCCTCCGCCGGATGCGGCTGGCCTTCCTCGACCGGCAGATCGAGGCGGATGTCGAGCACGCCCTGCGCCCGGCCGCGGAACAGCGCCAGCGCCCGGTGCGACGGCAGCTTCGACCAGTTCTCCGAGAAGTCGAAATAGTCGGAGAATTTGGCGCCCTCGGCCTTCTTCTCCTCGATCACCTTGGAGGTGACGACGCCTTTGTCCGCCATGGCGGTGCGCAGGCGGCCGACCAGTTCGGCATCCTCGCCGAAACGCTCCACCAGGATATGGCGGGCGCCGTCCAGCGCCGCCTTGACGTCGGCAATCCCCTTGTCGGCGCTGACGAAGGCGGCGGCTTCGGCGTCCGGCTGTTTCCGCGGATCGGCCAGCAGCGCGTCGGCCAGCGGCTCCAGCCCGGCTTCGCGGGCGATCTGGGCCTTGGTGCGGCGCTTCTGCTTGTAGGGAAGGTAGAGATCCTCAAGCCGGGTCTTGGTGTCGGCCTGTTTGATCTGGCGCTCCAGCTCGGGCGTCAGCTTGCCCTGCTCCTGGATGGTCGACAGGATGCTGGCACGGCGGTCCTCCAGCTCCCGCAAATAGCCCAGCCGCTCCTCCAGGGTGCGGAGCTGGGTGTCGTCCAGGCCGCCGGTCGCCTCCTTGCGGTAGCGAGCGATGAAGGGGACGGTCGATCCCTCGTCGAGCATGGCGATGGCGGAAGCGACCTGGGGCTCGCGGACCGACAGTTCGTCGGCGATGCGCTGGCTGATGGACAGCATGAGGCAGGGGTCCTGCGGACTTGTGACGAAACAGAGGGCGTCTGTCATAGCGCGTCGGGGTGGGGTGACGCCACCCCGGCCTTTCGGCAGAGGGTCAGGGCTCGCCAAGCTTGAGCGAAGCCGTTCGCGGAAGAATTGCGCAAAAAGGTGGTAGGGAAAGATTTCCGTCCGCCATTCATTGGCCGTTAACCATATCGGCCATATGCCTCTGCGTGCAACTTGGTTGCGTTTCCTCCCGAACCGACTTAAGGGCGGCCCGACGGCGATACCGTCAGGCCGCCTTTTTCTTTTGGGCCAATAAAAAGGGCCGGGACGGACATGCCGTCCCGGCCGACCCCCGGAAGTGTCTGCCACCGGTCGAAACCGAAAGGATCAGGGAAGGCGGCTTTCAGCCAGACGCAGGCGGCCTTCGGGGGAAAGACGGGAAAGGGTATCGACGAATCGTGCCTCGATCTCGCTGCGCAAGGCGGCGTCGTTGGCATGGACACGGTCGAACAGGGCCTTCAGGCCGACCGCATCGAAGGGCTGGGCCATCAGGGCGGTGCGCAGACGGGGGGTGAACTCCTCGCGGCTGACCCGCACGCGGACGAACAGCGGACGGGCATCGTCCAGCGCCTTGCGCAGAACCGTGGCGTCGGCCGGCGACAGGCGTTGCGACACGTCTTCGACGAAGCGCTCCAGCATCTGGTCCGGCCCCATCGGCGGCGGCGGCGGGCGGAAGCTGTGGGCGACGACGAAGCCGCCGGCCAGCATGTTGAGCGCAAGGGACCCGACCAGAAGGAACCAGGGCCAGCGGCGCCGGATCGACGGCGTCATCGCGTGTCTCCCAGATAGCTGACGATCATCACGCCAGACAGGCTTGGCGTGCTCGTCTTTTCGAAGGAAATCACGCCCTGGCTGTAGCTGAGGAAGCCGACCAGCGCCATGCAGGCCAGAAAACCCGCCAGCGGGGCAGGGCGGAAGGGCGGCCGCGACAGGAACCACGGCACGAATTCGGGCACGACCCGCTGGGCCAGGCAATCGGCGATGCGGTCATAGACCCGAGCCTCGCGCCGGGATGAGACCAACGGAGTCGAGCCGGCATCCAGCAGCGCGTCGGTGACGGCGGCATCGGCCAGAAGATCGCGTGCCTCGGCGCTGTCGTCCAAGAGGGCCAGCGCATCGGCCTGGGTGGCCACCGGCCAGCGGTCCAGATCGGCACCATAGGCATCGGCGTAGCGTTTGAACTCTTTGAGCGTCATGACCGTACACCGTCCTTCTGACGGATCAGGGGTTGAAGCCGGGCCCGCACGACGCGGCGTGCCCGGACCAGCAGACTTTCCATGGCCGAAACAGACACCTGCAGTATTTCCGAAGCCTCGGCGCACGTCATCTCCTCATGGTAGCAGAGGCTGAGCGCCGCCCGCTGCCGTTCGGGCAATGCCGCAATCGCCGCATCGACCGCGGCACCGATCCGGATGCCGTCGATCACCGTTTCGGCGCTCCAGGCCGGATCGGCGATCTCGTCGGCGGCATCCAGGGGGGAGAAGCTGCGCCGCCGTTTGTAGTCGATGGCACGGTTCACCACGATCCTGTACAGCCAGGTCGTGAAGCGGGTTCCGTCACCACGCCAGCGGTCGGCGTTGGCCCAGATCTGCAGGAAGGCGTCCTGCGCGACCTCTTCTGCGTCGGCGGCGTTTCCGACAACCCGTTGGGCCAAGGCGATGCTGCGGCGCAGATGTCGGCGCGTGAGTGTCCCAAACGCTTTCCGGTCGCCGGCCGCTGCGTCCGCCATCAACGCCTCGTCCGACACCGTCTCCTCGGTAGGCTTCACGCCGTCTTCCGCCCGCTCCCGGTTGCTGTCAGGGAGTTATACGCGGTCGGTGATGAAAGTCCTGCGCGGCAGCGGGCAACTTTCCGATAGGGGTATTCCCTGAGATGCGGCCCTCTCCCGCAAATTTATTTCCATAAGTATAGTTATGTGTTTTTTTAATGCGCTCTTTGGCGGGTGCTCTCCCGGCACCAAGGTAGCCCGGTATCCGTGCCGGTCCGATGGGAACCGGTGCGGGGCTGGCGGGTTCTTCCAAGCATGACCGTGGCGTCACCGGACTCCGATGACGCAGTGAACGAGGCTATCGAAGGACCGATACCATGCTCAAGATTCTCGGCTGGGCCATCCTGATCATCTTCATCATCGGCCTGCTGGTCGTCACCGGCATCCTGAAGCTGATCTTCTGATCCCCGATTGGAGCCGAGCGCCCCGCCCTGCCCGCCTACTCCTCGGCCAGAGCCAATGCGCGGCGCAGATGGGCACGGCAGTCGGCGACCATCCGGCGGATCAGCTCGTCGCAGGTCGGGATGTCGTCGATCAGGCCAATCACCATGCCGGCCGACACGATCCCGTCCTGAACGTTGCCGGATTGCAGGGCCGCCCGGCCGCGCTGGCCGGCGACCAGTGGCCGGACCTCCTCGAACCGGGCGCCGTCGGGACGTGTTTCCAACGCCACGACCTCGTCCGACACCGCGTTCTTGAAGACACGGGCGGTGTTGCGCATGCTGCGCAGGATAAGGTTGGTGTCGCGTTCCCCGGCGGTGACCAGGGCCTGCTTGATGCTGTCATGCACCGGCGCCTCACGCGTGCAGAGGAAGCGGGTGCCCATGTTGACGCCCTGGGCGCCCAAGGCCAGAGCCGCCGCCATGCCGCGGCCGTCGGCGATTCCGCCCGAGGCGATCACCGGGATGCGCAGCGCCCGTACCGCCGCCGGGATCAGGATCAGTCCGGGGATGTCGTCCTCGCCCGGATGGCCGGCGCATTCGAACCCGTCGATGCTGATGATGTCCACCCCGGCCCGCTCGGCGCTCAGCGCATGGCGGACGCTGGTGCATTTGTGGAGGATGCGGATGCCACTGGTCTTCATCCGCTCAACGAAGGCACGCGGGCTGTTGCCGGCCGTTTCCACGATGGTGATGCCGCTGTCGATGATGACGTCCAGATAACGTTCGTAGGGCGGCGGCGTCACCGCCGGCAGCATGGTCAGGTTGACGCCGAACGGACGGTCGGTCATCGCGCGGCAGCGCTTGATCTCGCGTGCCAGATCCTCGGGCGTCGGCTGGGTCAGCGCGGTCAGGATGCCGAGTCCGCCGGCGTTCGAGACGGCGGCAGCCAACTCCGCCAGCCCGACCCACTGCATCCCGCCCTGCACGATCGGATAATCGATGCCGAGCAGGCGGGTCACCTCGGTTCTCATGCCGTCCCCTTCCCCATCAATGCCTTTTTACCGTCGGCAGTCATCACTCGCTGCGGCATACTATCTTATAAGCGAAGCCAAACTTGAATTCGGAATATGATCTTAGGCGTATGATGAAAGAGCGTGGTTCGGCAAAAACCAAGGACGATCGCGAAACGTATCCTATGATAATGAAGTATAGTGTCTGACGGGATATCCTGTCGCTTCGTTCACCTCCACGCGGTGTGCGCGGCGATCGCAGGGTTTCTACGCCGCTGATTGTGCTGAATACAGGCGGAAGCCATTGGCCGACATCAGCGGTCCCTAGCCGAAAGCGGGTCTGATGCAAGAGCGGCCCGTAGACTGAGTGACCGAGACGAGCAAAGGACGATTGTGACGCCTGCAACCGGACCGGAACCGTGGCCCCAGACCATGGCGGGCACGCTCGACCTCGACGCGTGCGCGCGCGAACCGATTCACATCCCCGGCAGCATTCAGCCGCACGGCCATCTCCTGGCTCTGGAGGCGGACGGCCTTCGCCTCGTCTGTGCGAGCGCTGACGCCGGTGCGGTGTTGAACCGTCCGCCCGCCGACGCCTTCGGCGTGGCTGTCGACCAGTTGATCGACGCCGCCTCGACCGGCTCTCTGGTCCATCGCCTGCGCGCCGCGCCAGCCGAACCGGTCCAGCTGGACATCCTCACCCTGCGGAGTGGTGCCGACTATCAGGCCATCGCCCACCGGTCCGGCGGGTTGGTGATCCTGGAACTGGAGGAGCTGCCCGCCACCGGTGCCGGCACGCTGGAGGCGCTGTATCCACAGATGCGCGAAGGCATTCGGCGCATGCAGGCCGCCCATGACTTCGACGCGCTGCTGGCCAGCACCGCGGAAGAGGTGCGGGCGCTGACCGGGTTCGACCGGGTGCTGATCTATCGATTCGACGAGCAGTGGAACGGCACCGTCATCGCCGAGGACAGCAACGGCCGCCTGCCCTCCTACCGTGGCCTGCGCTTTCCGGCTTCCGACATTCCGCAGCAGGCCCGGCGGCTTTATGCGTTGAACCGTCTGCGGCTGATCGTCGACGCCCGCTACAAGCCGGTTCCGCTTCTGTCCGGCATGCGGGATGCGTCGCCGCTGGACCTCAGCTTCGCCGTTCTGCGCAGCGTGTCGCCGGTGCATCTGGAATACATGCGCAACATGGGCACACCGGCGTCCATGTCGATCTCCGTGATGGACGGCGACCGGTTGTGGGGGCTGATCTCCTGCCACCATGCCGAACCGCGGCAGGTCTCCTTCGCGGTGCGCACCGCCTGCGATCTGTTGGGGCAGGTGCTGTCGAGCCAGATGATCGCGTTGGAACGGGTGATGGATGCCGATCACCGGATCCGCTCCAAAGGCACGCAGGCGCGGCTGCTCGCCCATATGGCGGCGGCGGAGCGCTTCATCGACGGTCTGGGCGAGGACAGCGAGGATTTGCTGGGGCTGGTCAATGCCGATGGCGCCGCGATCCTGTTCGACGGCGAATGCCGGCTGATCGGCCGCACCCCGCCGCAGGAAGTGGTCGTGGCCATCGCCGCCGAACTGGCGGGCCGGGGCATCAAGGATCTGTTCGCCAGCCACCGGCTTCCGGCCGAGATGCCGGCCGCCGCCGGGATGGAACGGACCGCCAGCGGCTTGCTGGCGATCTCCATCTCGCAACTGCACCCCAGCTATCTTCTGTGGTTCCGGCCGGAAATCGTGCAGTCCATCGACTGGGCCGGTGATCCCAGCAAGCCGCTCGAAGCCGGCGGTCGGCTGTCCCCGCGCAGTTCCTTCGAGGCATGGAAGGAAACGGTGAGCGGCCAGTCCCTGCCCTGGCGCCATGGCGAGATCGAGGCGGCCGGCGATTTTCGCAACGCCATCGTCAGCATCGTGCTGCGCAAGGCGGAGGAGATGGCCGCCCTGAACGAGGAACTGCGCCGCAGCAACGGCGAGCTTGCCGCCTTCTCCTACTCGGTCTCACACGATCTGCGGGCCCCCTTCCGCCACGTCACCAGCTATGCCGAGCTTCTGCGCTCCCGCGCCGCCGACAAGCTGAACGAGCGGGAACGCCACTATCTGGACAGCATCATCGAGGCGGCGAGTTCGGCCGGCCGGCTGGTGGACGGGCTGCTGCACTTCTCGCAGCTGGGCCGCACCACGCTGTCACGGGTCGAGGTCGATGTCGGCCGGCTGGTGGAGGAGGTGCGCCACCTGCTGGAGCCCGACCTGCAGGGCCGCAACCTGCGCTGGACGGTGCACCCCCTGCCCAGCGTGACCGGCGACCCGACCATGCTGCGGCTCGTCGTGCAGAATCTGCTGTCCAACGCCATCAAATACACCCGCGACAGCGCCGTGCCGGAAATCGAGGTCGGGTGTCATGACACCGCAGACGCGCACGAGTTCTTCGTGCGCGACAATGGCCGTGGATTCGACATGGCCTATGCCGGTAAGCTCTTCGGTGTCTTCCAGCGCCTGCACCGCGAGGAGGAGTTCGAGGGCATCGGCATCGGCCTTGCCAATGTCCGCCGCATCGTGGAGCGCCACGGAGGGCGGGTTTGGGCGGAAGGCAGGCTGGACCATGGTGCGACCTTCCATTTCTCCCTGCCGCGGTGCGCAGCCGCCGAATCGAGGTAGCCCCATGGCCACGCTGAAACCGATCCTGCTGGTCGAGGACAACCCCAAGGATCTGGAGCTGACGCTGGAGGCGTTCGCGGAGGCGCAGCTCGCCAATGACATCGTCGTCGCCCGTGACGGGGCGGAAGCCTTGTCCTACCTGTTCCATTCCGACGGGCAGGCGGTGTCGAAGCCGACCGACCCGAAATATCCGGCCGTCATCATCCTAGACATCAAGCTGCCGAAGGTGGACGGGATCGAGGTGCTGCAACGGATCAAGGCCAATGACAGCACCCGCGCCATCCCGGTGGTGATGCTGACGTCCTCGAAGGAGGAACAGGATCTCGTCCGCAGCTATCGGCTGGGGGTGAACGCTTTCGTGGTCAAGCCGGTCGGCTTCAAGGAGTTCTTCGACGCGATCCGCGACATCGGCAGTTTCTGGGCGATCCTGAACGAGCCGCCACCCGGCTGCCATCCCCGCCGGCCGCGCGGTGCCTGATGGCGCAGGTGATCGACCCTTCCGCCGGTTCTGCCGCAGGTCTGGACCCGCCGACGCCCTGCCGTGTCCTGCTGTTGGAGGACAGCGGCATCGATGCCGATCTGGTGCGCGAACATCTGCTGATGATCGACGACCATGATTTCGACATCCAGCGGGTCGAAACGCGGCAGGCCTTCATCGACGCCGTCATCGGTGGCGGGCCCTTCGACCTGATCCTGTCCGACTTCGACCTGCCGGACTTCGACGGCATGTCGGCGCTGGCGATTGCCCGAGACCGGCTGCCGCGGGTGCCCTTCATCTTCGTGTCCGGGATGCTGGGCGAGGAAAACGCCATCGAGGCGCTGAAGAAGGGCGCCACCGACTACGTTGTGAAGCTGCGGATGGAGCGGCTGCAGGTGGTGGTCCGCCGCGCCCTGGTCGAGGCGCGCGATCGCAACGAACTGGCCGACAAGCGCAACGCCCTGGCCGAAAGCGAGGCGCGGCTGCGCTTCGCATTGGAGGCTGGCCGGCTCGGCTCGTGGGAGCTGATCCTGGCGAGCAACCGGCTGCGCGTCTCCTCGATCTGCGCCGCCAATCTGGGGCTTCGTGATCCGTCCGAACTCCTGACCTATGACGCATTGCTGGAACGGGTCCATCCCGAGGACCGCGATCATCAGCAGGCGATGGTCCGGCAGGCTGTGACCAGCGGCTCGCCGCTGGACATGGAATACCGCACGATCTGGCCCGACGGCTGCGTCCATTGGGTGCAGGTGCGTGGCCGCGCCGTCTATGACAAGAACGGCACGCCGACCGGGTTGGCCGGGGTCTCGCTGAACATCACCGACCGCAAGAAGGCCGAGGAACGGCAGCTGTTGCTGCTGGAAGAGCTGAACCACCGGGTCAAGAACACGCTGGCGATGGTGCAGTCGATCGCCAGGCAGACCCTGCGCGCAGCCCCATCGGTGGAGGCCTTTCCCGACGCCTTCCAGTCGCGGCTGCGCGCGCTTGCCCAGGCGCATGACCTGCTGACCCGCCGCCATTGGCAGGGCGCCTCGCTGAGCGAGATCGCCGCCCTGACGCTGGAGCCCCACGTCGATGCCGGCCGCGTCAGGGTCGGCGGCCCGCCGGTCAACCTGACCACCGGGGTGGCGGTGTCGCTGCACCTTGCCTTCCACGAGCTTGCCACCAACGCGGCGAAATATGGCGCCCTCTCGGCCGAAAATGGCCGGGTCGACCTTGATTGGGAAATCGCGCAGCCGGGACAGATGCCAGCGCGGGAGGCGACGGGCTCCACCGTCTCCGGTCACTTCGCCCGTGGCGGCGCGCTGGTGCTGCGCTGGCGCGAGAGCGGCGGCCCTCCGGTGGTACCGCCGACCCGGCGAGGCTTCGGCTCCCGCCTGATCGAGCGTGGTCTTGCGCATGAATTGGAGGGCGATGTCGCCCTTGCTTTCGATCCCGCCGGCGTGCGATGCCGGCTTGTCATTCCCCTGTCGTCGCGAGTGAGCCCGCAGTGACCGACGCTGATCTGTCGAACCTGACCGTCCTGATTGTCGAGGACGAACCGCTGATCGCCATGAGTCTGGAGGACGCCCTGATGGATCAGGGCGTGACCTGCCTCGGCCCCGCCGGTTCCGTGTCCGCGGCGCTTGAAATGATCGAAGCGGGCGGTTTCGATATCGCGCTGCTCGACGTCAACCTGCGCGGCGAGCGGGTGGATGCCGTGGCCGATCGGCTGGCGGGTGCCGGCATCCCCTTCATCTTCACCACCGGCCATGGGGCAGAAGGTCTGCCGGACGCCCACCGCACCCGGCCGGTGATCGGCAAGCCGTTCCGCGATGTCGACATCACCGACGCCCTGGCCCGCCATCGGCCGCGCTGACCATCGATCCGTTCGGGCTCCCCGCCGGAAGCGGCTGCCCTAGCGGTTCCGATACGATGAGCCAATGGGGCTGGCACGCATCCGCATCGACATAGCGGATGCCCGTGACCGCGAAGCGGTGATAGCTGCCGTCATACCGCCTGTAGCCCAGCTCCAACCGGTAGGCGGCGTTCTCATAGACCGCTTTCAGCCAGGCGCTGGCTGCGTTCAGTTGGTCGTCGGGATGGATCACCGAAACCCACCCGCATCCCAGCATCTGTCCCGCCACCGGTCCGAAATACCGTCGGGTCGTTTCGCTGAGCGCCAGATTGCTGCCGTCAGGGCCGCACAGAACCAGCAATGCGCCATCGGACATCCCCATCCGCAACAGCTGGTCCCGGAGTTCTGGGTTCCGCGCGATCCCGCGCCTGATCGGATCGGGTGACTCTGTCACGATTCCGCTCTTGCCTCTCCCTCGGTGGTCGGTCTGCAAATGCCGCAACTGTCGGATTATTTTACTTCAAAATCGTCTGGAATCGAGTCCTATCCGTCGACATCCTTCCCCGTCTCCCGCCTTTGCCGCGACAACCTGTCGCGGCTGACAATCAGCCGCTTTGACAATGACAGACTAACTTGTATACTAGTATGCACAAAGCGGCGACATGACTGCCGTCCCGAACAGAATTGACGGCCGCTGACACATGCCCGATGGCGAAGGGGTGCGGCGGCGACGGGATGAAATTCGAAGGAGTGTCTTCCATGAACATCAAGTCCCGGATCGACCGCATCCCCGGCGGGATGATGATCGTCCCCCTGTTCCTCGGCGCCTGCCTGAACACGCTGGCTCCCAATACCGGCAAATTCTTTGGATCCTTCACCAACGGGCTGATCACCGGCACATTGCCGATCCTGTCGGTCTGGTTCTTCTGCATCGGTGCCAGCATCAGCCTGAAGGCGACCCCGCTGGTCCTGCGCAAGAGCGGCGTTCTGGTTTCGGTGAAGATCCTCACCGCGGCGATGGCGGGCGTCATTGCTTCCTGGTTCATCCCGGCGGAAGGCATCACCTCGGGCTTCTTCTCCGGCCTGTCGGTGCTGGCGATCATCGCGGTGATGAACGACACCAACGGCGGCATGTACATGGCGCTGATGCAGCAGTATGGCACCAAGGAGGAGGCCGGCGCCTTCTGCCTGATGTGCCTGGAATCCGGGCCTTTCATGACCATGGTGACGCTGGGCATCGCCGGTCTGGCCGCCTTCCCCTGGCAGACGATGGTCGGCGCGCTGCTGCCCTTCCTGATCGGCTTCGCGCTGGGCAATCTCGACAAGGATCTGCGGGCCTTCTTCACCCAGGGCGTCTCGGTGATGGTCCCGTTCTTCGCCTTCGCGCTCGGCAACAACCTGAACTTCTCGACGATCCTCAACACCGGCCTGCTGGGCATCGTGCTGGGTCTGGGCGTCATCGCCGTGACCGGCGTCATGCTGGTGCTGGCCGACATCCTGCTGGCGAAGGGCAATGGCACGGCCGGCATCGGTGCGGCCTCCACCGCCGGTGCCGCGGTGACCGTGCCGCCGATCATCGCCTCGATCGAGCCGACTTTCGCGCCGGTCGCCCCGTCCGCCACGGCGCTGATCGCCACCAGCGTGGTCGTCACCGCCCTGCTGACGCCGCCGCTGACAGCCTGGTGGGCGCGCCGCTTCGGCGTGCTGTCACCGCGTCACCAGGCGGCCGAAGCGGCCAAGCTCGCCCAACCGGTTGGCGTCGCGCCGGCCGAGTGACTGAGCCGAGTGATTGAGCGGAGCGACTGGGGCCTATGGGAAAAAAAGGGCCGTCGGCGGGTTCTCCTGCCGACGGCCCTTTTCATTACTGCTTCTGGGCCGGCGCGGCGTTGTGGTCATGGCCGGCAGCGGTGGCACCCATGTGGCCCTCGGCCTGGGGAGCGGCCTGCCCGGCCGCCTCGACGGCGATCTGGACCTCGACGCTGCCGGCCTTTTCGAAACGCAGGGTCATCGGGATGCGGGCACCCTTCTCCAGCGGCTGCTTGAGGCCGAGCAGCATGATGTGCAGTCCGCCCGGCGCGAACGTCACCGTTTCGCCCGGGGCGATGGCGATGGGCGGAACCTCCCGCATCTTCATCACGCCGTTCTCGTTCAGGTGGGTGTGCAGTTCCGCCTTTCCCGCGGCCGGGGTGGAAGCGGCGACCAGATGGTCTTCCGTCGTCCCGGTGTTGGTCAGCGACAGATAGGCGCCGCCATTCGGCGCGGACGGTGCGGTGGCGCGGGCCCACGGATGGCCGATTTCGATCGGGCCGGCCTTGTAGCTGTGGGCCAGGGCAGTGCCGGCACCCAACAGGGCGAGGGCGGTGGCGATGCCGAGAATGCGCTTCATGAAAGCTTCTCCTGAAATGGGCAGTGAACAGCAAAGGGGGGCCGCCACGGCGGACGAGGCCGGCGGTCGTTGAGCGGGCAGGCGGTCCGACGCCGAGATCCGGACAGGGATCGGACGTGGCGACGCGCAGTGGTGTGACGGCTAACGGTCGGGGGAAGTCAGGCGAGCGGCATCAGACGAGATGCGGGGGCGCCCGGGCCTGAAGGGTCGACAGGAACCAAGCGGCGGCGATCCGCTCGGCTGGCAGCAGGCGGGTGTCGCGGGCCATGGCAAGGGCCGGTCCGACGCTCAGTGGCGGCGGCGGCAGGGCAAGCCCGGCAACCAGCGGGCAGAGCGGGCAATGGCCGGTCACAGAGTGGCCCGGGGTCGGCGGCTGTCCCTGATCGTCGTCGTAAGCGATGCCGAATTCGGCGATGCCGTAATCGGCCGCATCGGCCTGGATGGTCGTCAGGCCGCCGGACGAGCAGATCGGCAGGGATACCGTCGTCTCTCCGGCCCTGGCGATGCCGGTGCCGATCGGCATCCAGCTCCAGGCGATGACCTGCAGCAAAAGGGCAGCCATCCCGACCACAAGGCCGAGGCGCCGTAACCGCTGCACTGTCATCCGACCGAAGACCATCCGGCTCCGTCGCCTTCCGCAAGTACCGGCTCTATCCGGCAAGGAGGCGCCACGATAGCGCAGCATTTGTGAACGGACGAGCGGCAAATGAACCCACATCCGGCGAAGGGTTGAGCCGATGGTCTCAGGCCAGAAGGCGGAAGGCCGGGTCCGGCCGGGACAGCAGGTCACGACGCAGCGCCTCGATGGTGGCGTCGTCGCGGGCGGCACGGGGAACGGACAGTGGCACCTCCGCCACCACCCGGCCGGGCGAGGGTGCCAGCAGAAGCAGCCGATCGGCCAGAGCCAGCGCCTCGCGCAGATTGTGGGTGACCAGCAGGACGGTTGTCGGCCGCCGGTCCAGCAGGTCCGACAGCAGCCCGCGCAACCGGAGCGCCGTCGGCTCGTCCAGCGAGACGAAGGGCTCGTCCATCAGCAGCAGGTCCGGCTCCACCACGAAGGCGCGCGCCAGTGCCACCCGCCGTGCCATGCCCAGCGACAGCTGGGTCGGGAACCGGTCGGTGAAGGGCAACAGTTCCAGCGCCTCCAGCATGGCGTCGACCGCGGGGCCACGGCGCTGAGGTCGCGGCAGCACCAGCGCCAGATTCTGCCGCACGCTGCGCCAGGGCAGCAGGCGCGGTTCCTGGAACACATAGCCCAGCCGCGCCGGTCCGCCGTCCGGCCGCGGCCCGACCTCCACCACGCCGTCGAAGGCGCGGTCCAGCCCGGCGACGATGCCGAGCGCGGTCGTCTTGCCGCAGCCGCTGGGACCGACCAGCGCCACGACCTCCCCCGCCGCGGCGGACAGGGTCAGGCCGCGCACCGCCTCCAACGCGCCGAAGCGCTTGGACCGGATCTCAAGCCTCAGCGGGCATCCGCCGCCAGCGCTGGCAACGCCGTTCGACCGGCTGGAGGACGCCGTATTCCAGAAGCTGGACCACGGCCACGAACGCGATGGTGTAAGCGAGGATTCCTGCGACATCGAAGGTCTGGAAAAGGAGGTTGATCTGGAATCCGACACCATCGCTGCGGCCCAGCAGTTCGACCACCAGCACGATCTTCCAGATCAGGGCGAGGCCGGACCGCGCAGCCGCGGCGATGGTGGGGGTGAGTTGCGGCAGCAGCACATGGCGAAGCCGGTCCGCGGGCGACAGGCGGTAGACGCGGGCCATGTCGATCAGCCCCTCATCGATGGCGCGGGCACCGGCCCGGACCAGCACCACCGTGTTGGGAATCTTGTTGACCGCGACGGCGCCGATGGCCGCCGCCTCGGTCAGGCCGAACCAGACATAGGCCAGCACGATGACCACCAATGCCGGCAGGTTCAGGAAGAAGACCAGCCAGGGGCCGAACAGCCGATCTACGAAGGGCGAGCGTCCCATCGGCAGGCCGAGCCCGACGCCGATGGACATGGCGAGCGCGAAGGCCGCCAGCACCCGGAGCAGCGTGACGCCCATGTGATGGAACAGCACCCCGCTCTCCGCCTCGCGCAGCAGGGCGTGGGCCACCACCAGCGGTCCCGGCAGCAGACGCCCGCCGACCGCCAGCGCCGTGCCCTGCCACAGCGCCAGCAGCAGCAGGATCGACGCCACCGGCATCACCACTGGCATCAGGCCGCGGCGCACCACTCAGGCTCCGCCGGTCCAGAAGGTGCCGGGCGCAATGGTGGGCGCGTCGCCGACCAGTTCGGGGCCGCCCAACCGCGCCAGCAGCGCATAGAGCTTCGCTGCCCCTGCCCGCTCCTCCTCCGTCCAACGGCGTGGAATGCCGTCACGGTAGCGGTCGCGCAGCGTGCGGAAGGTGGCGCCATCCTCCGCCTGCATCAGCGGGGCGAGCCGCTCCCACGCTGCGTCCGACTGCGCCAGCAGGGTCTTTGCCTGACCGGTGGCGGCCTGGAAGCCGGCGAGGGCCGCCGGGCTGGTGCGGGCCCACTCCTCGCGGAAGACATAGCCGATGGCGGGCACCGTCGCCGGCTGGCCCAGCGCCTCCAGCATATCGGACACCGTCATCGACACGCGCATGCCTTTCGCCTCCAGCCGGGCGGCGAAGGGCCAGAAGGTCAGCACGGCGTCGAGGCCACCGTCGGCGATCTTGCTGTTCAGCAGCGGCGGCGCGGCGAAGAAGGGCTGCGCATCGCGGTCGAGCGACAAGCCGTGCCGGTCGGTGGCAAGCGCCTTCAGCAGCAGCCAGCTCTTGTCCAGCGGGCTGCCGGCGACGCCGATCCGCTTGCCCCGCAGGTCGCCAACCCCGGCGATGGCGGAGCTGGCCGGAACCACCAGCGCGCCGACGGCGGTCGAGTAGGGGATGAAGCACAGCGCCTCCCCCTTGCTGCGCATCCGCGACACCCACAGCCAGTCGGAAACGATAACCTCGACCGCTCCGGCTTGGAGCGCCACTTGGGTGGCAGGATTGCCGGCCAACTCGACCAGTTGCAGGTCGATCCCGGCCTGTTTGTCGAAGCCATTGGCGCGGACGGTGTCGAGTTCCCAGCTGACCGTGCCGAACTTCAGCACCCCGGCACGGACGACCGGCCGATTGGAAGCGGGATCTGCGGCCGCAACGGGTCTCAGCGCCACCGACGCCAGAAGCGCAGCGGCCGCCAGCAGTGTCGTCCGTCTGGTGCAGCCTGCCGCCATGGTCCCCGTCCGCTCAGTCTTTGGACTGCCAGCTTAAGGGGACTGTAGATGGTTCGTATATTCAACGATAGGAGGATAAGAGGGGTATCGCCGGCGGAAGCGGAGCCGCCTCACAGCCCCAGATAGGCCTGCTTCACCGCGGGGTCGGCCAGCAGTGCCTCCCCCGTTCCCGACAGCACCACGCGGCCATTCTCAAGCACATAGGCCGTCTGGGCGATACGCAAGGAGGCCGCGACATTCTGTTCGACCAGGATGATCGTCATGCCTTCGGCGGCCAGCGAGCGGATGATGCGGAACAGCTCCTGCACCAGGGCGGGCGACAGGCCGAGCGAGGGCTCGTCGAACATGATCAGGTCCGGCTTGCCCATCAGGCAGCGGCCGATGGCGAGCATCTGCTGCTCGCCGCCGGACAGGGTGCCGGCCGCCTGATCCAAGCGTTCGCGCAGGCGGGGGAACAGGTCCAGCACGCGATCGTAGGTCTGGCGCGCGCGAGCGCGAGCGCGTGGGATGACGGCGCCCATCTCCAGATTCTCGCGCACGCTCAGCGTCGGGAAGATCTGCCGCCCCTCCGCCACCTGACCGACGCCGAGGTCGCAGACGACGTGGCTGGGCAGGCCGGCGATCTCGCGGTCCTTGAAGAGGATGCTGCCGCGTGCCGGCTTCAGGATGCCGGCGATGGCCCGGATCAGCGAGGTCTTGCCGGCCCCGTTGGCACCGACGATGGCGGTGGTCTGCCCCTCCGCCACCCGCAGCGTGACGCCGTCGAGCGCCTGGGCGTCACCATAGTACAGGTCGAGGTCGGATACGGTCAGCATGGCGGGAGTCCAAACGGGCGCGACGTTCGCCCTCTATAGCGCGATCATTTCAGGAAGAACACCGCACTCATCACCAGCCCGACGGCGATGATGCCGGTTCGCAGAACCGGCTTTGGAATCTTCCGCCCCACACGGGCGCCGACATAGCCGCCGGCGACCGCCGCTACGGTCATCAGCAGCGCCTTCGGCCATTCCACCGCCCCGCCCGCGGCATAGGCCACCACGGCGATGGCGGTCAGCACGGCGGAGAACAGGTTCTTCAGCCCGTTCATGGCGTTGAGGTCGGTCATGCCGAACAGGCTCAGTTGCGCCAGCAGGAGGATGCCAAGCCCGCCGTTGAAATAGCCGCCATAGACCGAGACGGCGAACAGCGTGCCCAGCATCGCCCCGTTGCCGTGCAGGCCCAGGCTGCGCAGCCGCTGCGCCAGTACGGTGCCGAAGGCGAACAATCCGGTTGCCAGCAGGAGAAGCCACGGCACGATGCCGCGGAACACCGAATCCGGCGTCACCAGCAGCAGCCCGGCCCCGGCCAATCCACCCACCAGGCTGACCGCTGACAGCAGCGGCAAGCTGAGCGTGCCGACCGGGGTCAGGTCCTGGCGATAGCCATAGACCCCGCTGGCATAGCCGGGCAGCAGGGCGACGGTGCCGGTCGCGTTGGCGGCGACCGGTGGCACTCCGGCATAGATCAGCGCCGGCAGGGTCAGGAAACTGCCCCCGCCGGCAACGGCATTCATAGCCCCGGCGAGGAAGGCCGCAGCCAATAAAATCAATTCTGTCATGATATTACGAGCGGTTCCTCAACTCCCGGCGAATGATCTTGCCGGTGGTGGTCATGGGCAGGCTTTCCATGAATTCGATGGCGCGCGGATATTCGTGGGCGGCCAGCCGGGTCTTCACATGCTCCTGAATCGAGGCGACCAGCGCATCGTCCGGCGTCACTCCGTCCTGCAACACGACGAAGGCCTTGACGATCTCCGTGCGCAGCGGATCAGGCACGCCGACCACTGCCGCCATGCGGACGGCGGGGTGCCCGATCAGGCAATCCTCGATCTCGCCGGGGCCGATGCGATAGCCGGCCGAGGTAATGACGTCGTCGTCCCGTCCGACGAAGCGGATGTAGCCGTCCTCGTCCAGTTCTCCCTGGTCGCCGGTGACCAGCCAGTGCCCGATGAATTTGGCGGCGGTGGCGCCGGGGTTGTTCCAGTAGCCGAGGAACATCACCGGATCCGGCCGGCGCACCGCGATCAGGCCGAGTTGGCCCGGGGGCAGCCGGTTGCCCTGCCCGTCGATCACCGCCACGTCATGGCCGGGAACCGGACGCCCCATGATGCCGGGCTTCGGCGGCATCAGCGTGGCGGCCGAGGAGACGATCATGTTGCATTCGGTCTGGCCGTAGAACTCGTTGATCGTCACCCCAAAGGTCTCGCGCCCCCAGTCGAGCAGCCCGGCGCCCAGGGTCTCGCCGCCGCTGGCAACGGACCGCATGGCGATGGCATGGCGCGCCCGCGGGTTCTTCACCGCCCGCATCATCTTCAGTGCGGTCGGCGGCAGGAAGGCGTTGCGCACCTGGAATTCGGCCAGCAGGGCGAAGGCGGCCTCGGCATCGAACTTCTCGAAGCGATGGGAGACCACCGTCACGCCATGGTGCCAGGCCGGCAGCAGGACGTCGAGCAGCCCGCCGATCCATGCCCAGTCGGCCGGCGTCCAGATGCGGTCGCCCGGCTGCGGGAACAGGTCGTGCGACATCTCCACCCCCGGCAGATGGCCCAGCAGCACCCGGTGGGCATGCAGCGCCCCCTTCGGCTGGCCGGTGGTGCCGGAGGTGTAGATGATCAGCGCCGGATCGTCCGGGCCGGTGTCGGCCGGGGTGAAGCTGTCGGACGCTGCGTCGCACAGCCCATGCCAGTCCAGACAGCCGGGACCGGAGCCGTCGATGCGGAAGACGGCGCGCAGTTCCGGCAGGCGGTCGCGGATCTCGGCGATTTTGGCGGCGCCGGCGGCGTCGGTGACCACCGCGCGGGCGCCGCAGTTGGCCAGCCGGTATTCCAGCGCCTCCACCCCGAACAGCGAGAACAGTGGCACGGCGATGCCGCCCAGTTTGTAGACCGCGACATGGCTGATGGCGGTTTCCGGCGCCTGTGGCAGCAGGATGCCAACCCGGTCGCCGTGCGCGACGCCCTGCGCCGCCAGTGCGTTGGCGAAGCGGTTGGACAGGGCGCGGATGTCGGAGAAACGGTATTCCTCGACCCCGCCGTCGCGCCGCTTGTTGATCAGGGCGATGCGGTTCGGATCCGCCTCCGCCCAACGGTCGCACACGTCGACGCCGATGTTGTAGCGATCGGGCACGCGCCAGGCGAAGGCGCGGGACACCCCGTCCCAGCTGTCCGCTTTGGGCAGCATGTTCGTTCCCTCCCAAGGGTTTGTCGTCGATTCCTTTGTGGAACCGTTGAGACGATCATAGGAGCAAGCGAGGCACCGCGTCACGCACCGGGAATAAGATGCGGGGCAGCCATGTTGATGGCGTCAGGAACGAACAGTTTCGTGCCGATCCAAACAGGATCCAACAGGACGAGAGCCACCATGAAAGCCAGCCCCTTCCTCGCCGCCGCGCTGTCCGCCAGCCTGCTTGCGGCCCCGCTTGCCGGCTGCGCCCAGCCCGGCTATGGCGATTCCTATGGCGGCATCAGCGCCAACAAGCAGACGGCCGGCACCGTGCTGGGCGGTGTGGTCGGTGGTCTGGCAGGCTCGCGCTTTGGCGGCGGCAGCGGAAAGCTGGTGGCGGTGGGCGTCGGCACGCTGCTGGGTGCGGCGCTGGGCAATGCGGCCGGCGCCTCGCTCGACCGGGCCGACCAGACTTATGCCCAGCAGGCGGCGGTCAACGCCTATAGCGCGCCGACCGGCAGCACCATCCGCTGGAACAACCCGGAAACCGGCAATTACGGCAGCTATACGCCGGTACGCGAAGGCACCGGGCCGCAGGGCCAGCTTTGCCGCGAATACCAGACCACCATCGTCGTGCAGGGCCGCACCCAGCAGGGCTTCGGCACCGCCTGCCAGCAGGCGGACGGCACTTGGCGTGTGGTCAGCTGATGTTTCAGGCGAGCGCCGTCCGCTTTCGGGCGGCGCTGCCTGACTTCGGCGCCGGCCCGGTCAATGCGGAAGCGATGCGCAGCGCCCCCTGACCGTCCAGCGGCAGGGCTGATGCCGCGTCCTGCATCCGCTGGCGTTTCCCGATGTCGTTCCATAGAGCGAGCGCTCGCTCGGCAATCAGTGTGGCTGCCTTCTCCGGGGCGCAGCCGCGGGCGTCCACCGCGCTGCTCCAGCCGAGTTGGGCGGCATCGCCGCTGGCCATCGCCTGATTGTCGGCGGTGACCACCAGCAGGGTCGGCACCGCCAGTGCAGCCAGCTCGCCCATGGTGCCGCCGCCGGCCGACACCGCCAGTCCGGCATCGGCCATCAGCACCCCCATGCGGGGACAGTCGATCTCCACGGAAATGCCAGTGCCGGCGAGCGCCGCAACCTCCGCCGCGCGCGGGTTGCTGCCGCCGACCACGGCGACGATCCGGCAGCCATCGGGGCGAGCCTTGCCAAGCGCTTCCAGAACCGGACCGGTCAGGCCGAGCGGATCGGAACCGCCGAACGTCACCAGCAGCACCGGGCGGTCGGCGATGGCCCGCCGCGGCGCCTGGGCCGCCAGCCTCACCTCTCGCCGCAGGGGGGCATAGCCGGGGCCGAGCAGCAGAACGGCGCCGGGCGCCATCGCTTCATAGGGAAGGGCGGCTGCCTGCGGTGCCGCGTTGACCACGAGGTCGGCGTGCAGCGGCGTGCCGTCGCCCAGATCGTCCCAGGCCAGCACCCGCGCGCCCGCCGCCTGAAGCCCGGCGCGGTAGGCCTCGCCGAAGCGGTAGCCGTCCAGCATCACGGCACTGCCATGCTCCCGCCGCAGCAGCGACCGTGTGGCGGCCAGATCCGCCGCCTCCCCCACCGGGCCGGCGATGGAGACGTGGCGGAAGCCGTCCGCCGTCAGGCGTCGGTCGATGCCGGCGGTGGTCTCAACGGTGGCGAACAGCACTTCGTGACCCTGCTCGCGCAAGGCCTCGGCCACGGCGAGGCAGCGCATGACATGGCCGGTACCGATGAGGGGCGAGGCGTCTGCGCGGATGAGAATGACGGCCATGGCGCTGGTCCGAAGAGGTCGGTGCGGCGGGCCGGCACCGGGTCTGGTCGACGCGCATCTTGGCCCGGCACTTTGCGCCTGTCCAGCGACACGCCGCCGGGGGCACGGGAGCAAATTGCGGCGGTCGGGATAACCCGTCGTGCTGCCCGTCAGGATTCCCGGCCGGCGATGACGCTGGCGGCGGTCGCAAGGCTTTCCGGCGTGCCGATGTCGAGGAAGCGGGCCTTGGCGACATGGGCGTTCAGTGTGCCGGACGGCAGCTTTTCCAGAACGTCGCGTTCCAGCGACACCGCCCCCGCCGCGACGAAGCGGTCGAGGAAGGCAGCGGAGAACAGGTAGACCCCGGCATTGATGGTGCCCGCCCCCGGTGCCTTGTCCAGAAAGCGGCGGACCCGGCTGTCGGGACCGATCTCCACCCTGACGAAGCGGGATGCGTCCTCCACCGTCACGCACAGCACCGAGGCCTCCGCCCCGGACAGTCGGTGGGAAGCGATGAAGGCGCGCAGATCGGCGTCGAGGAAGGTGTCGCCGTTCACCACCAGGATGGTGCTGCTGCGCAGTTCCTTGCGCACATAGCCCAAAGCGCCGGCGGTGCCGAGCGGGCGCGGTTCGATCTGGCAGACCACGTCGATGGTGCCGGCCGAATCGCCACGGGCGAGCCAGGCGGTCACCCGGTCGGCCAGATGGCCCAGGCACAGCACCACGCGGCGCGATCCGTAGGTGGACAGGT
Source organism: Azospirillum sp. TSH100 (assembly GCF_004923295.1). Lineage (NCBI taxonomy): Bacteria > Pseudomonadati > Pseudomonadota > Alphaproteobacteria > Rhodospirillales > Azospirillaceae > Azospirillum > Azospirillum sp. TSH100. The sequence continues at coordinate 1,137,785 of NZ_CP039635.1, forward strand.
AGTCGAGGAGATGGCCGAGGAAGGCGCGGCCCGCGATCGGGGCCAGAACCTTCGGCGTGTCACCCAGAACGCCCCGGATGCGCGTGCCCAGCCCGCCGGCGAGCACCGCGACGTCTATGTTGGCAAGAGCGTCCTCAGACCGCACCGACCGTCCTTTCCCTGAAGCCCCGCTGTCGTAGACCGGCTTGTGGGCGCAGCTTACGACGGAGCGGGCGCCGGGTCATCCACCCTGCGCGGGACCCGGCGGCCATAGTCGATAATGGGGGAATTCGGGAATCGCAATGCGGAATTGCGCCTAGGGGCTTCTCCCGATGGTCATGGGGTGGTCCGGCGAGCCTCGGCGAGGCGGCTCAGGCGACGCGCGACTGCGGCCAGGGCGCCGTCTTGGTCGCCGGATTGGCCGATCAGCGCCATGGACGGGAACCAGGGCCTGACCGCCGTGCCCAAGGCCGACCAGTCTCCTGTCGCCGCGATCCGCCAGACCGGCACACCGAGAGCCGCTGCCAGCTCTCCCACGGCGGTGGGCGCGGAAATGACGAGGTCAAGGCCGGCCATGAGCGCGGCCACCCCCTCCAGATCGTTGCGCTGGTCCAGATCGGGCCAATGATGCAGGACGGTGTCGAAGCGGCGCAGGGCTTCCTCCCGTTCCGCCTCGTTCCCGTCGTATTGCAGGCTGATGAAGGCGACGCCGGGCACGGCGAAGACCGGCGCCCATTGCCCGATCCGGCTGTAGGCACCGGCGCGGTCCGCCGTCATCCGGCTGCTGCGCCAGCAGATGCCGACCCGCAGGCCGACACCGAGAGGCGCAAGCCGCTCCAGCCAGTCCGCCTCCCGTTGCGGGTCGGGGGCGAGGAACGGGCCTGTCGCCGGGAACCGCCGCAGGGCCGGCCGCAGCCGGGCGGCGACATTGCCCATCGGCGCGTGGCAGTCGGCATCCCTGGGATCGGGCGTCGGCGCACGGACCTCCGCCCCCGGCAGGGCGCGGGCGAACAGGCCGGTCAGCCGCGGGTCGCATTCAACGACGACTTGTCCCGCTTGGCGGAGCAGATCGGGCAGCGCTGTGCCGAACAGGATCTCGTCGCCCAGCCCCTGCTCGCCCCAGACGAGGATGCGGCGGCCTGTCAGCGCCTCCCCCTGCCAATCCGGGATGGCGAGGCTTCGAGGCGTCGCGTCGCCAGTGGTGAAGCGGTGGGCGTAATCCTGCCAGCCGCCTGCAAGGTCGCCGTCAGCCAGCCGTAGCAGGCCGCGGTTCATCCGTGCCTCGGCTCGTCCGGGTGCCAGTCGCAGGGTGCGGTCCGCGAAGCGGGCTGCTGGCAGACGCTTGCCCCGCATCTGCAACGTATGGCCGTGGTTGACCAGCACGTCCGGCAGGTCGGGGGCGAGCGCCGTCGCACGCCGGTGGGCGTGCAGCGCGTCGTCCCAGCGCCCGAGACCCGCAAGTGCCATCCCAAGATTCGACCAGCCCTTGGCGGAAATGGGGACGATGCGGAGGGAGCGACGGCATTGGTGGACAGCTTCGGCGAAGCGGCCCTGCCCCTTCGATGCGGCACCGGCCGTCATCAATACGCCTGCAAGGCTGGGCGCCAGAGCCGCGGCGCGGGTGCAGGCGGCCTCCGCCTCGGCGAAGCGGCGGGTGGCGAGCAAGGCCGCGGCGAGGTTGCCCCAGCTCTCTGCCCGCATCGGCCATAGCCGGACGGCGCGGCGATGGATGGTCGCGGCCTCCGCCGCCGATGCATTTGCCTGGAGCGCGATGCCGAGATTGCCCCAGGCTTCGGGAAAGGCGGGGTTCAGCGTCACGGCGCGACGGTGCCAATGGATGGCGGCATCGATCCGGCTGAGCCGCAGCAGGGTGAGGCCACCGTTGGTCCAGGCGGCCGGGTGGGTTGGAATTGCGGCCACTGCTTCACGGTGCATGGCTTCCGCGTCCAGCAGGCGGCCTTGCCGGTGCAGAGCGACGGCCTGTGCCGCCAGCCCCTCGCCGTTCGGGAAACTCTCCCTCTTCCCCCGGGGGGAGAGGGTGTCCGTTGCGGGGACAGGGATTTCAAAGCGACCGCCATATCGGCCATTGTCGCTGACAGCGGCTCGCCGGGGCGGGGCTGGAACAGGCGCATCGACGGGTACCAGGGTCGTACCCCCGTCCCCAGCTGCGTCCAGTCGCGGGTGCCGAAGCGCCAGACCGGTGTGCCCAGCGCCCCGGCCAACTCCCCGACCGACATGGCGGGCGATATGACGAGGTCGAGCCCGGCGATCAGCGCGGCGACACCGTCGAAATCGTCCTTGCGGTCGAGGTCGTCCCAGCGGTGCAGGCGAATGCCGAAGCGCTGCTCCGCCTGCCGGATTTCTTCCTCCACCTCGCCATATTGCAGGGCCACCCAGTGGATGCCGGGCAGCGCGAACAGCGGTGCCCAGGTCTCCAGCGGCAGGTAGGCGGTGCTGCGCTCCGCCGTCATCATCTGGCTGCGCCAGCCGATGCCGATGCGCAGGCCCGGACCCAGCGCCGACAGCCGGTCGCGCCACCGCTCCACCAACTCGGCATCGGGCACCAGCCAGGACTGGCGCGGCGGGAATTCGGCCAGACGACGGCGTAGAACACGGGGCAAGGAGCCCATCGGCACATGGCGGTCGTAATCGGGGATCGCCATCGCCTCCCGTCCCTGCGCGTCCAGCGCCTCGGCCCGCACCCGCAGGCCGGGGAAGGAACGGGCGATCAGCGACACCAGACGGCGGTCGACCTCAAGGATCGTTGAAATGGCCCGGCCGGCCAATTCGGAGCAGAGGGCGGAGAACAGGATGGTATCGCCCACCCCCTGCTCCCCCCAGATCATCAGACGGCGACCGGTCAGATCCTCGCCGCGCCAAGGCTGGGCGCGGGGTTGGCGCCCCTGCCCGACCTGCCCCGATCCGAAACGCCACGCATAGCCGGGCCAGCCATGGTCGAGATCGCCGGCCTCAAGCCGCAGCAGGCCCTTGTTGAAATGGGAGAGCGACAGGTCCGGCCGCAGTGTCAGCGCCCGGTCATAGCAGCGCTCCGCCCCCCCGTTGTCGCCCAGCCGCTGGCGGGCCAGGCCAAGATTGCTCCAGGCCTCGCCATAGGCGGGGTCGAGCGCAAGGGCGCTGCGGTAGCAGTCGGACGCACCAGCGTAATCGTGCCGGCCCTGGCGCAGATGGCCCAAATTGTTGCGGGCCGGCGCCGCCAGCGGAGCGAGTCGGATGGCATGGCGCTGCGAGCATTCAGCTTCCACGAAGTGCTCGGCGCTGCGCAGCGCGTTGCCCAGATTGGTGTGGGTTTCAGGCAGGGTCGGGTCCAGTGCAAGCGCCACATGCCATGCTCTCCAGGCGTGGCCGGTGTGGCCGGCGGCATGGCGGGCGTTGCCCAGATTGTTCCACGCCCCGGCGAAGTCGGGGCGATGGCGGATGGCCTCGCGATGCAAGGCTTCGGCCTCGGCATAACGCCCCTGGGTGGTGCGGACGCTGCCGAGATTGTCCAGCGCATCGGCATGGTCGGGCTTGACGGCCGTGGCAGCATCAAAACAGGTTGCGGCATCATCGAGCTGTCCTAGAACTTTAAGACAGAGACCTAGGCCATTGAGGGAAAAAGAATCGTGTGGATCGAGGCGCAGGGCGTCGGCGTAGCGCTCCGCCGCTTCATCCGTGCGTCCGGCGGCCTGGAGCGCGGCGGCGAGTGCGGACAGGGCCGCCGGATCCGCGATGCCACCCCCCAATGTTGCCGCCATGTGCAGAGCGTGGGCAGCGTCTTCCATGCGGCCGAGTTGGCGCAGGCTGACTGCCCGGTTGGTCCAGGGGCGTGGATCGCCGGGCAGCAGATCCGCCGCACGGCTATGGGCAATCAAAGCCTCTTCCGTCCGGTCGAGCGCCTGCAGGGCCGCGCCAAGATTCAAATGCGCGTCGGCCAGAGTGGGCGACAGCCGGGCGGCCTCGGCATATTGATCTGCCGCCTCCGCCAGCTGTCCCAAAGCCGCCAAGGCGAGGCCGAGGTTGAAATGGGCGCCGACATGGGCGGGATCGCGGTCCAGCGCCCGCCGCTGCGCCGCCGCCGCTTCGGGGAGTCGGCCCAGCCGTTGCAGGACGATGCCCCGATTGGCGTGATAGTCCGCGACGTCAGGCGCCATTTCGACTGCTTTATCAATCAGGTCAAGTGCTTGAGCATTATCGTTCAGTTGATGGTTCAGAACGCCAAGCAGATGCAGAGCGTCGGTATGGTGAGGATCAGCCTGAAGAACACGTCGATACAGGGGCTCCGCCGCATCCAATGAGCCGGCCTGATGGTGGCGGAGCGCTTCGGCAAACCAGTCAACAGTGTTCACAAATCACCTTGGCAAAGCCTGGCAAGCATTTGAGCAGCCTTTAAAATGGTTCCGCCAATACCGTCTCCACCATCCGGTTGGATGCAACGCATCGACGGAAACCAGGGACGCACCGCGGTGCCGAGCTGGGTCCAGTCGGACCGACCCAGCCGCCAGACCGGGGTGCCCAGCGCCGCCGCCATCTCTCCCGCCGAGGATGCGACGGTGATCGCCAGATCCAGGTTCGCCATCAACGCCGCGGTGCCCTCCAGATCGCCAATCTGGTCGAGGTCGGCCCAGCGATGGATGCGCAGGCCCAGGCGGCTTTCGACGGCCGCGATTTCCTCCTCTCGTCCGTCATATTGCAGGCTGACGACATGCAGGCCGGACAGGCGCAGCAAGGGTATCCAATCCCGCAGCTCGGTGTAGGACTGCCGTCGTTCCGTGGTGATGCGCTGGCTTGTCCAGGCAATGCCGACAGCCAGGCCCGGACCGAGCGCATCCAGTCGTGACCGCCACGCCGCCGCCCGTCCCGGGTCGGGCTTCAGCCAGCCGGCGGGCGGTGGCGGAACCGGGGCGGTCTTCCACAGCAGGCGCGGCAAGGAGCCGAAAGGCAGATGACAGTCGGCATCGGTGGGCCGCCGGGTCGGCGCGCGCACAATGGTGCCGGGGAAGGAGCGCTTGAACAGCGGGACCAGCCGCGGTTCGCATTCGACGATGGCACCCGGAAAGCGGGTCAGGGCTTCGGGAAGCAAGGCTCCGAACATCAACTCGTCGCCCAGTCCCTGCTCGGCCCAAAGCAGCAGGCGGCGTCCGGCAAGGTCGCCGCCCTCCCATTCCGGGATGTTGAAGGGGCGCCTGGGTTTCAGCCGGCCGGAGTTGAAGCGGACGGTATAGTCCTCCCACCCCTCCGTCAGCCGGCCCTGGCGCAGGCGCAGAATGGCGCGGTTGAAGCGGGCGAGCGCCTGTGCCGGATCGGTATCCAGGGCGAAGGTGAATTCCCGCTCGGCTCGGTCCTCTTCCCCCAAATCCTGGAGGGCGAGGGCCAGATTGGTGTGGGCGGCGGCATAGCCGGGGTGCAGATCCAGCGCCCGGCGTTGCAGGTCCGCGGACTCCGCCGCCCGTCCCTGCAAGCGCCGGATGGTGCCGAGGTTGGTCATCGCCGCCGCCATCTTCGGATCGAGCCGCAGGGCGCGGGCGAAGGCTTCGGCGGCGGGAGTGATCCGGTCAGCGGCCTGGAGGGCAAGGCCGTGGGCGTTCCAGCCCTCGGCATCCGCCGGCTCCAGCGTCAGGTAGCGGCGGTAGGCTGGCTCCGCGTCGCCGCCGCGGTGTTGCAGCGATCCGGCAAGGGCGGGCAGCGCCGTGGCATGGTCCGGCCGCTGGGCCAGCACCGTCCGCAATACCGTCTCCCCCTCGTCGGCGCGGCCGAGGTCGAGCAGGGTTAGGCCGAGGGCGGCGCGCGCCTCCGTCAGGGCCGGGTTGGTGGCAAGGGCATGGCGCAGCAGCGGCTCCGCCTCATCCGGGCGGCTGAGACTGCGCAGGACTGCGCCGAGGTTGCCTTCCGCCTCCGCATAATCGGGGCGGGCGCGCAGGGCGGCGCGGTAGGCGTCGGCAGCCTCCGCCGCCTTGCCTTGGGCGTTCAGGGCGTTGCCCAGCGTGTTCGCGGCCTCCGGGAACGGGCGGCGCAGGCGCAGGGCGTTGCGGGCGGCCCGTTCCGCCTCGGTGGAGCGGCCGAGCGCCTGTAGGGCATAGGCGAGATTGGCGTGGTAATCGGGAACGTCGCGTTTGGCTGCCACCGCCTGACCGATCAGGTCGGCAGCCTCTTTCAGGCGGCCGGTCTGGCAGGCGATCATCCCGAGAAGATGCAGTGCGTCCGGTTGGCGGGGCTGGGCGGCGAGCGCCTGACGGTAGAGGGCTTCGGCCTCGCCCAGCCGGCCTGACTGGTGCAGCGCGACGGCCTGCCCGACCAGCGCCGCGGCGGTGGCGGCAGCGGAGGTGCCGGATTTGCGCTGATTACTCATGGCCCGTGCCGTTCCTGTTGGCTACGGGTAAGGGATAGCACGAATTGGATGCGGGGAAATGGGGCGCGGCGTTCACCGCGCCCCCTGTTTTCCTACCTACTTCCCTGCTTTACGCCCCCACGCCGACCGGCGGGGTCGGGGCGGCGTTGACCGGGTCGGCGAGCTGGGCATCGACCACGGCGACGGCGGTCATGTTGACCAGACCGCGGGTGGTGACCGAGGGGGTGACGATATGGACCGGCCGCTGGACGCCCAGCAGGATCGGGCCGACATTCTGCGCCTCCCCCAGGATCTTCATCATGTTGAAGGCGATGTTGGCGGCGTCCAGCGTCGGCATCACCAGCAGGTTCGCCTCGCCCTTCAGGCGGCTGTCGGGCAGCAGCTCCTTGCGGATGGCGGGGGCGAGGGCGGCGTCGGCGTGCATTTCGCCGTCGATCTCGACGTCCGGCATCTGTTCGGAGGCCAGTTCCACGGCGGCGCGCATCTTGCGGGCCGACGGGGTGTCGGCGCTGCCGAAGTTGGAATGCGACAGCAGGGCCACCTTCGGCTCGATGCCGAAGCGTTTCACCTCGTCCGCCGCCAGCCTGGCGATCTCGGCCACCTGCTCGGCGGTCGGGTCGGGGTTGACGTAGGTGTCGGTGATGAAGTGGACACCCTTCTGCGAGATCAGCGCGTTCATCGTCGCGGCGACCTTCACGCCGTCGCGCAGGCCGATCAGGCCGCAGATGTGGGCCCAATGCTCGTTGAAGCGGCCGGTGGTGCCGCAAACCAGGGCGTCGGCCTCGCCGCGGCGGACCATCAGGGCACCGAAGACGGTCGGCTGGGTGCGGACCACGTTGGCGGCATGGCTGGGGGAGACGCCGCGGCGGCCCATCAGCTTGCGGTAATGTTCGGTGAAGTTGTGATAGCGCGGGTCGCGGATGATCTCGATGACCTCCACGTCCTGGCCGATCTTCAGGCGCAGGCCCATCTCGCCGATCACCCGCTCGATCACTTCGCGGCGGCCGATCAGGATCGGCTGGGCGATGCCGTCATCGACCACCACCTGGGCGCAGCGGATCACGCGCGGGTCCTCGCCCTCGGCATAGACGACGCGCTTGGGCGCCGTCTTCGCCTTGGTGATGACCGGCTTCATGAACAGGCCGGAGCGGATGACATACTGGTTCAGCTGGTCCTGATAGGCGCGGAAATCGGCGATCGGCCGGGTGGCGACGCCGCTGTCCATGGCGGCCTTGGCGACGGCCGACGACACCTCGACGATCAGGCGCGGGTCGAAGGGCTTGGGCAGGATGTAGTCCGGGCCGAAGCGCAGCGATTCACCGACATAGGCCGCCGCCACCACGTCCGACGGTTCGGCGCGGGCGAGGTTGGCCATGGCGTGGGTCGCCGCGATCTTCATCTCCTCGTTCACCGTGGTGGCGCCGACGTCCAGCGCGCCGCGGAAGATGAAGGGGAAGCACAGGACGTTGTTGACCTGATTGGGGAAGTCGGACCGGCCCGTGGCGATGATGGCGTCCGGACGGGCCTCGCGGGCCAGGTCCGGCATGATCTCCGGCTCCGGGTTGGCGAGCGCCAGGATCAGCGGCTTGTCGGCCATGCGGGCCAGCAGCTCCGGCTTCAGCACCTTGGCCCCCGACAGGCCGAGGAAGATGTCGGCCCCGTCGATGACGTCGGACAGCGTGCGCGCCGCGGTGTCGTGCGCGTAGGCTTCCTTGTACTCGTTCATCTCCTCGTTGCGGCCCTTGTGGACCACGCCGATGCGGTCGACCAGCCAGACATTCTCGCGCCGCACGCCGAGTGACAGCATCAGATCCAGACACGCGATGCCGGCCGCACCGCCGCCGGTTGAGACCACCTTGACCTTGGAGATGTCCTTGCCGACCAGCGCCAGACCGTTCAGCACGGCGGCACCCACCACGATGGCGGTGCCGTGCTGGTCGTCGTGGAACACCGGGATCTTCATGCGCTCGCGGCAGCGGCGCTCGATCTCGAAGCAGGCGGGGGCGGCGATGTCTTCCAGATTGATGGCGCCGAAGGTCGGCTCCAACCGGACGATGGTGTCGACCAGCGCATCGACGTCCAGCTCGTTCAGCTCGATGTCGAAGCAGTCGATGCCGGCGAACTTCTTGAAGAGGACGGCCTTGCCTTCCATCACCGGCTTGGCGGCCTGCGGCCCGATGTTGCCCAGCCCCAGCACGGCGGTGCCGTTGGTGACCACCGCGACCAGATTGGCGCGCGCCGTCAGCTCCGCCGCCTTCGACGGATCCTCGGCGATGGCGGTGCAGGCGTGGGCAACGCCCGGCGAATAAGCCAGCGCCAGATCGCGCTGGTTGGCCATGGGCTTGGTCGCGACTACTGCCAGCTTACCGGGCCGCGGATTGCGGTGATACTCAAGCGCCATCGCCTCAAAATCGCCGGACATCGGGTCTCTTCCTCCGGTTAACGAGATTTCAGTTAATTCTTTGTGTTCACTTCGCCTGGATGGCGGTTATAGCCCATTCGGGCTGCTGCGCCAACCGCCCCGCGAAACGGGAAGGGGACGATCCGAACCAAATCGAAGCGTCCCCCTGATCTTACAGGAACCTTTGGCGGGCCGGATGGATCATCTTTGGAATTTCCAAAACCGGCCCGCGCATGCTTGCCGCGCGTCTTTTGCAGTTGCTCAGAGGCGGGCCAGAGCCGGCTCCTTGAAGTGCTCCTGGTATTCGGCGACAGCCTTGCTCTCGTCGAACTCGCCTTCCATCTTGGCGACGACGACGGTGGCGACGCCGTTGCCGATCAGGTTGGTCAGCGCCCGGGCTTCCGACATGAAGCGGTCGACGCCCAGCAGCAGGGCCAGACCCTCGATCGGCAGGACGCCGGTGGCCGACAGGGTGGCGGCCAGCGTCACGAAGCCGCCGCCGGTGACCGCCGCCGCACCCTTGGAGGTCAGCATCAAGATGATGAGGATATAGAGCTGCTGCCAGATCGTCAGGTCGACGTTGAAGGCCTGGGCGATGAAGATCGCGGCCATCGACAGGTAGATCGAGGTGCCGTCCAGGTTGAAGGAATAGCCGGTCGGGATGACGAGGCCGACGACATGCTTGGAGCAGCCGAACTTCTGCATCTTCTCCATCATCCGCGGCAGCACGGATTCGGAGGACGAGGTGCCGAGGACGATCAGCAGTTCCTGGCGGATGTAGCGGATGAAGTTCCAGATGCTGAAGCCATAGGCCTTGGCGATGCCGCCCAGCACGACGAAGATGAAGATCGCCATGGTGAGGTAGACCGACGCCATCAACTGGCCCAGTGCCGTCAGCGACGAGATGCCGTATTTGCCGATGGTGAAGGACATGGCGCCGAAGGCACCGACCGGGGCGACGCGCATCAGGATGCCGATGACGCCGAACAGCGCGTGGCTGATCTTGTCGAAGATGTCCTCGACCAGCTTGCCCTTCTGGCCCATGGCGGACAGCGCGACGCCGAACACCACCGCGAAGAACAGGATCTGCAGCATGTCGCCCTGGACGAAGGCGCCGACGACGTTGTCCGGCACGATGCCGACGACGAAGTCGATGAAGCCGTGTTCCTTGGCGCTGGTGGCATATTTCTGAACCGCGTCGGCCTTCAACTGGCCGGGGACGATGTTCATGCCGGCGCCGGGACGGACGAGGTTGACAACCAGCAGGCCGATGCCGAGCGCGAAGGTGGTCACCACCTCGAAATACAGCAGGGCCTTTCCGCCGACCTTGCCGACCTTCTTCAGGTTGCCGATCGAGGAGATGCCGGTGACGACCGTCAGGAAGACGATCGGGCCGATGACCATCTTCACCATCTTGATGAACAGGTCGCCCAGCGGCTTCATCTCAACCGCGAGCGACGGGTAGAAATGCCCCAGCAGGATGCCGAAGCTGATGGCGGTCAGAACCTGGAAGGTCAGGTTGGTGTAGAAGGGCTTCTTCACCGCACCGTGACGGACGGCGGTCGCGTCTGCGCTCATGCTGCTCTCTCCTCGTGGCGTTCCTCAGAACGGCGTTCCTGGCGGGGTGCCCGTTCTTTCGTCCGGCATTCGGCGCCGGCTGGGCGGGCGGCCCCAACTATTGCCACTGAAAGCAAGCGGTGGGCCAATTGCTGAATCCAACAACATCAAGCATTTGCCGAAAGGGTGAGGGCGAGAATCCGCACGACAGGAGGTCCGGCGATGTGCGAAAATCCGCACACTTCACAGCGCTGCGGCATCATTGTTGCGGCGCAGCATGACCAGGGGCGACGTTGCTTATCCATCCGACCGGACCGGCGACAGATTCGACCGCTCCCCCCTCCCCCGCCGTGACGCTGTCGCCGGCGGTGGAACTGGTGGCGCGCGCGCTGGAACGGCCGCGCCGGCTGCTGATGGTGGCGCTGCTGCTGGGCGTGCCGCTGGCGACGGCGCTGGCGGCGGGTTGGGCGTCGTCGCTGGCGCAGGAGGATCTGAAGGACAGCGCGCGGGCGCAACTGGCGCTCTACAATGCCAATCTGCGGGCGGAACTTGAACGGCATGCCGCCGTTCCGCTGGCTTTGGCGCAGGATGCGGAGGTGCGCGCCCTGCTGTCCAATCCCACGCCGGCCGCCGTCGACCGGCTGAACCGCAAGCTCCAGGACATCGCCCGCGCGCTGGATGCGCTGGCGCTCTATGTGATGGACGCCAAGGGAACGACGGTGGCGGCCAGCAACTGGAACAGCCCGGCCAGCTTCGTCGGCGAGAATTTCTCCTATCGGCCCTATTTCCGCATGGCGATGGACCAGGGCGAAGGGCACCATTTCGCGCTCGGCACCACCTCGCTGGTGCCGGGCTTCTACACTGCGAACCGGGTGGTGGCGGAAAACCGCACAGTGGGGGCGGTGGTACTGAAACTGGGCTTCGACCGGCTGGAATCCGCCTGGACGCCCGGCCAGGAAAAGCTGCTGGTGACCGACCGCGACGGGGTGGTGTTCATCACCAACGTGCCGTCCTGGCGCTACCACGCCCTGCCCCGTCGCATGCCGATCAGCCTGCCGATCATCCCGGAGGGCACCAGCGAGGGGCTGGACGTGCTGCCCTGGGCCTTCGGTGGCGCCTCCGACCGCATCGCTCTGCAGGAGAAGGACGGGCAGAAGCGCTATCTGCTGACCTCCGTCGCCATGCCCGGCGGCGACTGGACGCTGCACAGCCTGACCAGCCTGGATCCGGTGACAGCCCGCGCCTGGGTCGCCGGGCTGCTGGCAGCCGCCGCGGTGGCGATGGCCGCCCTCGCCGCTTATGCGGTGGCTCTGCGCCGGGTGGCGCTGGTCGAGCGGATCGCCCTGCAGGAGGAATCGCGGGTGGAACTGGAGCGCCGGGTCGCCGCCGCCACCGCCGATCTGCGCGCGGCGGAGAACGAGCTGACCCAGGCGGCCAAGCTGGCGGCGCTGGGCCAGATGTCGGCCGGCATCGCGCACGAGATCAACCAGCCGCTCGCCGCCATGCGCAGCTTCGCCGACAATGCGGTGGTGCTGCTTGAGCGGGGGCGGCTGGACTCGGTGCGCGACAATCTGGCGGAGATCGCCGAACTGACCGACCGCATGGCCGCCATCACCCGGCAGTTGAAGGGCTTCGCCCGCCGCGCCTCCGGGACGCTGGGACCGGTGTCGGTGCAGGGCGCGGTGACCCAGGCGCTGGCCCTGCTGGAGTCGAAGCTGCGGCGCGAGGACATCATCGTCGAGGCCGATCTGCCCGACCAGCCGGTCCGGGTGTTGGCGGAGGATGTGCGGTTGCAGCAGGTGCTGGTCAATCTGATCGGCAACGCCGCCGACGCCATGCGCGGCTGTCCGGTGCGCCGCCTGCGCATCGGGCTGGTCGCGGCGGAGGGCGAGGCCCTGCTGAGCGTCGCAGACACCGGCAGCGGCATTGCGGAAGCCGACCTGCTCCGCCTGTTTGTTCCCTTCTTCACCACCAAGGAAGCCGGTGAAGGGCTCGGGCTTGGCCTGTCGATCAGCCACGGCATCGTCGAGGATTTCGGCGGCAGCCTGACCGCTGCCAACCGCAACGGTGAACCCGGCCATGGAGCGGTCTTCACCCTGCGGCTCACCACCACGGAGCAGAATCCATGAGCCCGACCATTCCCGAGGCCGCCGGCAGCGTGATCTTCGTCGACGACGAGCGTGCGGTGCGGCTGGCCGGGCAGCAGGCCCTGGAACTGGCGGGGTTCGAGGTGACGGCCTGCGATGGGGCGGAAAGGGCTTTGCGCCATGTCGGACGCGACTGGCCGGGCTGTCTCGTCACCGACGTCCGCATGCCGCAGATGGACGGGCTCGCCCTGCTGGCGCGGGTGCAGGAGATCGATCCCGACTTGCCGGTCATCCTGATCACCGGCCATGGCGATGTGCCGATGGCGGTGGAGGCGATGCGCAACGGCGCCTACGACTTCCTGGAGAAGCCCTTCCCATCCGACAGGTTGACCGAGGTCGCCCGGCGCGCGGTGGAGAAGCGCCGGCTGGTGATGGAGAACCGCCGGCTGCGGGCGCAGATCGCCGGCGGGGCCGACCCGGCGGAGACGATCGTCGGCCGCACGCCGGGCATCGAGCGGCTGCGCGCAACGATCGCCGCCGTCGCCGATACAGACGCGGACGTGCTGGTGTTCGGCGAGACCGGCACCGGCAAGGAGATGGTGGCCCGCGCCCTGCACCTCGCCAGTGGCCGACGCCGGAATCCGTTCGTCGCGCTCAACTGCGGCGCCATGCCGGAATCGATCTTCGAGAGCGAGCTGTTCGGGCATGAGGCCGGCGCCTTCACCGGGGCGGGAAAGCGCCGGGTCGGCCGGATCGAGCATGCCGGCGGCGGCACCCTGTTTCTCGACGAGATCGAAAGCATGCCGCTGGCGTTGCAGGTCAAGCTGCTGCGGGTGATCCAGGAACGGCTGGTCGAACCGCTGGGATCGAACGAGCAGGTTCCGGTCGATCTCCGCGTCGTCGCCGCCACCAAGTCAGATCTGCGGCAGGCGGCCGATGCCGGGAAGTTCCGCGCCGACCTCTATTACCGTCTGAACGTGGTGGTGCTGACCATCCCGCCGCTGCGCGAGCGTCGGGACGACATCCCGCTGCTGTTCCAGCATTTCGTCGCCCAGGCCGCCGCCCGCTACAACCGCGATCCGCGCGTGCCGGGCCGCGAACAGATGCAGCGGCTGATGAGCCAGGACTGGCCGGGCAACGTCCGCGAACTGCGCAACGCCGCCGACCGCTTCGTGCTGGGGCTGGAGGAGGTGGCGCCAGCCCCGGTTCCGGCACCGTCCACGCTGTCGCTGGCAGAGCAGGTCGATCTTTATGAGAAGGGCCTGATCCAGTCCGAACTCGCCCGCCATCGCGGCAGCGTGAAGGCTGCCATCGAAGCGCTGAACATCCCGCGCAAGACCTTCTACGACAAGTTGAAGCGCTACGGATTGAGCCGGGACGATTTCCTGGATTGAAGCCGGCCTGGATCGAAGGTGCTACGACATTTCATATCCCATAATGGATAATGAAATAACATTGCCATTGGAATGATGTTGCGTCAAACTACCTGTAGTTGACCAACATTCCCGCGAAAATGGCTATGGCGCAAGACCACCTGTTTCCCGCCACCTTTCGGCTCATCAACCGAAGGGTTGGCGAGCATGTCTTCATCGCCAGCACGGCTGGGCGTGGCTGAGGGACTGTCGCCCGGCTCGCCGCTGTCGAGCTGTGGGCTTCTTGGATGAGGCTGGTATCCACCCGCTTAGGGTTCGCGTCCCTGTCGTTCTGGGCCGGCATTGCTATTTGCCTGACATCCAGTAGCTAGAACCATGCAGTGCATCTGGAATTTTGGTGAATTATGGTTTTCAGCTCTATTGTATTCATCTTTTATTTCTTGCCGATATTTCTTTTTTGTTATTATACGTTGCCGTTCAAGCACGCGACGCTTCTTCTGTTTAGCCTGATTTTCTATGCATATGGCGAGGTGATCTACACCTACGTCATGCTGCTGTCGATCCTCGTCAATTATGCCTTCGGCCTGTGGATCGCCGGGCGGGAGGGGCGGGGCCGCAAGCTTGCCCTGGGGACCGGCGTCGTCGCCAATCTGGGCATCCTTGTCTATTTCAAGTATCTGGGCTTCTTTTACGAAATGCTGTCGGCGCTGGCGCCGAACCTGCTGTCCGGGCCGCCGCAGGTGCATCTGCCGCTCGGCATCTCGTTCTTCACCTTCCATGCGCTGTCCTACCTGATCGACGTCTACCGCCGGCAGGTTCCGGTGGAGCGCAGCCTGATCTATGTCGCCGTCTACATCACCATGTTCCCGCAGCTCGTCGCCGGGCCGATCATCCGCTTCCACGACATCCGGGACGAGATCCACAACCGCCGGGTCAGCGCCGGGCTGTTCGCCGAGGGCATCCAGATCTTCGTGATCGGCCTCGCGCAGAAGGTGCTGATCGCCAACACGGTGGCGGTGGCGGCGGACCAGATTTTCGCGCTCGATCCGACGGGGCTGAGCCTTCCGGTCGCGTGGTTGGGCATAGCCTGCTACACGCTGCAGATCTTCTTCGATTTCTGCGGCTATTCGACGATGGCCATCGGGCTGGGGCTGATGATCGGCTTCCACTTCCCGCTGAACTTCAACTATCCCTACATCGCGCAGTCGATCACCGAGTTCTGGCGCCGCTGGCACATCTCGCTGTCGATGTGGTTCCGCGATTATCTTTATATTCCGCTGGGCGGCAACCGTGCCGGTCCGTTGGCGACATACCGGAACCTGCTGATCGTCTTCCTGCTCTGCGGCCTCTGGCATGGCGCCAACTGGACCTTCGTGGTCTGGGGGCTGTGGCATGGCGCCTTCCTGGTGTTCGAGCGGCTCGGCATCGCGCGGCTGCTCGACCGGTCTGTGCTGGCGGTCCGCCACGTTTACACGCTGCTGGTGGTGATGATCGGCTGGGTGTTCTTCCGCGCCGACACGCTGGAGCAGGCCTGGATCTTCCTGAAGGCCATGGCCGGCGCTGGCCGGCCGAGTCCCCTGGCCCCCCACCTCCTCCAGTTCCTGACACCGGAGGTCGCCACCGCGCTGGTGATCGGCATGGTTGCGGCGACGCCGGTGCTTGGTCGGCTGTTGCGGGGTGGACTGGATGCGGTGCGGGGTGCTGCCGGTGGGCGGATGCTGGTCGGCACGGGCGAGGCGCTGTACCTCGCCGGTCTGCTCGGCATGTTCGCGCTGGCCGTCATGAGCCTTGCCGCCGGCACCTACAATCCGTTCATCTACTTCCGGTTCTGACCATGCGAGCGATGACTCTCGGGATCGTGCACAGCACGCTTTTGCAGAAGCTGTGCATCGGAATTTTCCTGGCGCTTCTGCTGCTGCCGATGATCGGCCAGATCCGATCTATTGGAACCGGGGTGACGGCGACCGAGATGCGGGCGCCGAACGAACTGCCCAGCCTGCCCGGCACCGTCGAGGAATTCTCCGTCCTGCCGCAGCGTTTCGAGGCTTGGCTGAAGGACCATTTCGGGTTCCGCAACGATCTCGTGCTCGCCAACAACCTGATCCGGGTCAAGCTTTTCGGCCAGAGCTCCTCGCCGCTGGTTGTGCTCGGCCGGAAGGGGTGGCTGTTCTACACCGGCGAACATGCGCTGGAGCAGACTCGCGGCCTTGACCGCTTCACGCCGGAGGAGTTGGACCGCTGGATCGACGTCATGGAGCGGCGGCAGGCCTGGCTGGCGGCGCGTGGCATTCCCATGCTGGTTGTCGCCATTCCCAACAAGGAGCGTGTCTACCTTGAGGATCTGCCGGCCTGGGCCACCCAGGTGAACCCGGAAAGCCGGATGGCCCAGATCGCACGGCGGTTGGCGGAGCGTCACTCGCCGCTGCTGTTCAAGGACATGACCGCGGACCTCATCGCCGCCAAGAAGGACATGAAGGTCTACTTCCAGGCCGACACGCACTGGACAATCGAGGCCGCCTTCACAATCGGTTATCAGCGGATCATGGAGTGGATCAAGACGGTCCGTCCGGATTTCACGCCGCTGACCCTGGCCGACATGAAGCTGACTCGCGCCATGCGCAAGGGCGCCGATCTCGACCTCGCCCGCATGCTGGGACTGGCGGCTGTCTATCAGGAGGAGGAGGTCCGCTATGACTTCGCGGGACAGCCCAAGCTCCGTAGCGCCGACACCTCGATGCCGAACGGTATCGTCCAGACCATTCTGCGTGCTGACCGGCCGGCGGCGCCGAGTGTGGTGTGGTTCCGGGACTCCTTCACCATCTCCCTGATCCCCTACATCGCGGAAAGCTTCCGCGAGGCGGTGATCACCGAGCACAAGGGGCTGCGCTTCGACAAGCGGCTGATCGAGGAGCACAAGCCGGATGTGGTCGTCTACCAGTTCGTCGAACGCTCCCTCAACACGCCCATCCCGGTGGAGTGAGCCAACCGCTGTGTCGGCAATCTTTTATCGGCACCACGAAGCAAATGAACCTTGCTTTTGAAGGGTTATTGCCGTATCCTACTTGTGGTTGATTAACCATATGGCGGCCACTGAGATGGGCGTTGTATCCCCCAAGGCCTTCCGTTTCTTCAACCGCAGGACGGGAGAGCATTTCTATACGGAAAGCACGGCCGAACGGGACGGCATCATCGCCGGCAGGGCCGACATGGCGTATGAGGGCGTCGCCTTCCTCGAAGGCGGCGGCGCCAGCAACCCGGTGTCGGTCGCCCGCTTCGTCCGGCTGGACACGGGGGAACATTTCTACACGGCCAGTGTCATCGAGCGGGACTATATCCTCCAGAACATGTCGGATAATTTCCGGCTGGAGGATTCGCAGGCTTTTCTTGTCGCTGCGACGCAGGACTATCAGTTCTCCCAACCCGTCTACCGGTTTCTCGACATGGCGACCGGCAGCCATTTCTTCACCGCGTCGGAGGGGGAGAGGGACGGGGTGATCGCGACCCTGCCGGGCTACCGCTATGAAGGGGTCGCCTTCTACGCCAAGCCTGTGCCGCCGCTTGCCCCTGCCCCGTCGGGAAATTTCGACGAGGTTTGGTATCTCCAGGCCTATCCGGATGTCCGCGATGCGGTGAATGCCGGCTGGATGACCGCCCGCACCCACTACGATGCGTTCGGCAAGCGGGAAGGCCGCATGCCGAACGACATGGCGGCGCTGGCCGGCAACGACCATTGGATTGCCTTTGACGGCGCGCCCGGCCATGTGCGGATCCTGAATGGCGGCGCAGGCGACGATATCCTGGATGGCATCGATGGATATAGCACGTCCAGCAGCACGATGGTCGGCGCCTACAACGGATACAGCGACTACAACGACCAGCTGTTCGGCGAAACCGGCAATGATACGCTGTACGGTGCACAGAACGACACGTTGAATGGGGGGAGTGGCAACGACAGCTATTACGTTCATTCGTCCGGTGTTCTGGTGACGGAAGGGGCCGATGCCGGCACCGACGAGGTTGTTCTGATCGAGGACAGCATCAGCGGTTATTTCAACTATTCCATGCCGGCCAATGTCGAACGGATGCGGGTGATCATCACCCGGATCGGGGAACCATGGGTGCCAACCATTGCCGGGAGTGCCGGAGACGACTGGATTGGTGCCGGCGGTACAAATACCCCCATTCATCTTCTGGGCGGCGCCGGCAACGACACGCTGAATGGCGGTTTCGGCCTCAATGGCGGAGCAGTCGTGGAGGGTGGTGCCGGCAACGATTATCTGTTGGCGGCCGGATACAACGACTCACGCTTCTACACTTGGCTGGCATCGGGCAACGATACGCTGAATGGTGGCGACGGCGACGATACGCTGGTGGCTTGGACCGGCAACGACCTCCTCACCGGTGGTGCCGGTGCCGACACCTTTCTCGTCGATCTCGGTTCTCCTCCGAATTTGCTCTGGCAGGATCCGAAGGCCTGGACCTCGTACCCTGGCCCGAGCAACTTCTATTCCTATGTCCTGTGGTCGGGCACGTCGGTGACGACGGTCACGGATTTCCAGCCGGGCGTCGATGTGCTGAGCTTCCACCACAGTTCGCTCAGCCTTTCCGATATCATGGCGCGCTTCCTTGACCGCGGCGATGGCAAGGGCGTGGTGGCCAGCTTCACCGCCAGCGAATTCGGGTTGTCGGTGACGGGCGACAGCAACATTTTCACGCTCTCGCTCGACAATGTGAAGCAGTGGCAGATCTCGGCCAACTGGTTCTCGGTATCTTCCACCTGACGAAACAACCGTCTGACGACTTGGCCGCTTTGTCCCGCAACTCTCCCATCGGGGCAGTTGACGATCGCTCAAGCTTGCCCGGGGTTCGCTCGGTTCCCATGTGCCGTCTCCACCCGTTCGGCCACCGCCGCGGGTGGCGCGGCGGGACGGACCTTTCCTTCGTTCCGGCTGTTGTACCGATTGACCGTGCAGCACCGACGTCGAAGGGGACGGCCTGAGAATGTCACCGAGGATTAGCACCATGACCCCCCGTCTCCTTGCGGAGCTTCTGGAACCGATCCTGACCGCCGCGGAAGACGACGAAGAGGCCCTGTCGGAGGCCGTGAACCTGACCGCGGAGGCCATGGCGGCGTTGGGCGCCACCGTGCTCGACCCGGACGGGCAGCCGGCCCGCGGGGTGTCCGATGAACGGGCCGTTGTCGCCGCGCTGAACACCCATGCGCACAACCTGATGCGCGACGGACGCCTGGACGATGTCGTCGAGGCCCTGCAGGTGGCCGAGCGGATCGGTCGTCTGGCCCATCTGCCACACCATCCGCGGACCGTCTGACCACTCTTTTGGGAGAAGGGCGCGGTCGTTCGTGGAAGCGGCTTCGCGGGCGCGGAAATATCTCCCCGCCCTGCTGCCCCTCCCCACTGCTTGAGCGACGTGCCACCCAGCGCTCAACAGGGGAGGAGCCCTCGTGCCCACCGCGCCGCAGCCTCATGCTCAGCCGAACATTCTGGCGAACCCGCTGGAAAGCGCGATTCTGTCCCGCCTCCAGGACGATCTGCTGCCTGACCATCTGCTGACCCGCCGCTGGTACTCGGCGAAGGATGCCGGACGGCCCGTCGTGCGCATCGTCGATGCCCTGCCCCTGCCGCTTGCTGGGGGGGCGCAGGCCCAGCTCTGCCTGCTGCGTGTCGAACCGCCGGGGCGGGAGCCGCAGCTTTACCAGCTTCCCCTGATCCTCGATCGTGGCACCGGCGAGGACGCGTCGGTGATCGCGGGGTCCAAGGATCTGCCGGTTCCCGGTCGGCTGCGCGACGGCTACGCCGATGACGGCGTGGTCCGCGCGCTGCTGGGCGCCATCCTGAAGCGCGGCCGCGAGCCTGGCGAAACAGCGCTGTCCGCCGGCCTGACCGCCGGTCACACCCGCGCCTGCGAGGCGATGGCGGAGCGGCTGAGTGTCGACGCCCCGCTGCATCGGATGACGGCCGAACAGTCAAACACCTCGATCCGCATCGGCGACGCCGCCATCCTGAAGGGACTGCGCAAGCTGGAGCCCGGCACCCATCCCGAACTGGAGGTCAGCCGCTTCCTGACCGAGGTGGCGCAGTTCCCCAACACGCCCGCCCTGCTGGGCTGGGTGGAGCGGGCCAACAGCTCCGGTACCACCACCTTGTGCGTGATGCAGGAACTGGTGCCGGAGGCGAGAGACGCCTGGGGCCATGTCACCGGCTATTTGAACGACCGCGTAGCCCGCTTCGAGGATGGCGAAGCCATCAAGGCCGCCGATGCCGAAAGCCTCGCCTTCCTGCGTCTGCTGGGGCAGCGCACGGCGGAACTTCACCGTGCGCTCGCCACCCCCGGCGGCGGCGACTCCTTCACGCCGGAGCCGGCGACGGCGGAGCGGCTGACGGAGTGGGCGGGCGGGGTGCGCACCCTGGCGAAGCGCGTGCTGGAGCGGCTGCGCGCCGCCGGCCCGACGCTCGACCCGGCGATTGTCACGCAGGCCAACGCGCTTGCCGCCAGCGAGGCGGCGGTGATGGCGCAGATCGACGCGCTGGTCCCCACCACCGCCGATCTCTGCGCGATGCGTCTGCATGGCGATTATCACCTGGGGCAGGTGCTGGTGTCGCGTGGCGACGTCAAGATCGTCGATTTCGAAGGCGAGCCGATGCGCCCGCTGGCCGAACGGCGGGCCAAGCACTGTATCCTGCGCGACGTCGCCGGCATGCTGCGCTCCATCGCCTATGCCGCCGCCATGGCGCGCGACGCGGTGCCGGCCGATCTCGACGGCCCGGCGCGCGATGCCCGCACCGCGTGGCTGTCCTGGTGGGAGGGGGCGGCGTCGGCGGCCTTCCTCGACGGCTATCGCGGCGCCATCGGCGACTGCCCCGGCTTCCCGCGCGATCCACAGGCGGCCCCGGCCCTGCTGAAACTGTTCCTCTTGGAAAAGGCGCTGTACGAGGTCGGCTACGAGCTGGCCAACCGGCCGGGCTGGGTGGCGATTCCACTGGCCGGTGTCACCGCCATCATCCGTGCCGATGCCGGGCCGGAAATCGCCAGCCGCGACCGTGACCGCATCGCCCCGGTGGACGAGCGTCGCCGCAGCCATTCCATGCCCTTCGGAGCGGAGGTGCAGGCCGACGGCTCGGTCCGCTTCTCGATCTGGGCGCCGTCGGTCGCATCCGTCCTGCTGTCGCTCGACGACGGCGGGCAGCCGGTGGCGATGGAGGACCAGGGCGACGGCTGGTTCAGCCTGACCACCGCGCGGGCGCAGGCCGGCAGCCGCTACCGCTTCGTCCTGCCGGACGGGCTGGCGGTGCCGGACCCGGCCTCCCGCTTCCAGCCGGACGACATTCATGGCTCGTCGGAGGTGATCGACCCCGGAATCCATGCCTGGACCAATGCCGCCTGGACCGGCCGGCCTTGGCACGAGACGGTGCTGTACGAGCTGCATGTCGGAACCTTCACGCCCGGCGGCACCTTCCTGTCGGCCATCGAGCGGCTGGACGATCTGGTCGAGCTGGGCGTCACCGCCATCGAGCTGATGCCGGTGGCCGACTTCCCCGGAACGCGCAACTGGGGCTATGACGGCGTGCTACCCTTCGCCCCCGACAGCGCCTATGGCCGGCCGGAGGACCTGAAGACCCTGGTGCAGGAGGCCCATGCCCGCGGGCTGATGGTCTTCCTCGACGTCGTCTACAACCATTTCGGGCCTGAGGGGAACTACCTTCACGCCTTCGCCAACAGCTTCTTCACCGAGCGCCACAAGACCCCCTGGGGGGCGGCGATCAACATCGACGGCGAGCGCAGCGGGCCGGTGCGCGACTTCTTCGTCCACAACGCGCTCTATTGGCTGGAGGAGTTCCACCTCGACGGCCTGCGGCTGGACGCGGTCCATGCCATCATCGACGACAGCGACCGCCATGTTCTGGAGGAACTGGCGGAGCGGGTGCACAGCCATTTCCAGAACCAGCGCCATGTTCATCTGGTGCTGGAGAACGACGCCAACCAGGCGCGCTTCCTGGCCCGCCACCGCGAGGGCGATCCGCGCTGGCACTCCGCCCAGTGGAACGACGACCTGCACCACTGCCTGCACAGTGCCGCGACCGGCGAGGATGGCGGCTACTACGCCGATTATGCCCACGATCCGGCCAAATGGGGCCGTACCTTGGCGGAGGGTTTCGCCTTCCAGGGCGAGCCGTCGGCCTATCGCGACGGCGAGCTGCGCGGGGAGCCGTCGGCGCATCTGCCGCCCACCGCTTTCGTCACCTTCATCCAGAACCACGACCAGATCGGCAACCGCGCCTTCGGCGAGCGCATCTCCCACATCGCCAAGCCTGAGGCCGTTCGCGCCGCCACCATCCTCTATCTGTTGGGCCCCGGCATCCCCATGCTGTTCATGGGCGAGGAATGGGCATCGGCCAAGCCCTTCCCCTTCTTCTGCGACTTCGGCGACGAACTGGCCGAGGCGGTGCGCAAGGGCCGGGCGGAGGAGTTCGCCAAGTTCCCCGAATTCCAGGACCCCGAGGCCCGCGCCCGCATCCCCGACCCCACCGCGCCGGAGACCGCGGAGTCGGCCAAGCTGGACTGGGAGGCTCGCGGGGCACCGGAGCATGCTGGCTGGCTCGATTGGTATCGCCGGGCGCTGGCGGTGCGGCGGACCGAGATCGTCCCGCGCCTGGACGGCGTTCTCGGCAGAGCGTCGAGCCACAGCGTGGTCAGCAAGACCGGGCTGACCGTCTGTTGGAGGCTGGGCGATGGCAGCCGGCTGCATGCCTTCGCCAATCTGGCCGACACGCCGGCCGCCGGCTTCCCCGACGTCTCCGGCCGCATTCTGTGGACCGAAGGTGCAGGGCTGTCGGGCGACGCGCTCGCCCCCTGGTCGGTGGTGCTGTGGTTGGAAGAAGCCTCGGCACTCGATCGGCTGGCCGACCGCATGGGGGTGGAACGCTCCTTCAACAATGCCGCCGGGGAAACCGTGACGGCCAGCGAGGACACCGTCCGCGCCCTGTTATCGGCAATGAGGGTGGAGGCGGGGGACGAGGCCGCCGCACTCGCCCATCTCGACCGGCTGGACGAGGAGGAGTATGGCCGCGCCCTGCCCCCGGCGGTGGTCCGCCGGGCGGGCGAGGCGGTCACCGTGCCGGTCACCCTGCCCCATGGCACCCGCACCCTGCGCTATATCCTGACGCTGGAAAACGGGGAGACGCAGAGCGGCGTCGTCGGATTCGGCAGCCTGCCGCGCTGCCGCTGCATCACCGCCGGCGACGTGACCTATGCCGAACGGCGTTTGCCACTGGGGCCGCTGGCCCAGGCCGGCTATCACACGCTGCGGGTGGAGACGGAGCATGGTGCTGCGGAAACCCGCCTGATCCTGGCGCCCGCCCGCTGCCATCTGCCGATGCCGATGCTGGTGGGGGAAAAGCTGTGGGGCCTGTCGGCGCAGCTCTACACCCTGCGCAGCGAGCATGACTGGGGCATCGGCGATTTCGGCGACCTGCGGACGCTGGCCGACATCGCCGCGGCGCGCGGGGCGGCGGTGATCGGGTTGAACCCGCTGCATGCCATGTTCCTCGACAATCCCGAGCATGCCAGCCCTTATTCGCCGGCCAGCCGGCTGTTCCTGAACCCGCTGTACATCGACGTCACCGCTGTGCCGGAATTCCTCGACGACGCGGAATTGCGGAAGGAGGTCGCCTCGCCCGCGTTCCGGCAGGCGCTGGACGCGGCACGCGCCTCCGCCAACGTCGATTACACGGTAGTATCCGGGCTGAAGCTGCCGATCCTGGAACAGCTGTTCGTCCGCTTCCAAGCCTCCGCCAAGCCGGATCGCCGCGCCGCCTTTGACGCCTTCCGTACCGAGGGCGGCATTGGGTTGGAGCGCTTCGCCACCTTCCAGGCCCTGCGCGAACGCTTTGCTGCCGAGGGCAGGGCCGACTGGCACCGGTGGCCGGCGGACTACCACGACGCGAGGGCACCGGCAGTGGAGCAGTTTGCCAAGGAGCATGCCGACCGCATCGCCTGGTTCGTCTGGCTGCAATGGCTGGCGGACGACCAGCTTCGTCTGGCGGCGGAGCGGGCCGCCGAACTCGGCATGGCCATCGGCTTCTACCGCGACCTTGCGGTCGGCGCCGATGCCAGCGGGGCGGAGACCTGGATGACGCCGCAGGCGGTGGTCGACGCCGCCCATGTCGGCGCTCCGCCCGACCTGTTCAACCCGGCCGGGCAGGATTGGGGGCTGCCGCCCTTCCATCCACAGGCGCTGCGTGCGGCGGGCTATCAGCCCTTCATCGATCTGGTCCGCGCCAACATGCGCCATGCCGGGGCGCTGCGCATCGATCATGCGATGGCGCTCCAGCATGTCTACTGGATCCCGGAGGGGCATCCGCCGGGCGAAGGCGCCTATGTCGCCTATCCGATGGAGGATCTGCTGGGCATCCTGGCGCTGGAGAGCCAGCGTCACCGTTGCCTCGTCGTCGGCGAGGATCTGGGCACCGTGCCGGAGGGTTTCCGCGAGCGGATGACCGAGGCCGGGGTGCTGAGCTATCGCGTCGTCTTCTTCGAATGGACCGAGGATGGGGCCTTCAAGGGACCGGACGACTATCCGGAGCTGGCGCTCGCCACAGTCGGCAGTCACGACCTCGCCACCCTACGGGGTTGGTGGGAAGGCGACGACATCGCGCTGAAGGCGGAAAAGGGCCTCTACCCGGCCGATGACGAGGAGGAAAAGCAGCAGGTGCGACGGACGGCCGACCGCGGCGCCCTGGTCGATGCGCTGCGCG
>NZ_CP039636.1:0-152500 GCF_004923295.1 Azospirillum sp. TSH100
TGGCACCGGCGTGGTGATCGGCGAGACGGCGGAAGTCGGTGACGACGTGTCGATCCTCCAGGGCGTCACCCTTGGCGGCACTGGCAAGGAGCATGGCGACCGCCACCCCAAGGTGCGCGACGGCGTGCTGCTGGCTGCCGGCGCCAAGGTTCTGGGCAACATCGAGATCGGCCGGCACGCCAAGGTCGGCGCCGGCAGCGTGGTGCTGAAGCCGGTTCCGCCCGGCGCCACCGTTGCCGGGGTCCCGGCCAGGATCGTCGGCTGGACCAATTCGCCACAGGCTCCGGCGGAAGAGATGGACATGAGCCTGCCGGAACCGGATTACACGATCTGAACCCCGCCAGGGGGAGTTGCGGAGGGCTCCGCTTCCATGTTTGAGCCTTCCCGTTCCTTCTTGTCAGATTATAACAATATAAATTTGTTAATATTACTCAATAATGTCTATTTTATTTATATGTTATTGCCGTATATAACCCTCTCAATAAGTAGACATAATGGGAGCGGCAGAGGGTAATGAAACTGTTCCGACTGGCGGCCGCGGCCTCCCTTGCAGCCCTGATGAGCGGTGCGATCGCCGGTACGGCCCAGGCCGACGCCACGCTCGACCGGATCAAGCAGCGCGGCAGCCTGATCGCCGGCGTCATCCTGTCCGGCGCGCCCTTCGGTTACGTCGATGCCAAGTCGCAGGAACAGAAGGGCTTCAACATCGATCTGGCCACCGAACTGGCCCGCGGGCTGGGGGTGAAGCTGGAAACCGTGACCGTCACCCCGCCCAACCGCGTCCAGTTCCTGCAACAGGGCAAGGTCGATCTGCTGATCGCCAACATGTCGTGGACGGAGGAGCGGGCCGAGATGCTCGACTTCGTGCCGACCGCCTTCGAGCGCAGCGGCGGCATCGCGCTAGGCCGCAGGGGCACGCCGGTCAAGGATTGGCCGGACCTGAAGGGCAGGACCGTCTGCCTGTCGCAGGGCGCCAACTTCACCAAGCCGCTGGCCGAAGAGATCGGCGCCAAGATCAAGGGCTTCCCCAGCCAGCCGGACTCGCTGCTGGCGCTGAAGGGCGGCCAGTGCGATGCCGCGGTCCATACCGGCGCCACCCTGCGCGTCATGCTGCTCGACCATCCCGAGGACTGGAAGGACTACGAAATCCTGACCCCGACCGACCTGCTGCCGTCGCTGAACGTCATCTGGGTGCGCAAGGGCGAGACGGATGCCCGCGACGCGCTGGACGGCATCATGCGCCGCCTGCACGGTTCGGGCTGGATCATCGACGCCGCCGAGCGCAACCGGCTGGCTGTGACGCCTTACTTCCTGGAAACCCGCGACGCCAACAAGGGGCGCTGAGTCCAGGATCGAGGACCGGGAGAGACCCGCCATGGCCGATACGCTGCTGGCCAGCATCACGTTGGACGGCGCCATCACCTTCGCCAAGGGCTACGGGCTGAATTTCAGCTTCCTGAAAAGCGCCTATGAACGCGACATGTGGCTGGAGGGCTTCCGCACCACGCTGGTGCTGATCGCCGTCACCATCCCGGTCAGCTTGGCCGGCGGCATCCTGCTCGCCGGCTGCCTGACCGCGAAGAACAGGCTGCTGTCGCTGCCCGCCCGCCTGTTCGTCGAGCTGACGCGCAACACGCCGACGCTGGTCCAACTGGTCTGCGCCTTCCTTGGGCTGAACATGCTGATCAGCGACGCGTTGGGCGGGGCCGGGCGCAATCCGTTCGGCGCCTTCTTCTGGGTGGTGACGGTGGTCGGCATGCATGGCGCCGCCTATCACGCCGAAGCCCTGCGCGCCGGGATCGAGGCGGTGCCCGACACCATGCGCGAGGCCGCCCGCTCCCTCGGCTTCGGCCGACTGGAGATCCTACGCTGGGTCGAGCTGCCGCTGGCGCTGCGCATCGCCCTGCCGGCCATCTTCAACAATCTGGTCAACATCGTGAAGCTGACCACCGTCGCCTCCGCCGTCGCGGTTGGCGAGATCACCTATGCCTCGATCATGATCTGGACCCAGCGCGACATCGTGGTCGAGCTGATGATCGTGCTGCTGCTGTTCTTCAGCGCCATCAACCTTGCGCTGTCGCAGGTCGGATTCTGGCTGGAACGCCGGCTGCGCACCCCCGGCCTCGGCCCTACCGGACAGGGACTGTGACGATGACCGCCGTCGGAATGGCTGCCACCACCCTCCCCGCGATCCCGTTCCCCCATCCGGTCGGTCGGCCGGTCGCGTTCTGCGTCGCCGCCGTCGCCGCCGCCTGGATCGCGCTGCGCCCGCAATCGGCGCTGGCCCTGCTGGACTGGAGCCCGCATCTGCTCCAGGGCTTTGCGATGAATGTGCTGATCAGCGCCAGCGCCATAGCGCTCGGCACGCTGATCGGCCTGATCCTCGGCGTGCTGGAACTGTCCAGTTTGCGGCTGCTGCGCCTGCCGGCCATCACCTATGTGCAGATCTTCCGCAACGCGCCGCATCTGGTGCTGATCTTCGCCACCACCTACGCCCTGCCCTTCGAGATCGCGGTCGGCGGCTGGCACATCGCCTTTCCCGACTGGCTGAAGGCGGTGGTCGGGCTGGCGGTGCCGGCCAGCGCCCACATCGCGGAAATCGCGCGCGGCGCCATCCAGTCGATCCCGGCCGCGCAATGGGAGGCCGCCGGCTCCCTCGGCTTCAGCCGCTTGCAGACCCTGCGCTGGATCATCCTGCCGCAAGGACTGCGCCGCAGCCTGCCGGCCTGGATGAATCTCTACGCCTCGATCGCCATGGGCTCGGCGCTCGCCTCGCTGGTCGGGGTGGAGGAACTGCTGCATGCGGCGACCGACGCCAGCACCGCGGTGCGCAGGACCGACTTCACCATCGCCGTCTACCTGACGGTGCTGGTGGTGTTCTTCGCCTATTGCTACCCGATCTCCCGGGTGACCCAGCGGCTGGAACGCCGCTTCGCCGTCTAGCGAGTTCCCTGCGATGACCACCCCCGTCCCCCACGATCCGCTAGCCGACCGGCCGGTTCTGGTGTCCCTGCGCGACGTCCATCTGTCCTACGGGTCGACCAAGGTGCTGAACGGCATCGACCTCGACATCCGCAAGGGCGATGCGCTGTCGATCATCGGCCCGTCCGGTTCCGGAAAATCGACCATCCTGCGCTGCATCAACGGGCTGATCACCCCGCAGCAGGGAGAGATCATGGTGGCCGGCACCTCTGTCCACCGGCTGCACCGCGAAGCCGACCGGCTGGAACTGCGCAAGCGCATCGGCTTCGTCTTCCAGCAGTTCAACCTGTTCCCGCATCTGACCGCGCTGGAAAACATCGCCATCGCTCCGGTCCGCATCCTCGGCCGCCCGCGCGGCGAGGTGGAACGCGAGGCCCGCGCCCTGCTGGAGCGGGTGCGGCTGTCCGGCAAGGAGCGCGCCTATCCCGCCGAACTGTCGGGAGGACAGCAGCAGCGCGTCGCCATCGCCCGTGCGCTGGCCATGCGGCCGGAGCTGGTGCTGTTCGACGAGGTGACCTCCGCCCTCGACCCCGAAACGGTGGGGGAGGTGCTGGCGGTCATCCGCGACCTGATCCGCGACGGCATGACCTCCATCCTGGTCACGCATGAGATGCGCTTCGCCGAGGAGATCAGCGACGTCGTCGCCTTCACCGAAGGCGGCCGCATCGTCGAGCGCGGCCCGCCCGCCGCCATCTTCCGCGACAGCGCCAACCCACGCATCCGTGCCTTCATCACCGGCCTTGGTCAGGCCGCACCGCAGGACGCCACGCCCGTGAGCCCGACATGAACCAAGCCGCCAAAGCATCATCCGCCTCGTTGACCGCACAGTTGGCGGACCGGATCGCCGCATCCGATCCGCTGGCCTCGGCTGACGCGGTCGCGGCCTCGCTGACCGGCCTGCTCGACTTCCTGGCCTGCGCCATCGCCGGAAGTGAAGATCCAGCGCTGGCGATCCTGCTCGACACGCTGCCGCCCGCCCCCGGCGACGCCGTGCTGATCGGCCACGGCCGCCGCACCGATGGCTTCACCGCCGCGCTGGCCAACGGTCACGCCGGGCACGCGCTGGATTTCGACGATGTCCATGCCAGCGTGCGCGGCCATCCCTCCACCGTCATCCTGCCGGCGCTGCTCGCCGCCGTGCCTGACAGCGATGCCGATGCCGGAGCGTTCCTCGCCGCCTACATCGTCGGGGTCGAGACGATGGCCCGGCTCGGGCTGGCACTGGGCAGCCGCCATTACGAGATCGGCTTCCACGCCACGGCGACGCTCGGCACCATCGGCTCGGCGGCGGCTGTCGCCCGGCGGCGGCGGCTGGATGCCTGCCGCGTCGCCGTGGCGCTCGGGCTCGCCGCGACGCAATCGGCGGGCCTGCGGCTCCAGTTCGGCAGCGACGCCAAGCCGTTGCACGCCGGTCTCGCCGCGCGGGTCGGCCTGACCGCCGCGCGGCTGGCCGAGCGTGGCTTCGGCGGAGCCGCCGATTTCCTCGACGGGCCGGTCGGCTTCTTCTCCTGCTTCGCCGCCGGAGCGGAGCGGCCGGAGCGGGTGCTCGACGGCTGGGGCGAGCCCTGGCAGATCGTCAGGCCCGGCCTGATCCTGAAGGAGTTCGCCTTCTGCACCGCCGCCCATTGCGCCGCCGAAGCCATCCTCGGCCTGATCGCCGATCATGACATCGACCCGCGGCGGATCGAGGGTGTGACCGCCACCTTCCCGCCCGGCGGCGACGCCGCCCTGGTGGTGCGGGCGGCGGAGGACGGCATCGCCGGACGCTTCAGCGTCGAATATGTGATCGCCACCGCGCTGCTGCGCCGCGATCTCGGGCTGGCCAATTTCAGCGCCGTCCCGGTGCCCGACGATGTGCGAACCCTGGCGGCCCTGGTCGAACGCCGCCATGACGAGACGGCGCCACGCATGTCGAACGATCCCTCCACCCGCTTCACCGAGGTGACGATCCGTTTCAACGACGGGCGCACACTGTCACGGCGGGTCGGCCGCATCCGCGGCGTTCAGGATCCCGCCGCGAAATTCGCCGATGCAACCGGCGGCGTCGCTCATCTGGCGGAAATTCCGGCGCTGGTGACGCAGATGGAAAGCCGGAGCGACCTGCTCGGGCTGCTGGATTCGCTGGGCCGGGAGCGCCGGCCGCAGTGACGGACATCCCGGCACGGCCGGGCAAAAAGAAAGCCAAGCGACAAGAAAGCCGGGGAGCACGGGGACAACCCGCAACGCTCATAATCCAGAAAGACCGCGTCATGACCTTGCCGAAGCGTCAAATCCATCTCGGCCTGTTCCTTCAGGGGGCCGGACACCATGTCGCCGGATGGCGCTATCCGGGAGCGGAGTCCGGATCGGAAAACCTGCCGCACCTGCTGCGCATCGCCGCCACCGCCGAACGGGCGAAGTTCGACATGCTGTTCCTGGCCGACGGGCTGACCAGCGGCGCCGATGCCCACCCCTCGATGATCGCCCGCTTCGAGCCGCTGACCCTGCTGGCTGCGCTGGCGATGGCGACCAGCCGGATCGGGCTGGTGGCGACCGCCTCGACCACCTATGGCGAGCCGTTCCACCTCGCCCGCGCCTTCGCCTCCATCGACCATCTCAGCGGCGGCCGGGCCGGTTGGAACGTGGTGACGACCTCCTACGCGCGGACGGCGGCCAATTTCGGCGCCGTCCACCCCGACCACGACGAACGCTATGCCGTGGCGGAGGAGTTCGTCGATGTGGTCAAGGGGCTGTGGGACAGCTGGGACGACGGCGCCTTCCCCAAGGACAGGGACCGCGGCCTCTATGCCGACCCCGCCAAGATGCATGTGCTGAACCATGCCGGGAAATATTTCTCGGTGAAGGGACCGCTGAACATCCCGCGCCCGCCGCAGGGCCACCCGGTGATCGTGCAGGCGGGATCCTCCGATCCCGGCCAGGATCTGGCGGCCCGCACCGCAGATGTGGTGTTCACCGCCCAGGAGAACATCGAAGACGCCCGCTGCTTCTACGCCAGCCTGAAAGCGCGCGTGACAGCACAAGGCCGCGATCCGGCCAGCGTGGCGATCATGCCCGGCTTCCTGCCGGTGATCGGAGCGACCACGCAGGAGGCGCGCGACAAGCTGGCGACGCTGGAGGGCTGGACCGACCCGGCGCACGCCCTGCCCCTGCTGAACGAGCGGCTGGGATCCGACGTGTCGGGCTACGACCTCGACGGGCCGCTGCCCGACCTGCCGCCGTCGGAGCAATTGCAAAGCCGTTCGCGCCTGCTGATCGGTCTGGCCCGGCGCGAGAATCTGACCATTCGCCAGCTCGCCCAGCATGTCGCCGCCGGGCGCGGCCATCGTCTGGTCTGCGGCACCCCGGTCGAGATCGCCGACGAGATGCAGCTGTGGTTCGAGACCGGGGCCGCCGACGGCTTCAACGTCATGCCGCCCTATTTCCCCGGCGGCCTGGAGGATTTCGCCGATCAGGTCGTGCCGATCCTGCGCGAGCGCGGTCTGTTCCGCGAGGAGTATGAGAGCACGACATTGCGCGGCCATTTCGGTCTGCCACGGCCAGAGAACCGTTTCGCCGCGGAACGCGTTTGAGGGTGATCCTTGCATCCCGTTGGCACGGATTCCGTCCCAGCGATCCGACCAGGATTATCCGACGATCAGGGGAACGGGGACCACCGCGCGGAGGAGAGGAAGCCGCGCGGAATGAGCTTCATCCCCGGTCCCCTCCGTCGCGGTGTGGATGCCGACGTGCAAACGCCGGATTCGGCAACCAATTCCGCCAAAAACATCGACCCACACGAAGCGGACACTTGACCTCATCCCATTTTCCTATTTTCCTATAGATAATACAGAAATTAGACGACGACAGCCTGTGAAACTCCGGCGGCGACCGGGGAACGCCACGGTCCCACCACCTGACAAGGGGTTTCGCCATGCGGGGTCTGAACGATCTCGACCGGTGCGGTGATGGCGGCGCTGGCCTGATCGGGCCGGCAGCCGTTGCCAAACTCTCGAAGGATAAGGAAAAGTGGCGGTTCAGGATCATGACGCATACTGGCAGCCCGGCCTGGAGACCCAGAGCCGCGCCGACTGGCGGCAATCGCAGCTCGATCTGCTGAAGGACCATCTGCGGCACGCTTACGAAGGCTCGCCCTACTACCGGGCCGCCTTCGACGCGCAGGGGGTGTCGCCGGGGGACCTGCGCACGCTGGACGATCTGCGGCGCTTCCCCTTCCTGGACAAGGCGACCATCCGCGACCGGCAGGTCGCGGTGCCGCCCTTCGGCGATCTGGTCGCCGTGCCGGAACGGGAGATCGTCTACATCTCCGCCTCCAGCGGGTCGACCGGGGTGCCGACCGCCTCGCCTTACACCGCCAAGGATTTCGAGGAATGGATCGACTATGAGACACGGCAGTTCTGGTCGAGCGGCCTGCGGCCGGCCGACCGTTATGCCCATGCGCTGAACTTCTCGCTGTTCGTCGGCGGCCCCTGCGTGCTGGGCGCGCAGAAGCTGGGGGCGCTCAGCATCCATGCCGGAACCCTGCCGTCGGAACGGCTGCTGGCGGTGCTGAACCAGTTCAGGGCGACGGCACTGTGGGGGGCAGAGAGCGGGCGAGGCGAACTGGTGCTGACCACCCTGCGCAAGCGCGCGCGCCCGATCATCCGCTTCCGCACCGGCGACATCGTGTCGGTGACGACGCAGCCCTGCCGCTGCGGCCGCACCTCCCTGCGGCTGAAGGGGGTTCATGGGCGGCTCGACGACATGCTGATCGTCAAGGGAGTCAACCTGTTCCCCGGCGACGTTGAGGCGGTGGTGCGCCAGGATCCGGCGCTGACCGGCGAATACCGGCTGGTGCTGGAGCGGATCGAGCGGCTGGACCGCCTGACGGTCGAGGCGGAACACACCCAGGGCTTCAACGGTGATCTGGAAGAGCTGCGGGGCCGGCTGCGCCGCCAGTTGAAAGCTGCAACCGGCGTCGGGGCGGAGGTCGCCCTGCTCGCCCCCGGCACCCTGCCCCGTGCCGTCCACAAGGCCAAACGAATCGACGACCGCCGCCAGCATGTGTGGTCGTGACCCGATCCCCTGATGGAGCGCGTTCCCATGCCGAAGCGCCCCCACGAGGGTACCGACACCAGCGCCCCCACAATTTCCGTTATCCAATGCCTTTGGTGAGACCCGCCATGACCAGTTCCCAATCATTCCTGCGCCGGTCCCTGCTGGGTACGGCGCTGCTCCTTGCAGCCGGCATCGCCGGCCTGATGCCGGAAGCGGCACGGGCGGAGGCGACGGAGGTCCGCTTCGCCCGCAACCTCGGCCTCGGCTACCTGCCGCTCTATGTCATGCAGGACAAGGGGCTGGTGGAAAAGCAGGCGCGCGCCGCCGGGCTGGGAGAGGTCAAGGCCAGCTACACCCCGCTCGGTAACCCGACGACGATCACCGAGGCCACCCTGTCCGGCAACGCCGATTTCGGCGCGGCCGGGGTGCCCGCTTTCATCATCGCCTGGGACAAGACGAAGGGGAACGCCAACCTCCGCGGCCTTGCGGCGCTCAACGCCCAGCCGGCGTACCTCAACACCAACCGGCCCGAGGTGAACAGCCTGAAGGACTTCGCCACGAAGGACCGCATCGTCGTCCCGTCGGTCCGCGCCTCCTATCAGGCCATCGTGTTGCAGATCGCCGCGGAGCAGGCGTTCGGCCCCGGCCAGCATGCGAAGCTGGACCCCCAGACCGTTTCGTTGGCCCACCCCGACGGCACAGCCGCGCTGCTGTCCGGCAAGACGGAGATCACGGCGCATTTCACCAGCCCGCCCTTCCAGGACCAGCAGCTGCGCGATCCCAAAATCCATAAGGTGCTGAGCAGCTACGACGTGCTGGGCGGCCCGGCCTCCTTCAGCGCGCTGTGGACCTCGGCCGCCTTCCACGACGCCAACCCGAAGCTGACGAAGGCGGTTCTGGCGGCGCTGGAGGAGTCGGTCGGACTGATCAAGGCCGACCCGCAGGAGGCGGCCCGGGCCTATATCCGCATCGAGAATTCCAAGCTGGGCGTGGAGGAGGTTGCGGCGATGATCGCGCATCCGGAGGTCTCCTACGACCTCGCCCCGCACGGCATCGGCACCTTCACCGACTTCATGGCGCGCATCGGTTCCATCCGCAACCGGCCGTCCGACTGGCGCGACCTGTTCTTCTCCGACATCCACGACCGCGCCGGCAGCTGAGGCCCCACCATGGCAATGAGCGACAGTCCCGACACAGACGTCACCATCCACCCGGTCTCACCCACGCTGGGCGCCGAAATCCGCGGCTTAGACCTGTCGCGGCCGCTTTCCCCAGCCACAGCGTCGACCCTGGCCGATGCGCTGGACCGCCATCTGGTGCTGGTCTTCCGCGACCAGGCACTGTCGGATGCCGACCTCGTCCGCGTCTCCAGCCATTTCGGCCCGCTCGACAAGGCGCCGATTACCGAGAATGGGCGACTGCACGCCCCCGGTTACGAGGAGGTCTATGTCATCTCCAACGTGACGGAGAATGGCCGGCCCATCGGCGCGCTGGGGGCTGGGGAGTCGGTGTGGCACGCCGACATGACCTATCTGGAGACACCGCCCTACGCCAGCAGCCTCTATGCCCTGGAGGTGCCGGCAGAGGGCGGCAACACCGGCTTCCTCAGCATGTTCGCGGCCTATGACGCCCTGCCCGAACCGCTGAAGCGACGGGTCGAAGGGCTGTCGATCAAGCATGACAGCACCACCAACAGCGGCGGCTACCTGCGCCAGGGTTTCGCCCCGCCGACGGATGTCGCCACATCGCCCGGCACGGTGCATCCGCTGGTCATCTCCCACCCCGGGACCGGAGCGAAGGCGCTGCTGCTCGGCCGCCGGCCCCATGCCCACATCCCCGGCCTGTCCGTGGCGGACAGCGAGGCGCTGCTCGACGACATCTGGGCGGCGGCGGTGCGGCCGGAGCTTGCCTGGCACCATCGCTGGCGGGTCGGCGATCTGGTGATGTGGGACAACCGCTGGACCATGCACCGCCGCGACTCCTTCCCAGACGACCAACGCCGCCTCATGCACCGTACCCAGATCGCCGTGCCGGCCGACCAGGGCCGGCTCCAGGGCCAGCACCGGGACCGGCAGCAGACGGAGGAGGCATGACCGTCATCGCCGCCCTGCGTCCGCTGGCGAAGGCGCCGGCAGCAGCCCTGGCTTGTGTGCGCTTTGTCCTGACTGACATGGATGACACGCTTACCCACGAGGGCTACCTGTCCGCCCGCACCTATGACGCTATCGAGCGGCTGCGCGACGGCGGAATCCCGGTGCTGCCCGTCACCGCCGCCCCGGCGGGCTGGGCCGACCAGATGGCGCGGATGTGGCCGGTGGATGGGGTGATTGCCGAAAACGGCGGTCTATTGCTGCGCCGCGCCGGCGATGGCGACATCGAGCGCCGCTTCTGGCACGGGAAGGAGGAGCGGACGGTGGCGGCCGGGCGGCTGGAGCACCTGCGCCAGACAATCCACGCCGACCTTCCGCAGGTGGAACTGGCGAGCGACCAGCCATTCCGCCTGTGCAGCCTCGCCTTCCGCGTCCCGTCCGATCCCGGATTGCGAGCGGCGCTGGTTCGGCACTTCCAAGCCGCCGGGGCGGAGGTGACGGTCAATTCCTTGTGGGTGCTCGGCTGGTTCGGCGACTACGACAAACTCGGCATGGCGCGCCGGGTGATGCGTGATGTTCACGGCCTCGACATCGACGCGACACCGGACGCCGTCGCCTATGCCGGCGATTCGGTCAACGATGCACCGATGTTCGCCCATTTCCCGACCTCCGTCGGCGTCAGCACGGTCATCGATTTCCTGTCCGACATCCCGCGGCCGCCGGCCTGGATCACGCGCGGCCCCGGCGGCGACGGCTTCGTCGAGCTGGCCGACGCGCTGCTCGCGGCACGAGACCGTCAGAAACCCTGATCGACCCTTTCCCCGACCACGCCACTCGTGCCCGGTGAGGTCTCACCATAAATAAAACAATTTATCATGTGAAATATATCTGAGCCTCATGCCAATTTTATACTGACCCGCCCCAGCCCTTATCTGAGGGTTGGGTAAGTCAGAAGGAGCTAATTCTACTGTGTCATAAACATGGCATTGGCGGCCGGCGATTGGTATGAAAGAGATTCATGCTCCGTTCAGGAGGCGTCATGGATCTCTGCGGACCGGACAGCACCAGCGAATCACGCTTCACAGCATATGTCGAGCGCCTCGCGGTAGCGCTCGGCCACGCCGACCGCGCGGCACCGTTTCGGGCCTATTGTACCGGCTTGATGCTGCCGGGCGAGCGCAAGAGCGTCGAACCGATGGCGGCGCGGGTAGACCCGGGCCGGGTCGGCGCCGCCCACCAATCCTTGCATCATTTCGTCGCCAAGGCCGCCTGGGACGATCGTGCCGTTCTGGACGCGGTCCGCGATCTGGTTCTTCCCGCCCTGCTTGAAGGCGGCCCGCTCCGGTTCTGGATCGTCGACGACACCGGAATGCCCAAGAAGGGCCGCCACTCGGTCGGCGTGGCGCGCCAGTACTGCGGCCAGATCGGCAAGCAGGACAACTGCCAGGTCGCCGTCTCGCTGTCGCTGGCCACCGATCATGCCAGCCTGCCCATTGCCTGCCGGCTCTATCTGCCCGAGACCTGGGCCAATGATCCGATCCGGCGCGCCAAGGCGGGCATTCCGGATGCTGTCGCCTTCCAAACCAAGCCGGCCATCGCGCTCGACCAGATCCGCGCGGCGGTGGCGGCCGGGCTGCCGCCGGGCGTGGTGCTGATGGACGCCGGCTACGGCACCGACACCGACCTGCGCGCAGGCATCGGCGCACTGGGGCTGATCTATGTTGCCGGCATCCAGTCATCGACCAGCCTCTGGCCGCCGGGCGTTATGCCGTTGCCGCCGAAACCCTGGAGTGGCACAGGGCGGCCGCCGAAGCTGCTGCGCCGGGGGCCGGGGCACGAACCGGTCGCGGCGAAGGCCCTGGCCCAGGGATTGGCGCCGGCGGCCTGGCACACCGTCACCTGGCGCGAAGGCACGAACGCGCCGCTCACCTCCCGCTTTGCCGCCGTCCGGGTCCATCCCGCCCACCGCGACAATGAACGCGCCGAACTCCGGCCGGCCGAATGGCTGCTGGTCGAGTGGCCCGAGGATGAAGACGAGCCGACCAAGTATTGGCTGTCGACCCAGCCGGACACCACGTCGCTGGATGATCTGGTCGGCACCGCCAAGGGACGCTGGCGGATCGAGCGCGATTACCTGGAACTCAAGCAGGAATTCGGGTTGGGCCATTACGAGGGCCGCGGCTGGCGGGGCTTTCACCACCATGCCACCTTGTGCATCGCTGCCTACGGCTTCCTGGTCCGGGAGCGGGCCGCGATTCCCCCCTCGGCTCCACCTCGAACCGGGCGCCGCGAAGCACCTGCGCTACCCGAAGGTTACCGACCGCGCGGTGCTACCGCTGCGCCCTGAACGGCACGTCCCGACCTCCATCGCCACCCTGCGCATCGCCATCGCGCGAACGCTGAGCCGATCGCTTGAGCGATGTCCATGCTGCCACAGAAAACACGAACTTATGACACAGTAGAACTAACAGGGTGCGGAAAAAGACTATGCGCGGGCTGCCGGTGGTGATTCTCTCTGGTTGAAGAGAATGCGGGGGGGTGAGGGGACGATGCGGGGACCGGAGGAACACAGCGAGGGTCTGTTCAGCTATGTGAGCTGTAAGGTCAGTGTTGCGGCGAGCCATCCTCTACGAGCGATCCGTGCCATCGTGGATGAAGCGCTGGAGGTGATGTGGCCGACGTTCGAGGGGCTGTACTCGACGATCGGGCGCCCCTCGATCCCGCCGGAGAAGCTGCTGCGGGCGCTGCTGCTCCAGGCCTTCTACTCGGTGCGCTCGGAACGCCAGCTGATGGAACAGCTCGACGACAACCTGCTGTTCCGCTGGTTCGTCGGCTTGTCGATGGACGCCCCCGGTGTGGGACGTCACTGTGTTCACCAAGAACCGTGAGCGCCTGCTGGCCGGCGATGTGGCGGGCAAGTTCCTGGCCACCGTGCTGGGTCAACCCCGGGTCAAGGCGCTGCTGTCTGACGAGCACTTCTCGGTGGATGGGACGCTGATCGGTGAGCCATCGAGGCGCCACCGGTTCAAGCCCGATGGCGAACGGGGCGTCGGTGAAGAGCTTCCGGCCCAAGGACGGCAGCGGTGAGCCGACGGGGCCGGGGCGCAACGGCGACCGCGACTTCCATGGCGAGAAGCGGTCCAACGAAACCCATGCCTCGACCAGCGATCCCATGCAGCCTTCCGACATCCTCCGTCACCGGCCGGCCCATACCTGGTCCACGTCACTCTGCGTAAAGCCCCGCAGCCTTTGCCCGCTGAATCACCAGCGCCACAACCACATCGAGCGTCGGCGTCGGCACATCGGCCAGCCGTGCAATCTCAAGGGGGACGCGGAACAGGGCGTCGATTTCCATGGCCCGGCCCAACTCCAGATCCTGGAGGATGCTTTGCTTATGGCCTGACACCGACAGACGAGCCCTGACCGTTCCATGGTCTCCCGGATCGCAGCCAAGCGCCTGTGCGATCGCCGCCCCTTCGGCCGCGATCCTGTCAGCCACATCGCCCAGGATCGGGTGGGACAGCGCGTCGCGCATCGCGGACGCGGCCAGAACCCCAAGCGTCCCTCCGGTCAGGTTCATCAGAAGCTTTGCCCAGATCGCATCCCGGATCCGGTCCGTCACTTCGATCTCAAGCCCGCCGGCGGCCAGAAGCGCGGCCAGCCGATCGGTCTGCTCGTCGGGCACCCCGTCCGGTCGCCCCAGGATGATCCGGTTGCGGAGGTTCTCCGCATGGATCACGCCGGGCCGGCTGACGGTACAAGCCGTATAGGCGATGGCGCCGATGACCCGGTCGGGGGACGCGGCGCTCCATACCCGCCCGCCGGGGTCGATGCGGTCGAGACGCCTGGCATCGAAAGGACCGCCATGCGCATGGAAGTACCACCAG
This sequence comes from Azospirillum sp. TSH100, assembly GCF_004923295.1. Classification (NCBI taxonomy): domain Bacteria; kingdom Pseudomonadati; phylum Pseudomonadota; class Alphaproteobacteria; order Rhodospirillales; family Azospirillaceae; genus Azospirillum; species Azospirillum sp. TSH100. The sequence continues at coordinate 13,994 of NZ_CP039636.1, forward strand.
GGGATCCCGTTCATCGCAAATACGACGCGCGTGCCCGCCCCCAACAGCGGACGCAGCCCGCCGGCAATCTGCGGAAGCGAGGGGGCTTTGACGCTGACGATGACGATGTCCTGCTCGCCGATGTCCCGTGCATCGTCGGTAGCCTTCGGCCGGCCATGGAACGTGCCGTCCTTCGCTTCGATCAGAAGGCCATTTTCCCGGATCGCCGCCAGATGGGGACCGCGGGCGATGACCGAGACATCCGCGCCGGCCCGCATCAGCCGCCCGGCGATGTGGCCGCCGACGGCGCCCGCCCCATAAACGCACACTTTCATCGCAGAGCTTTCCTTCGTAGTTCGGCTGGTCTCAGGCGAGAAAGGGAAGTGCGGCGGCCTCCTCGGGAAAGCCGAAGATCGCCTTGACCTCGAGATACTCCTCCAGGCCGAATATCCCCATTTCCCGCCCGTTCCCCGATTGCTTGTACCCACCCATCGGCGCGGCGACCGAACCGGCGGCACCGTTGAAGAAGACCCGGCCCGCCCGCAGCCGGCGGCTGATGTCGAGCCCGGTCTCGCGCGAGCGGGTGAACACATAGCCACCCAGTCCGTAAGGGGAGTCGTTGGCGATCTCGACCGCCTCGCGTTCCGAGGAATAGGCGATCACCGACAGCACGGGGCCGAAGATCTCCTCACGGGCGATCGTCATGTCCGGGGACACGTCGGCGAAGATCGTGGGTCTCACAAAGTATCCCCGTTCCAGCCCCTCCGGCCGCCCGAGGCCGCCGGCGACGAGACGCGCCCCTTCGTCGATGCCGGAGCGGATGAATGCCTGGATCCGCTCGAACTGTCCCAGGTTGACCACCGGCCCCATCGCCGTCGAGCCGTCGGCCGGATCGCCGATCCGGATTTTCTCGGCTTCGACCGCCATATGGGTGACGACCTCCTCGATTTGGGAGGAGTGGACCAGCACCCGGCTGGGCGCATGACAGGACTGGCCGGAATTGAAGAACCCCCGACCGACGGTCCACCGCGCCGCAGCGGCGAGGTCCGCATCGGGAAGAATGATGTTGGCCGACTTGCCGCCCAGCTCCTGGGCGACGCGCTTGACCGTCGGTGCGGCGGCACTGGCGACCAGGATACCGGCGCGCGTCGAGCCTGTGAACGAGATCATGTCGATTCCGGAATGGCGGCACATCGCCTCTCCCAGCAGCGGGCCGTCGCCCACCACGACGTTGAACACGCCCTTCGGCACCCCCGCCTGGTCGAAGATCTCCGCCAGGAACAACGTGGAGAGGGGGGAATATTCGCTTGGTTTGATCACGACCGTGCATCCGGCCGCCAGCGCGTAGGCCGCCTTGGTGACCGGCGTCTGCACCGGCCAGTTCCATGGCGTGATCAACCCGCAGACGCCGAGCGCCTCCCGCCGGACGATCGCATCGCCGATGCGCGTCTCGAACCGGTAGTCCCCGAGCAGGGAGATCGCCTGTTTGAAGTGATCGATCGGGCCCATGGTTTGGACCGGAACGCTCTTGGGCGAGCCCATCTCCCGGGCGATCAGGTCGGCAAGTTCGGGACGGCGGGCGCTGTAGACCTCGACGATTCGCTCGAACATCGCTATGCGCTCGGTCGGGGTCGTGGCGCTATAATCCGCGAAGGCGCGGCGGGCCGCCGTCACGGCGCGGTCCAGATCGGCCGTGCCGCAAAGACCGACCGCCGCGAATTCCGTCTCGCTGGTCGGATCGACCAAGGAGCGCGAGTCCTCCGGCGATGAGTCTCCCCATTCGCCGTCGATGTAGTATTTCGGATAAAGCTTCACCCGTGTTTCTCCCGGCTGCCGGGCCCCCTGCCCTTCGGTCGCAGCCTGTCAGCTGTTGTGCGTCAGACCACCGTCGACGGCGATCGTCTGGCCGGTGACGAAGCCGGCCGCCGGAGTCGCGAGGAAGATGATGGCTCCCGCCAGATCTTCCGGCAGTTGTCCCTTGGGGAGGCATTGTTCGCCGAGCACCCGGATGCGGAACGCTTCCGTCGGGTTGTGGATCCGCTCGACCTCGGTGGCGATGGCGCCGGGCCGGATGCAGTTGACCGTGATGCCGTGCGGACCGAGTTCACGGGCCATCGCATTGGTCATCCCGATGATCGCGGATTTCGAGGTCACATAATGCAGATAGTTCGCCACGCCGCGCGGAACGGAATCGGACGAGATATTGATGATGCGACCCCATTTGGCCTCACGCATCACGGGCGCCACCGCGCAGGCGCAGAGATAGGTACCGGTGATGTTGATCCTCAGCACCCGTTCCCACTCCTCCAATGGGATCTGGTCGAAGACGACCTTGTTCAGCGTGGCGAAGATCGCCGCGTTGTTGACCAGGACATCGATGCGGCCGAACTGCTCCACCGTCGTGGCGACCATCGCCTCCACCGAGTCCTTTGAACCGACATCGACCATCACCGCCCGCGCCCGCCCGCCGGCTTCCTCGATTTCGTTCTGGACCGCCTGTGCCTTGGCGAGATTGAGATCGGCAACCGCCACGACGGCGCCGGCCGCGGCAAACTGACGGGCCAATTCACGCCCGATGCCCTGCCCTGCGCCGGTCACGACGACGATGCGGTCCTGCACGCTGAAATCGCGTGCGTGCGCAGGCACTCCGGAATCGACCGGAGCATGGGTGGATGTCTGACCCAGCATCTTCACTCCTTAAATTCAGACTGTTTTTCAGACAAGCAGTTCAGGCATCCAGCGGGATCTACTCCCATGCCGCAGGGGATTTCTGGCTGTCGATCCAGTCAAACCCTCGCGGCCGTCATGAATTCTCATGGGTATTCTTCACGCCGGACCGTTGTTGCGGATGCAGTTTCAGCGACGCATCGAACGACCCGCAGCCAAAATGGCGGCATATTCGAGAGTGACAGGAAAAGCAGCGCTCCCGGGAGACCATATATCCCAAAGGTAATCGCATTTGACTCCGTGAATTTGCGACGGGAGGTCTTTATATAAGACGATATTATACCGTCTCATGAGTGGGGGCTTTTCTCAGAAAGCCGGCATGATTACCGTACACCCGCCCAAGAACGCGCTTTCGCGCAACAAGTGGTGACGGGAAAGGAAACAGGTCATGCGTGCAGCCAGATCAGCCGAGACAGACACCGAAAACGTCGGAACGATGCGCGACGGAGTGCTTGCCCAGAAGCATCTCCTTTTCGGCAAGGATGATTCCCCGCTCAACTATGACCTCAACATGGGACGTGCCGGCGAAGGCGGTTGGCGTACCCCGCGTCATCGCCACAACTTCGACCAGATCCGCTACGTCATCAAAGGGGCTTTGCCCTATGGGGAGAACCAAGTCCTGCAGCAGGGCTGGGTCGGCTATTTCCCGGAGAGCGTCTATTACGGACCGCAGGAGCGTGCCGAAGGGCTGGAAACGATGGTGCTGCAGTTCGGCGGCGCGAGCGGCGGCGGCTATCTGAGCGTGGCCCGGCGCGAGGCCGCGAACGCCGCGCTGAACGAGATCGGCACCTTCAAGGGCGGCAAGTTCATCTATGAGGATGAGAATGGCCAGACCGTGACCCGCGACGGCTCGGAGGCCTGCTTCGAGAAGGCGACCGGCCAGACGCTGGAGTTCGTGGCCCCACGCTATGCCGATGTCGTCGCGATGAACCCCGATGCATTCGCGTGGATGCCCGAGGACAAGGGGGTCCATGTCAAGACGCTGGGTACCTTCACCGAGCGCGGCGCGCGCATCGGCTTCGTCAAGCTCGACCCGGAGGGCGTCTATCGGGCCGGGGCGAAGGAATCCATCGAGATCCTGTTCCTGACCAAGGGGCAGGTGGTGGTGGACAACATCGAATACGGCCCTGAATCGGCATTCGAGCTTCTGCCCGACGAGGATCCGGTGCCCATGCGCGCGACCAGGGAGACCGAGTTCCTCAGCATGGTGCTGCACAGGTTCTGAGCACTGGACAGCCAGACCGTTCTTCGCCGTCCGGCGATGCCGCGTCCAGGCCCGGGCAAACCGGGTGGCGCGCGCCGGGCGGCGGAACGAGGCCGGCCGCGTGCCCGATGGTCAACCAACGACATCAACCAACGACATAGTTACCAACAGGGGTTCGCCAATGGCGGAGATGACATTGAGGGCGCGGCTGAAGGATTCCGATCTGCTGCGGGAAGCCAATCTGATCGGCGGTCGGTGGATCGGAGCCGACAACGGCGCTCTGCTCTCCGTGGTCAATCCATCCACCGGACAGACGGTCGGCAGCGTTCCCGCGATGGGAGCATCCGAGACCCGTCGGGCGATCGAGGCGGCCGGCGAGGCGTTTCCGCGCTGGCGGGCGATGGTGGCCAAGGAGCGTGGCGCCATCCTGCGACGCATGGCCGAGCTGATGCATGAGAACGTCGATGATCTGGCGCTGATCATGACGATCGAACAGGGCAAGCCGCTGGCCGAGGCGCGGGGAGAAGTCGCCTATTCCGCCGGCTTCCTGGAGTGGTTTGCCGAGGAGGCGCGCCGGGTCTATGGCGAGACGATCCCTCCGCACGTTCCCGGCCGCAGGGTGATGGTCGCCAAGGAGCCCATCGGCGTCTTCGCCGCGATCACGCCGTGGAATTTCCCATCGGCGATGATCACCCGCAAAGCCGGTCCGGCATGGGCGGCGGGCTGTACCGGCGTCATCCGCCCGGCCAGCCAGACCCCCTTCTCGGCCCTGGCGCTCGGGGTCCTGGCCGAGCGCGCGGGGCTGCCGCCGGGCGTCTGCAACGTCATCACCGGCCCATCCGGCGCGACCGGCGGAGAATTGACCGCCAATCCCCTGGTGCGGAAGCTCTCCTTCACCGGCTCCACCGAGGTCGGCCGCGTCCTGCTGCGCCAATGCGCCGAGACGATCAAGAAGACCTCGATGGAGCTGGGCGGCAACGCGCCCTTCATCGTGTTCGACGATGCCGATCTGGACGAAGCGGTGAAGGGGGTGCTCGCTTCCAAGTTCCGCAATACCGGCCAGACCTGCGTCTGCGCCAACCGGATCTTCGTTCAGGACGGCGTCTATGACACGTTTGCCGCGAAGCTGAAAACCGCTGTCGAGGCGATGAAGGTCGGCGATGGTCTGGAAGACGGCGTCATGCAGGGACCGCTCATCACCCAGGGCGCGGTCGCCAAGGTGGAGGAGCATATCGCCGACGCCGTGGAAAAGGGCGCGCATGTGGTCACCGGAGGGCGGCGCCATTCCCGTGGCGGCAATTTCTTCGAGCCGACCATCCTGGCCGACGTGCCGTCCGATGCGCTGATCTTCCGCGAGGAGACCTTCGGCCCGGTGGCGCCGCTGTTCCGCTTCTTCACCGAGGAGGAGGCGATCCGGCTGGCGAACGACACGCCGTTCGGCCTTGCCAGCTATTTCTACGCCCGCGACGTCGGCCGCATCTTCCGGGTCGGCGAGGCCCTGGAATATGGCATCGTCGGCATCAACGAGGGGCTCATCTCCACACCCGAGGTGCCGTTCGGCGGCGTCAAGGAAAGCGGGTTGGGACGCGAGGGAAGCCGGCACGGCATCGAGGAATATCTGGAAATCAAATACATGGCCCTCGGCGGTCTATAAGCGCTTGGTCGCCCGCCAGTCGGCTGGTGTTTTCGGGGCAATGATGGAGGTCCGGCGCGACGCCCGGACGGAATGGAAAGGCTCATGCAGGATTATCGACTTCACATCGCCGGCAGCTTCGTCGACCCGGCCGGAGGGGAGTGGATCGACAGCATCGATCCGTATCGCGGCGAAGCCTGGGCCCGGATTCCCCGCGGCACCGGCCGGGATGCCGATCTCGCGGTGGCAGCCGCCAAATCGGCGATGGCGGCGGGGCCATGGGCGTCGATGTCGGCGACCGAGCGGGGGAAGATCCTCCGCAGGATCGGCGACGCGGTTCTCGCCAACGCCGAGCGGCTGGCCCGGGTCGAGGTCCGCGACAACGGCAAGCTGCTGGCGGAAATGCGGGGGCAGCTCGGCGCCATCGCGGAATACTGGTACTATTACGGCGGGTTGGCCGACAAGATCGAGGGAAGCGTCGTTCCCGTCGAAAAGCCCGATGTCCTTGCCTTGACGCTTCGTGAGCCGGTCGGCGTCGTCCTGGCGTTGACCGCCTGGAACTCCCCGCTGATGTTCGTCGCCATGAAGTGTGCGCCGGCGCTGGCCGCCGGCTGTGCGGTGGTGGTGAAGCCGTCGGAGTTCGCATCGGCGAGCACGCTGGAGTTCGCGGCCCTTCTGCAGGAAACCGGGCTGCCGCCGGGCGTGTTCAACGTCGTCACCGGCTATGGGCACGAGATCGGCGCCGCATTGGTCGACCACCCCGACGTGGCGAAGATCAGCTTCACCGGCTCGGACGCGACAGGGGCTCGCATCTACGAAACCGCGGCACGCTCCATGAAGCGGGTGACGATGGAACTCGGCGGCAAGTCGCCCAACATCGTCTTCGCCGATGCCGACCTCGACGCCGCCGCGGCCGGAGCGGTGTCGGGCATCTTCGGTGCGGCGGGCCAGATGTGCACGGCCGGATCGCGGCTGCTGGTGGAGAATTCGATCCGCGAGGCGTTCACCGAACGGCTGGTGGCGCTGGCGGGCTCGATCCGTCTCGGCGACCCGATGGCGCCGGAGACCGATGTCGGTCCCATCGCGACCGCCCCGCAATATCGCAAGGTTCTGGATTATCTGGAGATCGCGGCGGCAAGCGGCGCCCGCTGCATCCTGGGAGGCCGGCCGGCATCGGGTCCGGGCCTGATAGGCGGGCAGTTCGTCGAGCCGACGATCTTCACCGACGTCACCAACGATATGCGCATCGCCCAGGAGGAGGTGTTCGGTCCGATCCTCTCGATCATCGGCTTCGACAGCGAGGAGGAGGCGATCCGGATCGGCAACGATGTGATCTATGGTCTGGCGGCCGGCGTCTGGACCTCGGACATCGGGCGGGCGATCCGCCTGTCGAAGGCGATCAAGGCGGGAACCGTCTGGGTCAACACCTATCGCTCCTACAGCTTCACACTGCCGTCCGGCGGCATGAAGCGGTCCGGTCTGGGGCGGGAGAGCGGGATCGAGGCGATCGGCGAGTTCCTCGAAACCAAGAGCATCATGCTGAACGCGTCTTCCGGGAAGGCGGCCAACCCCTTCGTCCAGCAATAGCGGACCATCCAGCAATCGCTGTCTTGTCGGGGCGGCCCGGGCGGATGTCGAGAAGCGATCCGCCCGGGCCGTCCTCGTCAGAAGGCCGAGGATCGATCGTCCGTGCATCCCGTTTGAAGCCGGCGGTCCCGGCGGATGGCGCCAACAACCCCAACTGCGCATTCGCGCCGCTCAAATTCCGGGTTAGAATTGATGAGGACATATGATTGGAGGAATCGGGCGTTGGATCCGCGCAAGCTGCTCTACTTCGCGACCGTGGTCGAGCACGGAAGCTTCAAGAAGGCGGCTAAGCATCTCAACATTTCCCAGCCGGCGCTCTCGACCTCGATGGACCGCTTCGAGCGCAGCCTCGGCGAGCGGTTGCTCGACCGTGGCCCGAGCGGGGTTTCCCCGACCCCGGCCGGCGATATCCTCTATGCCCATGCCCGGCTGATCCGCGAGGAACTGACCCTCGCCGAGCGGCGCGTCGCCACGCACGAGCACCAGCCCGACGACATGGTCGTCGTCGGCACGCTGCCGAGCCTGATCGCCAACATCATTCCCAGTGCGGTCTGCCGGTGGCGGACCCGGCATCCCGGTCCGACGCTTCGGGTCATCGAGAAAATCCAGCTCGAGCTTTTGATCAGCCTCGTCCGCGGCGAACTGGATTTCATCATCGCCCAGACCGAATGGTACGGCTTCATGGAAGGGCTGCGGCAGCGGGTTCTGTTCCGCGACCGTCTCTATGTGCTGGGACGGCCGGGGCATCCGGCGTTCGAGAGGGACGACGTCACCCTCGGCGATCTCGCCCGATATCCGTGGGTTATCCAGATGATCGGCCGGCAGCGGTCCTTATTGGAGAAACTGCTCGCGCAAGAGCAAGTGGGCATGCCGGCCAGCCTGACGGAATGCGGATCGGTCAACTTCCTGAAGTCCATCGTCGCGGGCAGTGACAGTCTGGCCATGCTGCCCGGCTCGGCGGTCGACGCCGACGTCCATGCCGGCAAACTCCGCCCCTTCAACTTCAACGGTCCGCTGTTCCACCGCGACATCGCGGTGATCTACCGAGACGAGGCCCCGCTGAGCCAGACCAGCAAGGAGTTGGTGGAGGCCGTCGCGAATGCCGGTCTCAAGCTCGCTTCGGCAAGCCTGGCAACGGATCCCCCGAACACCGGCGGCAGCGCCGACGATTTGTGACAACGCCGCCTTGCCGGCCTCATACCTGATGACGATGCTGCCGGTGATCGGCCGCTGCGGATCCTCGGCGGAGACGGAGCGAGCCCCCCCGCCCGTCACGACGGGCGGGGGATACAAGAGACGTTCAATGAAACGAACGTCCGCCATCCACTGCGACCGCGGCACCCGTCATGTAGGATGAGTCCGGGCTGGTCAAAAACAGGACGGCAAACGCGATCTCCAGCGGATCGGCCATGCGGCGCAATGCATAATTGCCGACGAAGGCTGCCGATCCCGTGGCCATCGGGGTATCGACCATGCCGGGGCAAATGCAGTTCACACGGATTTCCGGCGCCAGTTCAGCCGCCAGCGCCCGGCTGAGGGCGACAACGCCGCCCTTGGAGGCCGCGTAGGCGGTATGCTCAGGGGCGTTCGGCAGCAAGCCCTGGGCGGAGGCGATGGTCACGATGGTGGCCCCCGGCGCCTGTTTCAACCAAGGCAGGCAACTGCGGATCACCGAATAGGTTCCTGTCAGGTTGACCTCCAGAACGTGGCGCCACCGCTGCACCGACACATCGGAGACCGGGGCGCGCAGGAAGATGCCGGCCGCATTCACGACTCCGTCGATTCCCCCCAGGGCGGCCGCGGCTTGCTCCACCGTCCTGGCAATCGCCGCATCGTCGGTCACATCGGCCGCGAACGCTTGGCCGCCCGTTGCGGCTGCCATCGCCGCCAGACCCTCGGCATTGCAGTCGAGCAGCGCAAGTGACGCGCCTTCGTCGGCAAACAGTCGCGCAGTGCGGGCACCGATCCCGGAACCGGCCCCGGTTATGACGATGCGGCGTCCCTTCAACCGGCCTGTGGGACTGCGGTCCGGGCGGGCGGCCTCGGTCGCGGGCTTTGCTTCCGACACTTTCTGATGCTCCTATTCGGGATCTTGTGGACAGCTGCCGTCCATCGGGCCGCGCCGGAAAAGAACGCATGACCCGGCTGTTGAGGTGTGGTCACGAACATTTGCAGAACCGGGTCTTTACTGCAACAAGAAGACGAGAACAATGTATTGGCGCCGTTAGCGCCAATATTCCCCTCAATATTTACCCGTCTTCTTTGCGCGATGCGCGATGGCGTCGCCATATATATGTCGGATAATGCATTCGCGGCAAATATTCCGCACCCGAAGCGGATTGCCAGAGTAACCCAAACTTATACCCATCGACGGAACGGCGGGTTTGAGAGGAAATGCAGGCGCTCTCATCAAGAGCTCGTTGCCTCAACGCTTCCGAAAAGCTGGGAAATTACAAGTCTCCATAACTCCATGCTATAGCCTGAAGCTATATGTGAAAGTTCTGGGCGTGAACCCGAAATTGACCGATCGCCTCCCCGGATGAATGGTGTCTTACGAAGCGATTGCCAGGGCGGCCGGTCCGGCCCCGTATTGTCGGCGATCCGAACAGCAAAACCGACGTGCCGATGCCCGTTGGCAGAGACCCGGTTGGGAGCCGCTGATTTCCCGAGACAATCAGCTCGCGAACACCTTCCAAGTGAGCAGGAGATCCTGGCATGCCATATGTGATTTCATTCTTCGACGCTCCCGGCGTTCTCGAAAGAAAGCGCCAAATCCGTCAGATCCATGTCGAATATGTGGCTGCCAACGCCCATCGGATCATCGCAAGCGGTGGTTATTTTCCCGACGATGACGATTTCCCAAACGGCGGTTTGATTATCCTTGACGTGGAAACACGTGAGAAGGCCGTGAATTATATCGAGAATGATCCCTTTTTCCTGAATGGGATCTTTAAAACCTACACGATCAACCGTTGGAAAAAGTTCGTTTTCGATCACCAGCGCGTTCCCGCCTGAAGGGATCGGTCGCTCCAGCCAAGTGCTGACAATAAACCAAACGAAGGGATGGGAGGACGCACATGACCCTCAAACTGACCAGACGCCAGGTCATCGCGGCCGGTGCCGCCTTGCCTCTGGTTCCGACCGCCGCACAGGCGGCCCTTACCGAGAAGCCGGTGCGCTGGATCGTCGGCTATCCGCCGGGCGGATCAACGGACACCTTGGCGCGCATGCTCAGCACCGGCCTGTCGAAAAGCATCGGTCAGACGGTGATCGTCGACAACCGCCCAGGAGCGGGAAGCGCCATCGCGGCGGGGGTGCTCGCCGCTGCCGCACCGGATGGTCTGACCGTCATGGGCGCCGACAACGGGACGCTGATCAACAATCCCGTCCTCTACAAGGATCTGAAATACGATCCGGATCGGGACTTTCGCCCGGTCGGGCTCTACGCCGGCATCAATCTGGTTCTCGCTGTCGGCGTCAACTCGTCGTTCAAAACCGGCGCGGAGTTCGTAGCCGCCGCAAAAGTCGCCAAGGAACCGATCACCTATGCCAGTCCGGGCCTTGGCAGCCCGCTCCATCTCGCCATGGAACGGTTTGTGCGCGACGCCGACATCCGACTCACCCACATTCCCTACCGCGGCATGGCCCCTGCGCTGACAGATGCGCTGGCTTCCGTGGTGCAGAGCATCATCATCGATTATACGACCGCGTCAGAAGCCATCAAAGGCGGGCTTCTCCGCCCCCTGGCGGTTTTCTCCAAGACGCGTCTCGCCGCTCTGCCGGATGTGCCGACCATGTCCGAACAGGGCGTTCCCGGCTTTTCCGCAGGCGCTTGGCAGGGCGTGATCGTTCCGCGCAAGACCCCCGATGCGGTCGTGGCCTCCCTGTCCCATGGATTGACCGCCGCCTTGTCGGATCCCGGCATCAGGCTGCGTTACGATCAACTTGGCCTTGAACTGCCGCAGAGCGATCCAGAAACATTCGCGAGACGCTGGCAGCAGGATAAGGAGTATTGGCCGCAGCTCATCCGAAGCCTCGGCATCAAACTCGATTGAGGATGTTCTCGGCGCCTAACCGGCTTCTTCCGAAGCCGGTTAGACATAACTGGCGATTTCACAATATGACGGGCCTATTATGAGGGCCCGATCGAATCCATTGGCAACCACGCCCTGCTCCTGCAGGCAGCGGCAACGCAAATTTCCGTGCGCGAACCCCAGACCATCGGCAGCTGCGCGACAACGGCCGAAGTCGGACGGGCCATCGCCGAAACCTTTTGAAAGGGCTCGCTCAATTGACCCGGCGGACTGTCCTTACATTTTTTTCCGCATCGGGTTCGGACAGTCCGACTGTCCGAACCCGGCGTCCATCCCCCGTGAGCCGGCCCTCGTGAAGGCACGGCCCAGCGCGGCTCAGTCCGTGAAGCGGATGTTATTCTCGACAATGACGCCTTTCCATCTCTCCGCTTCGCTCGTCAGGAAACGGGAAAGGTCGTCACCGGTTCGAACATCCCACTGAAAAGCGAGGGGCTGAAAACGCTCCTTGAAGGTTGGGGTTTGGACAGCGTAGCTGATGAGGTCGGCCAAGCGCGAGACGATCGCCGCCGGGGTGCCTGCCGGCGCGGCGAAGCTGTACCAGAGCTGGGAGTCGATGTCGGGGAAACCGAGTTCCCGCATGGTTGGAACGTCCGGCAGATTCTTGGACCGTTCCGGCGATGTGACGGCAAGAACGCGCAGCAGCCCTTCACCACGGAGATTGGCCGCCTCCCGCGCGGACGGGAACATCATCTGCGTGTAGCCACCGATCAGGGACTGCATGCCTTCCGGGTTGTTCTTGTAGGTGACGTGAAGACCGCGGCCGCCGATCGCCTTCAGGAACCTGACAGCGGTTAGATGGGCCATGGTTCCGGCACCGGCGCTTGCAAAGGTGATGCCGTCCGACTTCGTCGCGACTGTCTTGATGTCGTCGACCGACATGATGCTGGATGAGGCGGGAACCACCAGAGCCATCGGGTAGCCGCCGATCTTGATGATCGGGGTGAAACTTTTCATGCCGTACTTCAAATTCTCGCGCAGGACAGTCTGAACCAGGGCGGCCGAATGAAGGCACAGCAGCGTGTAGCCGTCGGGCGCGGAAAGAGCGACCGCCATCGATCCGATCGTGGTCGCAGCACCACCACGGTTCTCGACGATCACGGTTTGCCCCAGGCCGGGGCCGATGGCTTCCGAGATAAAGCGCGACAATGTATCGTCATCGCCGCCCGGCGGGTTGGCCACCACGATCTTGACGACACGGCTTGGATAGTTCGCCTGTGCCTGCGCCAATGAAACCCGTGTGAATCCCGCAAGACTCAGCGCAGACGCACCAAGCATAAAATTCCGCCGTGATGTCATGCCAACCCTCCATGGCTTGCTGGTATTTTGATTGTGTCAGTCAAGATCGAAGCGTCCCGTGCCGGTCATTGAATACATTAATATTCGCTGATTTTCAGCATCATCAATAATTGAGCTATATGATGATGTTATATCCCTTCGCTCTGGCCCATCATTAGATATGGCCTCCATGCGATTGATCGCTTAACAAACAAACGTGAAACCCTGGCCGTCCAATGATGGTTTGCGCGAAGGCCATACCCCCTCGGGTGGAGCGCACACGATAAGTCCACATTGGGAACGGCTGGAATGTCTACAGATGAGGGTATGAGATGGTTGATACGAACCTGATGCGTGGGCTTTGCATGATTGCAATAGCCCTTTTTGTCATCGCCAATGCAATCCAATACCCCATCGGCGATTTGGCTCATGCCGGACCAGGGATGTTTCCACTTATTGTGAGCGGCATTTTGCTTGTCCTGGCATCGATTTCCGTTTTGCAATCACGGTTCCTGAAAGCCGTCCCATTCTCGTTCAACGTCAAGAACATCGGATTGCTCTTGTCGAGCTTGATCGGCTTTGTGGTCAGCTCCCACTTCGTGAATGCGCTTCTCGGCATTTTCGTGATGGTCTTCATCGCCGGTTCGGTCGCCGCGACATACTCCTGGAAACGCAATCTTCAGATCGCCATCGGCCTCGCCATTGTCGCTCTGGCCTTCCAAGAAATTCTCGGTCTTCATCTGGGGCTGATCTGATGGATCTCCTGCAAAACCTCGCCTTCGGGTTCGAACACGCACTGACGATCGAAAACCTGCTTTTCTGCGCGGCCGGATGCGTCATCGGCACGCTCGTCGGCCTGCTTCCGGGGTTGGGCCCGCTCGCCACGATCAGTCTGCTTCTGCCGCTGACCTATTCGATCCCGATGAGCGGCGCGCTGATCATGCTTGCGGGCATCTATTACGGTGCACAGTATGGCGACAGCGTCAGCGCGATCACCATGAAGATTCCCCATGCCACCAGCATCGTGGCCTGCATCGACGGCTATAAGATGACGCTCAAGGGAAAAACCGGCCTCGCCCTCTTCACCGCCGGCATCTCCAGCTTCATCGGCGGCACCTTCGCGCTTGTCGTGCTCGCATGCTTCGCTCCCTCGCTCGGCAAGATCGCGTTTTTCTTCGGCCCTGCGGATTACTGCGCCCTGATGCTGCTCGGCTTCTTCTGCGTCAGCTTCGTGACGACCGGAAGCCTGTTGAACGGCCTGATGATGTGCATGCTCGGTGTGATCTTCGGACAGATCGGCACCGATCTTGAGACAGGAATTCAGCGCTTCACCTTCGATCTTCCCGTTCTATACGAAGGCGTGAACGTCGTCAGTGTGGCGCTCGGCTGTTTCGGCATTGCGGAGATCGTCAAGAACATCGACGCCAAGAACGAGCACACGCCATTCAGCGGCAAGATCAAGCTGATGCCGACATGGCCGGAGTTCAAACGCATCATCCCAAGTGCACTCCGCGGCAGCGTCCTGGGGTCGATACTGGGCATCCTGCCCGGCGGCGGCCCGGTGATCGCACAGTTCGCCGCCTATGGCATCGACAAGAAGGTGAGCAAATACAAGGATGAGATCGGATCGGGCGCCATCGAAGGGGTCGCAGGGCAAGCAGCGGCGGACGAAGCTGCCGCCCGCACAAGCTTCATTCCGCTGATGAGCATCGGCATCCCTGAAAATGCCGTCATGGCGCTGATGATGGCGGCCTTCATCCTGAAGGGGATCCAGCCGGGCCCGGGTATGATCGAAAAGCATCCGGATCTGTTCTGGGGCCTCGTGGCGAGCATGTGGATCGGCAACTGCTTCCTTGTGATCCTCAATGTTCCGCTTGTCCGGCTGTGGCTGTCCGTCTTCAAAATCCCTTACAATGTGTTGTTCCCGTCCATTCTTTTCTTCTGCTGCATCGGGTCGTTCAGCGTTAACAACAATCTGGACGATGTGCTCGTGACCGCCGCCTTCGGCCTGATCGGTTATGTTCTGATGCGCCTGCATCTGGATCCCGCCCCGCTGATGCTTGGGTTCGTGCTCGGCCCGATGCTGGAAGAGAACTTCCGTCGCGCCATGGTCATCAGCCGGGGAAGCTTCACGACCTTCATCGAGCGCCCGATCTCCGCAACTCTTCTCGGCCTGATCGCGGTCGTCATTATCGTGAACCTGATCCTCTCGCTCCGCGGCAGGCATCTCGTTCCCGATCTTCGCGCGGAAATGCCGTAAGGCCGAGGCGAAGCGGCGGCCGGAGGTTCCTCGCCTTCCCGCCAGCCGCGGCCAAAAGCCAACCCCCAGGTCTCCTGGAAATTTCCCGCGGGCCGATTGGGCTCAAATCGATCAAACCGGAGTTCGTGTAATGGATGTCGGAGGATTGCTTGCCAACGCGGTCAGAGCTAGGCTCGATAGGGATGAACTGGCATTGTCGATGACTGTCAGGCTCGTCAGGGGTGTGGAGATCGCATCGGTGGCGAAGACGGCCGGGGTCGATTCAATCTACGTCGACCTGGAGCATTGCACCTTCTCGCTCGATACGACCAGCCAGATTTGCATGGCCTGCCTTGCGGTTGGGATCGCTCCGTTCGTCCGGGTTCCCAGCATGGATCCCTCTCTGATCGCGCGCATTCTCGATGGAGGGGCACTGGGCATCATCGTGCCGCATGTCGAATCCCGGGCCGAAGCGGCCGCGGTGGTCCAGGCGGCGAAATATCCAGGCCAGGGAAAGCGGTCCTTCTCATCGGCTCTCCCACATCTGCGGTTCAATTCCGTGTCGGCCCCAGTCGCCATGCAAGCGATCAACGCCGCAACGACGGTGGTGGCCATGATCGAATCCGCCAAGGGAGTCGAACGGGCCGACGAAATCGCCGGCGTGGACGGAATCGACATCCTCCATGTCGGGGCGAACGATCTTTCCAACGACCTCGGCGTGCCGGGGCAAACGGATCACCCGCTGGTCAGAGAGGCCTATCGCAGGATCTGGGAGGCATGCCGCGGATATCGCAAACATCTTGGCATCGGCGGCCTTGCCGCCAAACCCGATTTCGCCGACGAACTGGTCCGGATGGGGGCCCGCTACATGACGACCGGTTCCGACCTCGGCTTCTTGCTGGGGGCGGCGACGGACAGGGTTGCCCAGTTGCGCAGCGCGTATCCCGTCGCCTGATCGGGATAGGCGTCGTCTGATCGCCATCGCTTTGGAAGGGGCTCCGTCCTCGCGTCAAGATCCACACCGACGCCCGCCTTGCAGCCGCTCCCGAATGCAAGCCCTATTGGTTCTCTTGGCGCTACAAGGATGGGAATTCTTATCGCCTATGAAGTCGTGAAATCTACATTAGGCTCTCTGCATCGAAGAATGCCTGGATGCCTCCGCGTGGCTTTCCCACCACGGACGGGAGCTTTTCCGATGGCATTTCCCCCTAAAGGACGAATTCCATGCAGATCGCGATTGTTTATGACAGTGGCTATGGACACACAGCCAAGCTGGCGAGTCATGTCGCCCAGGGCGTGAACGAGGTCGAAGGCGCAACTGCGGCGCTCATCGCCGTCGCAGACGGCGTCGATTGGGCGGCGCTGGAAGCGAGCGACGCCATCATCTTCGGCTCGCCCACCTATAATGGCCTCATCAGCGCACGCCTGAAGGGCTTCATGGAGGACTCGACCCGTACCGCGTGGATCCCACAGAAATGGCGGAACAAGATCGCGGCCGGCTTCACCAATTCCGGTTCCCTGCATGGCGACAAGCTCAACTCGCTGACCTCCATGGCGCTGTTCGCCGCGCAGCACGGCATGATCTGGGTCGGGATGGACCTGTTCCCCGGCAAGAGCGACGGGGAGCTGAACCGCATCGGCAGCTGGTTGGGCGCCATGGCCTTCTCCGCGGACGCTCCGGCCGACGTCACTCCCAGCGAGGGCGATCTCAAGACCGCCGCCTATCTCGGCAAGCGGGTCGCCGAAATCACGGCGCAGTTCGTCAGGGGCAAGGTCTGAACGACGGACCGGGCGGGAGACGGAACATGGATGCCATCGGCTATGCCGCGCAATCGGCAACGGAAGATCTGGCGCCGTTCAACTTCGAGCGGCGCGATGCCCGGCCCGACGATGTCGTGGTCGAGATCCTGTATTGCGGTGTCTGCCACACCGACCTGCATATCGCCCGCAACCATGGCGGCTACACCCGCTATCCCGTTGTGCCCGGCCATGAAGTCGTCGGCCGTGTCACCGCCGTCGGCAGCGCGGTGACGCGCTTCAAGATCGGAGACGCGGTCGGCATCGGCTGCATAGTCGACACATGCCGCCACTGCGAGCCATGCGAACATGGGGTCGAGCAGCATTGCGTCCATGGCCCGACCTTCACCTACAACGGCATCGACCGCCATGACGGTCTGCCCACCTTTGGCGGCTATTCCAATCGGATCGTCGCTCCCGAGCATTTCGTTCTGAGATTGCCCGACGGTCTCGATCCGGCCGGCGCCGCCCCGCTGCTCTGCGCCGGCATCACCACCTGGCAGCCGCTCCACAAATGGGGGGCGGGCAAGGGCAGCCGTGTCGCGGTCGTTGGTCTCGGCGGTCTTGGCCACATGGCGATCAAGTTCGCCAAGGCGCTCGGGGCCGAGGTCACGCTGTTCACCCGGTCGACCGGCAAGGAAGAGGACGCACGCCGTCTGGGGGCCGATCATATCGTGCTGTCGGGCGAGGCGGAGCAGATGGCGGCGGTCGGCGGGCGTTTCGACATCATCATCGATACCGTGCCCTATGACCATGACATCAATCCCTATCTCGGCACGCTGGCAGTGGATGGGGTGCTCGTGCTGGTCGGCTATCTGGGCGTGTTGTCAAAGCCGGTATCGGCCGGGGCGCTGGTCTTCGGCCGCAAGGCCGTGACCGGATCCTTCATCGGCGGGATACCGGATACGCAGGAGATGCTCGATTTCTGCGGCGTCAACGGCATCGTCTCGGATGTCGAAGTGATCCCGATCCAGCGCATCAACGACGCCTATGAGCGATTGCTGAAGAGCGACGTCAAGTACCGCTTCGTCATCGATCTGTCCACGCTCCGGCCCTGAGGGCCTCCAATTACGGCAGGCACCACGCCCATGCTGTCGCTTCCACGCTGAAGTCGCGCGATGCGCTTCACCGGCCGGAACCCAGCTCCGCCCAAGGGGTGGACGAGGCGGTCGGCAACCCTCTCCAAGCCTGCTCCCGTCGACGCCGTCCAGGAGGTTCGGAGTGCCGCCCGGACCACAGGGAGCAGGCGGTTCCCGTTTCAAGGAAGGAACACCACATCATGACCACTCCGAATTCTAGCGACACCGCTCCCCTGTTCGCGATGCTCAGCGCCGTTTCCCCGGTGCTCGTCCCCTACACGCAAGACCGGATCGTCGATGAGCTGTGGCATCGTCCCGGCCTGTCGATGCGCGACCGCGCGATCGTGACGCTCAGCACGCTCGTGTCGCGCAACGCGACACTCGCCTACCCCCATTATTTCAACAAGGCGCTCGACTGCGGCGTCGATCCCTCCGAGATCTCTGAACTGCTGACCCATCTCGCCTTCTACGCCGGCTGGCCGTCTGCCTTCGGTGCCGCCGCCGCCGTGAAGGACATCTTCGCCGCCCGCGGCATCGGCGGCGATGCGCTGCCCGCCATCGGTCCGGATCTGCTTCCGGTCGATGCGGCGTTGCCGGACGAGGCGATGCGCGCCGCCTTCATCGCCGAGACTGTGGCGCCGGTCTCGCCGGCCCTCCAGCATTTCACCGACGACCTTCTCTATCACGAGGTTTGGCTGCGCCCTGCGCTGACGCCGCGCGACCGCTCCATCGCCACAGTCGCGGCTCTCGCCGCGCTCGGCCAGTCAGAGTTCTTCCCGGTTTATCTTGGTCGGGCCATCCGGCACGGAGTGAAGAAGGAGGAGGTCGGCGAAGCATTGGCCCACACCGCCTTCTACGCCGGCTGGGGGCTTGCGGTCAAAGCGGCCCTGGCCGCCAAGGATGTCTTCGCCGTCTGACGCAATTGAAACGGGAGCCGCCATCGGCCGCTGGGGCCTCGGGCTGGGGGGCCGGTAAGCGAACCCGCCGGTGAGCGAACCCGACGAGACCAACCCATCGGGACGGCTTTGTGTCCTCTTCACGCCCGCTCGGCGTATGACACCAATCGCTTGCGCAATGTGGCGAGCATGGAATCGCGCACCTCGTCACGCGAGTCACGGATCCAGGCCGCCGCCAGCGGCAGCTTGTCGACGCCTTTGGCAGCATGGGGTTCCAAGGGAATGAAACGGACCGAAGCGGCCATCATGCCGGCGGTCCAGCGCGGAACGATCGCCACGCCCAGCCCGGCCTTGACCAGGTTCACGATCGTCTGCTTCTCCTCGGCGATCTGGGCGACGCGGGCCTGAAGCCCTGCTTCCGCGAACAGCTTGATCGTCAGATCGTGGCTGTGAGGGCGCGAACGGCGCTCTGGAACTATCACGGGCTCGTCGGCCAAATCCTCGATCCGCACCCGGTCCCGTCCCGCCAGCGGGTGGCCGGCGGGAACGGCCACCACCACCGTCTCGTGGAACAGAAACAGGAATTCCAGACTTCTGTCCGGGCTTTCCGGCGGACGGACGAACACGAGATCCAGCCGGCCCGACAGCAGGCGGGGCAGCAGGCGGATGGTCTTGTCTTCGACAAGCTGGACAGCGACCCGAGGGTGCCGCTCGCGGAAATCATGGAGAAGCATAGGCAGCAGTCCGGCCGCGGCACTGTCGATGGCGCCGACCCGCAGCGTTGCCGCCTGTGTCCGGCCGCGCGACCGGAAACGGCGGGACAATTCATCGGCCTGGAGCAGCAGAGCGCGCGCCTCGTCAAGCAGGCACGCGCCGTCGGCGGTCAGGGCAACGATCCGGGTGGTCCGTGTCAGCAGCCGCGTTCCAAGATCCTCTTCCAGCATCCGGATGTGACGGCCCAGGGCCGACGGCAGCATGCCGATCCGCTGGGCGGCTCGTCCGAAATGCAGCTCCTCCGCCACCGCAACGAAACAGCGCAGCTGGCGCAAATCCATGCCGTGGCCCTCCCCCGTCGGCGCATTATGCCAATTATTTGTATAATACCATGCTGTTTCCCAATATCCGGCGCATCGATACACATTTGATCGTCAGGTTGCTCGGGCACGGTGCTCCGAGGCCTGCTGATCCCGTCCGCCGCACTCACCCTGGCCCTGGCGCGATCCAGCCGGCGCCCGCCCATCCTGCGGTCCGACATCGGCCCGACACCCGTTCAACTCCCGACCTTCAGCACAAGGCAGATCCAAACCATGCGTGAATATGCCATCGCCACCATCCCTGCCGACGGTATCGGCCCCGAAGTCATCGCCGCCGGCACCACCGTCCTGGAGGCTTTGCAGGAGCGGATCAGCGACGTGAAGTTCAAATTCCGGACCTTCGACTGGGGCTCGGATTATTACAAGAAGCACGGCGTCATGATGCCGGCGGACGGGCTGGAGACGCTGAAGGCCTTCGACGCCATCTATTTCGGTGCCGTCGGTGCGCCGGATGTGCCGGACCACATCACGCTGTGGGGCCTGCGACTGCCGATCTGCCAGGGCTTCGACCAATACGCCAACGTTCGTCCGACCAGGATCCTGCCCGGCATCACCTCTCCGCTGCGCCATGTCGACCCGGGCGACCTGGACTGGGTCATCGTCCGCGAGAATTCCGAGGGTGAGTATTCCGGCAATGGCGGACGCGCTCACCGGGGGCTGCCCGAGGAGGTGGGAACCGAGGTTGCGATCTTCACCCGCGTCGGCGTGACCCGCATCATGCGCTATGCCTTCAGGCTGGCGCGATCGCGGCCGCGCAAGCTGCTGACGGTGGTGACCAAATCCAACGCCCAGCGCCACGGCATGGTCATGTGGGACGAGATCGCCGCCGAGGTGGCGAAGGAGTTCCCGGACGTCACGTGGGACAAGATGCTGGTCGACGCCATGACGGTGCGCATGACGCTGAAGCCGCAAAGCCTGGATACCATCGTCGCCACCAACCTGCATGCCGACATCCTGTCCGACCTCGCCGGCGCGCTCGCCGGAAGCCTGGGTGTCGCGCCGACCGGAAACATCGATCCGGAGCGCCGCTTCCCATCGATGTTCGAGCCGATCCACGGTTCTGCCTTCGACATCACCGGCAAGGGCATCGCCAACCCGGTGGCCTCCTTCTGGACTGCGGCCCAGATGCTGGATCACCTCGGCGAGGCGGAGGCGTCCGAATGCCTGATGCGTGCGGTCGCACGTGTGTGCGGCGCCGGCATCCGCACCCCCGACGTGGGCGGGACCGCCACGATCAGGGAGGTGACCGAAGCCGTCATTGATGCCATCCACAGCGCGAACGTCTGAACTGTGGACGGGCGATGAACGCCAGCTGGACCGACGGCCGGGCGCGAACCGTCCTACGGTGGAGCTTCGGCGCGGCCGTGGCAAGCGCCGTTTCCCAAGGCGGCCCCGCACCGGCCGGAACCGTCCTCGGACACGGTTCCGGCCGGTGCGTGATAGGGGATCCGGTCAGCGCATTTGCAGGATGATCACCTCGCCGCTGGCGGGATTGGTATGCTCGCGCATCGTCTGGACCTGCTCCGGCGTCACGGCGCTTCCCCGGTTGCCCCAGGCCGAGCGCACGAAGGTCAGGACGTCGGCGATCTCGCGGTCGGACAGATGCGCCCGCAGCGGAGGCATGCGGTAGGAGTCGGGAACGCCATCCGCCACGGCACGCCCGGCACCGTTGAGGGTGATGTTGATCGCCGAGGCGCTTTCGGGCGAAAGCAGCGAGCTGGCACCGGCGAGAGGCGGAATCCATTCGCCCCGTCCCTGCCCATCCCGGCCATGGCAGCTGGCGCAGCGGGCCAGATAGGTGGCGGCCCCCGGCTGGACCGGCGCGGTTCCGGTCGAAAGCAGAAGCGTCGTCGCCCCATCGAAGCGCCACGGCGCGCCGTCACGCGCGGGATTGCCCGGCAGTGATTTCAGATAGTGGGCGATGGCGCGCAGATCCTCGTCGGTCATGAACTGCGTGGAGTTGTTGAACGCCTCCATCATCGAGCCGAAAACAACCCCGTGACGGTTCCGGCCCCGGCGCAGGAAGGCGACGATGTCCTCTTCCACCCAACGTCCAATCCCGGTGTTGGGGTCACCGCGCAGGCTCGGCGCATACCAGCCGTCGAGCGGGGCGCCGGACAGGAAGCGGTCACTCCATCCATCGAGCGCCACCTCCTGGAACGCCACGCCGCGCGGCGTATGGCAACTGCCGCAATGTCCGGGCCCCTGGACGAGGTAGGCGCCGCGATTCCACAGCGCATCCCGCTGTGGATCGGGCCGGTAGGTGCCGGAATCCGCGAACAGCAGGCTCCAATAGGCCAGCGGCCAGCGCATGTTCAGCGGCCACGGAATGGTCGAGGGGCGGTTCTCCTGCCGCGCCGGCCGGACATGGTTCATGAAGTAATCGTAGAGCGACCGGATGTCCTCGTCGCTCATCTTGGCATAGGAGGGAAAGGGCATGGCCGGATAGAGGCGGCGCCCGTCCGCAGCGACACCGCGCCGGACCGCATTGTCGAACTGGGCCAGCGTGTAGCCGCCGATGCCGGTGTCCTTGTCCGGGGTGATGTTGGTGCTGAAGATGGTGCCGAGCGGTGAGCCCATGGCAAGGCCGCCCGCGAAGGGCGCGCCATGTTCCGTGCTGTGGCAGGCGACGCAGTCGGCGAGACGCGCGACATACTCGCCCCGCTCGGGCGTCGCCGGTGCCCCCGCCACGGTGACGCCGTCGAACGGCGAGGCGGGTATCCGGGTCGCATACCAGGCGATGAGCAGGGCAATGACCAGGGCGGCAACCAGCACGCCCCCCAGAATTGCGGAAAGCCGTTTCACTGTCGGTCGACCTTTGTCGTTGGAAATCCCCCTGCCCCACCGCCACGCCCCTCGGGGCCGGCGGATGGGCAGGGGCAAGGAGGAACGGGATCAGGCGTTGTCGCTGAACCGCGTTCTCGACAGTGGCAGGCTGCGCACCCGCTGTCCGGTCAGGGCGGCGACGGCGTTCGCCACCGCCGGCGGCACGCCCGGCAGGCCGGGTTCGCCGATTCCGCCCATGGGCGCGCCGCTCTCGACGATCCGCACATGGACCCTGGGCATCCGGTCCGGCGTCAGGATCGGATAGCCGTCATAATTGCGCGCCCGCGGCACGCCATTCTCGTACACCAGCTCCTCGACCAGCGTGGTCGACAGGCCGAGCGCCACCGCCGAATTGACCTGCGCCTCGATGATGGCCGGATTCACGATGCTGCCGGGATCGATCGCCACCCAGACATCATGGACCGCGACCTCCCCCCGCCGCACGGAGACTTCGGCGATGGTGGCGACCTCGCTGGCGAAGGGCGAGGCCATGGCGACGCCACGGGCGCGCCTGCTGCCGTCGGCGGCGGTGAACGGGCCACGCCGCCAGCCGCCCGACAGCTCGGCCACCGCCTTCAACAACGTGGTGAGGCGCGGATTGTCGGCCAGCAGCCGCAGCCGCAGATCGAACGGATCCTGCTTCCCGACATCGGCCATCTCGTCGAAGAACGTCTCGTAAAAGAAGTCGTTCATCGAATGGCCGACCGAGCGCCAGAACCCGATGATCGCCGGATCCTCGACGAGGATCTGGCCGATCCGGCGGTTCGGGATCGCATAGGCCTTGCCAGCGATGCCCTCGACGGTGGAGCTGTCCACCTTGTCGGGCTGGCGGCCGAACAGACGGCCCGTCGGCCCTTCGCCAACGGCGACCGCATGCAGCGCCACCGGCAGGCCGTTGGCGTCCAGGCCGGCGCGGAAGCGGGCGACGCCATTCGGCCTCAGCGCGTCGCGCAGGAACTCCTCCTCGCGGCTCCAGATCAGCTTCACTGGGCGGCCGACGGCCTTCGAGAGCAGGATCGCCTGCGGGAAGGGGTTGGCGGTGCCATAGAGGAAATGCCGGCCGAAGAAGCCGCCGAGCATCGGCGAATGGATGATGACCTTTTCCGGCGCGATCCCGGCGATCTTTGCCGCCGCGCCCTGGAACATCTCCGGCGCCTGGTTCGGCACCCAGAGTTCGAGCGACCCGTCGTCCGTCCAGCGGGCGAGTGCCGATGGCGGTTCCAGCTGGCCGTGCACCACATAGGGCGCGTGATAGGTCGCCTCGACGACGCGCGCCGCACCGCGCAGCGCGCCCGCCGCATCGCCGGCGGTTTCGAAGGCGATGCCCTCCCCCTCCGTCGCCGATAGTGCCGCGATCCGCGCGTCGGAGGAGAAATCCGCCGGCATGGCATGGGCCGTGCCCGCCGCCGGTTCCGTCCAGGTCACCTGCAAAGCCTCGGCGGCACGGCGGGCCCGCCACCAACTGTCGGCCAGGACCGCCACCGCGCCGGGCAGACGGTGGATGGAATGGACGCCGGGCATGCCGCGCACCTGCGCCTCGTTGGCGATCCGGTTCGGTTCCATGCCCAGCCGCCGGGCATGCTGGACCGCGCCGTACAGCATGCCTTCGACCGTCAGGTCGATGCCGAACTTCGCTTTGCCGGTCGATTTGTCACGCACGTCCAGGCGGGGGACCGGCTTGCCGATCCAGCGGAAATCGGCGGGGGACCGCAACGCGACATCCTGCGGCACCGGCAGTGCGGCGGCAGCCTCGGCGATGTCGCCATAGGGGATGCTCCGGCCGGACCCGGCGTGCAGAACCCGTCCCGGCTCGGTCGAAAGCTCCGAAACCGGCACCTCCAGACGCGAGCCCGCCGCCTGAAGCAGCATCAGGCGTGCCGACGCGCCGAGCTTGCGCATGGTGCCATAGCTCATGCGGACCGACATGCTGCCGCCGGTGAAGCGGGCGCCGCCGGTCAGCAGATAGTCCGGGCCGGCGGGAGCGCCTTCCACCACGAAGCGGGCTGGGTCGACGTCGAGTTCCTCGCCGACGATCTGCGCCATGGCGGTGAAGATGCCCTGGCCGCCTTCGATGAAGGCGCTGCGGAACAGCACGGTGCCGTCCGGCCGGATTTCCAGGAAGGCACGGACCCGGGTGCCGGGAACGACCGGCGCCGCGGCGCCCTGTGCCGCCCCGTCCGCCCCACCCGCCCACGCCCGCCGGGCGCCCGGCATGGCGACGCCGAGCACCAGCGCGCCGGTTGCCGCCCCAAGGAAGCTCCGCCGGGAGAAATTCACCGGCCTGCCGAAACGGCGGGCCGTGGAGTCCGCGACCAGGGCGGTCAGATCGGTCGCGGTCCTGTCGGTCATCGCTCCGTTCCTCATGCCTGCGCCGCCCGCCGCACGGCGGCCGAAATCGCGTTGTAGGTGCCGCAGCGGCACAGGTTCACCATCGCCGCCGCGATGTCGGCGTCGGTCGGCCGCGGGTTCTGCATCAGCAGGGCGGTCGCCGCCATGACCTGCCCCGACTGGCAGTAGCCGCATTGCGGAACCTGCCGGTCGACCCAGGCCTCGACGACCTTGCGGCCGACCGGCGTTTCGGTGACGGCCTCGATCGTCGTGACCGCGGCGGCGCCGACGCTTTCCACCGGCGTTACGCAGGAACGGACCGCCTGTCCGTCGATCAGGACGGTGCAGGCGCCGCATTGCGCCAGACCACAGCCATATTTGGTGCCGGTCATTCCAAGCGTGTCGCGCAGGACCCAAAGCAGCGGCGTATCGGGCTCGACATCCACCTGATGTCTGGAGCCGTTGATGGTCAACTCCATGGGGCTCTCCTCGAGATGCGTAAAGGGGCTGGCGGACTGTCGCGACCGAGCGCGGCATTCGGCGGCCACCGACGCCATGGCCGGAGCGGAAAGCCGTTCGCGCACGGACCTGCGTCCGGGGGGCCAGGGAAGCCGGAAGTGCGGCGATGGTACCGGAGCGCATGCCCCGGCATTAGGGGCTGCGATCGCATGGGGCTATAAGCGGAACTCATGAATGGCCCCGACCGGCACCCGCTCGTCGCTGCGCCGGTCGCGGCATCGGAACGATCAGCCCAGCCTTTCGGCCCGGAGCGGAAATTTGCCCCGGGTCAGCAGCGGCTGCGTCCCGCCTTCCAGCCGGCCCAGCCGGATCAGGCCGCGCGAGTAGCGGTAGCCCGCGTAGAAAAAGGCGAGGTTGCCCCAGGGAGCGTAATAGCAGAGATCGCCGACGGCCTCGTTTCCGAACGGGCCGCTGCCGGCCTCGGTGAGCTTGCGCGGCAGATAGGCGATCTTCTCGTTGCTGGAATAATCGTCGATCGTCAGGTCAGCCGGCAGCAGCGACAGCAAATCGCGACTGGACGGGTTGTCCTCGAGCACCGCAGTGAACACATGCGTGCCGAAGCGGAAGTGGATCCTCATGCCGGTCTTCTCCCCCATACCAGGCTCCTCCCCCCTGTTTGCCGAACCGGACGCCGTTTGGCCGAATGCGAGGCGCGATCCCGCCGCGCAGGCCAGCGCCGCCGCGATCATGGTTCGGCGCGGCAGACCGGTGGTTCGGTTCATGGTCTCGGGCTCCCCTGCGATGTCTCGATTCACCCTGCCCGCCCGCTTCGCAACGGCCCGGAACGGGCTGCGCGCCGGGCGGCGCAGGTGTGGCAGCAAAGATCTACCTGATATCCCCCCATGCGATTATTCGGTATAATCCGCATGTCGATATAAGAAGGATTCATGAATGGCCCGTGAGAACGTCAATGACCTTCTGGCGTTCATAGCCGTGGCGCGGGAACGCAGCTTCACCAGGGCGGCCGCCAAACTGGGGCTGTCGCAATCGGCCCTGAGCCACACCGTGCGTCAGCTCGAAGCCCGGCTCGGCGTCCGTCTTCTCACCCGCACGACGCGGGCCGTCTCCCCGACCGAAGCCGGCGAACGCCTGCTCAACGGCATCGCGCCGCATTTCGATGAGATCGAGGCCCAGATCGACGCGCTGAGCGAGCTTCGCGACAAGCCGGCGGGCAACATCCGGATCACGGCGTCGGACCATGCAAGCCGGCATGTGCTGTGGCCGAAGCTGAAGAAAATCCTGCCCAACTTCCCGGACATCAAGGTCGAACTGGTTCAGGACAACGGTCTGACCGATATCGTGACGGAGCGGTTCGACGCCGGTGTCCGGATGGGCGAGCAGGTGGCGAAGGACATGATTTCGGCGCGGATCAGCCCGGACATCCGCTTTGCCGTGGTTGGCGCATCGTCCTATTTCGCGGTCAATCCGGAACCGTTGCACCCGCAGGATCTCGTCCGCCACGTCTGCATCAACGAACGCCTGCCCACCTATGGTGGCTTCTGGGCCTGGGATTTCGAGGATGAGGACGGCCGCGCCCTGAAGATCCGGGTCAACGGACAGGTCGCCTTCAACAATATCCACACCGTCCTGGAAGCGGCGGTTGACGGCTTCGGCCTTGCCTATATGCCGGAGGATATCGCCCGGCCCTACCTCGACGACGGGCGGCTCAGGCATGTCCTGGAACGATGGTCGCCCTATTGGGACGGCTATTATCTCTACTATCCCAGCCGGCGTCAGTCCTCACCGGCTTTCGTGACTCTGGTCGAGGCGCTGCGCCATCGCGACTGACGACGCGAGAGCGTCGTCACCCCATCAGCTCCTCCCCGGTCCGACGGCGTTCGGCCACATCGGCCCGCGTCTTCCGGCCGGTGAAAGACCCTCCTGCCTCAAATCCGTGTCCGGTGATCAGCAGCACGCAGACCGAGGCAATGATGATGCTGATGCAGACCATGGACGTATCTCCCGCCAATGAGGATCGTGGTTGCTGAGCGGAAGATGGCGGAGGTCGGCCCAACCGATTAGACCACGGCATCCGCATGCGCTTATGACTCACTCTCATCAATCGTGGGGATCGGACAGCGGCGCATTGCAAACCTTGGCGCGACACTCATCGGAAATCTATTCTCCACTGGTTCTCGGCAGTCGCTAGTAAGTTCCAGTCCTTACGGCAGCGGCCATGGCCGCACCGCCCTTCGGGGCGGGGCAACTTCTTAAGCCTCGTTTCGATAGGCTGGCATCGAAGGAGCCTGCGATGAGCGGCGAGCGAAAGGGAGATGACGATGCGCGACCGGCTGGACGGCGTTTCGGTCTTCGTCGAAACGGTGGAGGCGGGCGGCTTCGCGCGGGCGGCCGAGCGGCTGGCCCTGTCACGTTCGGCCGTGGGCAAGACAATCGCACGGCTTGAAGGCCGCCTGGGCGTCCGGCTGTTTCACCGGACGACACGGACGCAGTCCCTGACCGAGGACGGCCAGCTCTATTATGAACGCTGCCTGAGGGCGCTGGAGGAACTGCGCACCGGCGAAACCTTGCTCGAATCCGGTCGGCGCGAGGTGGTCGGACGCCTGCGCGTTTCGATGCCGGTGCTGTTCGGCCGTCACTGCGTCGCCCCGATCCTCGTGGAGTTGGCGAGGCAACATCCGAAGCTGGAGCTTGAGCTGAGTTTCAGCGACCGGCCGGTCGATCTCATCGGCGAAGGCTTCGACCTCGCCGTACGCTGCGGCACGCTGGGATCGGGAAGTGGACTGATGACACGGCGTCTCGCCACCCAACGGAAGGTTCTGTGCGCCGCGCCGGGCTATCTGGCGATCCGCGGCCGGCCGCAGTCGATTGAGGCTCTGGCCGATCATGACGCGCTCGTTTATGGGCGGGCCGACTTCGTCAACCACTGGCTTCTGGCCGCAGGGGACGGCCGATTAACGGAGTTCACGCCGTCCTCGCGCCTGCGCTTCGACGATCTCGAAGCGATCGCCGACGCGGCCGTGGCCGGAATGGGCATCGCCTGGCTTCCTTTCTGGCTGGTGCGGGACCGCATTCGAGCCGGGGTCCTCGCCCCCCTCTTCGACGGCCTGCCGGGCGCGCCGATAGACTGCCACGCCGTCTGGCCGGACGTTCAGAACCTGCCGCTGCGGTTGCGGCTCGCGATCGATACGCTGGTGGCCAAGCTTCCGTCCACCGTCGGCGGTTGATGCGGTTCCAAGACCGCCTCCCCACGGCTTTCGATGACGCGCCTCGTCAGGATGGCAACTCCCCGCGCAGGAAATGCTGTTCCAGGAACTCGACGCAGACACGAAGCTTGGCGGATGCCGTCAGGCGTGACGGATATACCGCCCAGATGTCCGCCGGCTGACTGTGGCCGGAAAGAACCTGGACAAGTTTTCTGTCCGCGAGCGCGGTCCTGACGTCCCAAAGCGACCTGAGCATGATCCCATGACCGTCCAAGGCCCAGCGGTGGACGATTTCGCCGTGGTTGGAGGCCAGCCGCCCAGTGACGCGGAGCGGCGTTTCTCCTTCCGGTCCGCTCAGTCTCCAGACGCCGAAGGGATGATCCCGCTCCTTGATGACGAGGCAATCATGTCCGGCCAGATCGCCGAGGTGCCTCGGCGTTCCCCGTCGTTCCAGATAGGCGGGAGAGGCGCAAAGGATCCGTCGATTGGAGGCGAGTCGCCTCGCGATCAGGTGCGGAGCGATCTCGTTTCCGATGCGGATGTCCAGATCGATGCCCTCGCCCGTCAGGTCGACGAGCCTGTCGGAAACATCGAAGCGAATTTCAAGATCCGGATAGCGCTCCGCCAGGCGGGCAAGCGCCGGCGCCACATGGAGGCGGCCGAATCCCAGACTGCTGTTGATGCGGATCAGCCCGCGGGGGGCGTGTTTCGCGACGGAGACCTCCTCCATCATATGATCGACTTCGTCGAGGATCGACTGCGCCCTCTGATAAACGCGCTCCCCGGCTTCCGTGATGGCGATGCGTCGGGTGCTGCGATGGAGCAGTTTCACCCCGAGCCGTTCCTCCAGTGATTGGACCCGCTTGGTCACATAGGCCGGCGAGGCGCCGAGGGCCTCCGCCGCCGCAACGAAGCTCGACCTGCGCACGACAACGCAGAAGACGCGCAAGTCCTGAAGATAAGGCTGATTATTCATGAATCGTGTTCTATGGGTTGATGCTTTGGCTGATCATTAATCTATCGAAGTTCGTTAAGCTACCCTCCATCTCCCGATGCACTGCCTGTAGAACAGATATAGGAATCAGCCATGAGCAGAACTTACAAGATCGCGGCGATTGCCGGCGACGGGATCGGTAAGGAGGTGCTGCCTGAGGGGCTCAGAGCCGTCGAGGCGGCAGCCTCAAAATTCGGTCTGACGCTTCAGTTCACCAGCTTCGACTGGGCGAGCTGCGACTATTATCTTGAACATGGCATGATGATGCCGGAGGATTGGTTCGAGACACTGAGCCAGTTCGATGCGATTTATTTCGGCGCGGTCGGCTGGCCGGACAAGGTGCCCGATCACATCTCTCTCTGGGGTTCTCTTCTGAAATTCCGGCGCGATTTCGACCAGTATGTGAATTTGCGCCCGGTGAAGCTCCTTCCGGGAGTGTCCTGTCCGCTGGTCAACCGGAAGCCTGGGGACATCGATTTCTTCGTGGTGCGTGAAAACACCGAGGGTGAGTATTCCTCCATCGGCGGGCGGGCCTTCGAGGGGACCGAGCGTGAGGTCGTCATGCAGCAGGCGGTCTTCAGCCGCCATGGCGTCGACCGGATCTTGAAATACGCGTTCGAACTGGCCAGCCGCCGGTCACGACGCAAGCTGACTGCGGCTACCAAATCGAACGGCATTTCGATCAGCATGCCCTATTGGGACGAGCGCGTGGCCGAGATCGGCAGGAGCTATCCCGATGTGGCCTGGGACAAGCAGCACATCGACATTCTTTCGGCGCGATTTGTGATGCAACCGGACCGCTTTGACGTGGTCGTCGCTTCCAACCTGTTTGGCGACATCCTGTCCGATCTCGGCCCGGCCTGCACCGGCACCATTGGTCTCGCGCCATCGGCGAACCTGAATCCGGAACGCCGCTTTCCCTCTCTCTTCGAGCCGGTGCATGGCTCGGCGCCCGACATCTATGGGAAGGGAATCGCAAATCCGATTGCGATGATCTGGTCCGGGGCGATGATGCTCGATTTCCTCGGTAACGGTGATCCCGGCTTCAAAGCGGCTCATGACGCGATCATGAGCGCCATCGAGACCGTGCTGGTCGAAGGGCCGCGTACGCCCGACATCGGCGGTGCTGCGACAACGGCCGATGTCGGACGCGCCATCGCCGAGGCTCTCTGAGCAGCATCGCCGGTGCCCGGACGCCGGTGTCCGGGCACCGGCTCATGGGACCCGGATCAGACGGCGTTTGCGCGCGAGGCCAAGACCGTCAGGATGGCGGTTGTCAGCAAGAGCATCCCACTGGCGGCGAAGGTCGTCTGATAGCCGCTCCAGTCGAACAGCAATCCTCCAATGACCGCGCCCAAGGTGATCGCAAACTGGATCACCGCCACCATGAGCCCGCCGCCGGCTTCCGCATCCTGTGGAAGCGAGCGTGCCAGCCAGGTCCACCAGCCGACCGGCGCGGCCGTTCCGATCAGCCCCCAAACGCCCAGTACGCCGGCGGTGGTGGCGAGGCTGTGGCCGAAGGCGATCAGGATCACGGCGATCGCGGCCATCACCACGGGAATGGCGATCAGCGTCGGATAAAGCCTGTGCTCCTTCAGGACAGCACCGATCAGGCCCGTGCCGATGACGCCGGCAATGCCCATTCCGAACAGAACGAGCGACAGGGCGGAGACCTCGACCTGCGTGACCGTCTCCAGGAACGGCCGCACATAGGTAAACAGCGCGAATTGGCCCATGAAGAAAAGCCCGACCGACGCCATGCCCATGGCGATCGCCGGCCGTCTCAACAGCTTGAAAACATTGCCTGAGCCGGGACGGCGTTCGGTCCGCATCGCAGGCAGGCTGACCATCTGCCACAGGAAGACGGCAACCGCGACCGGGACGACGCAGAAAAATGCACTGCGCCAACCGATGATCGAGCCGAGAAAAGCCCCGAGGGGAGGAGCGATCACCGTGGCGAGCGCGTTGCCGCCATTGAAGATCGCCAGGGCCCTGGGGAGCTGATGCTTCGGTACGAGGCGCATCGCGATGGATGCCGACAGCGACCAGAATCCGCCGATGACGACGCCAATGAGCGCCCGTCCGATCATGAAGATGACATAGTTCGGCGCGATCGCGACGATGGTGCCCGAAATCGCCATGATGCCCGTCAGGACCAACAGCAGGAGCTTGCGGTCAAGATGGGCGGCCACCGCGGAGATGCAGAGGCTGGTCAAAACGGCGAATGCCCCGGAAATTGCGATCGCCTGCCCTGCCTGTCCCTTGCTCACCTCGAAAGAAGAGGCAATCGGCGTCAACAGGCTGACCGGCATGAATTCCGAAGCGATAAGCGCGAAGACGCAGAGCGACATCGCAAACACACCGCCCCAATGGGCAGGCTGCGTCTCGACGGTACTCGTCATGGCGGAAGTATGCGTCGACAATTTCAGTCCACCTTCGGAAGTAAAATGGAATGGGAGACGAGTTCCGGCCGGGGTGGTATCAAAGCGTCGCCTTCAAATCCCGAACGTCCGATGACGATGCGCAATCCTGTGGGATTGCCGTTCGGAAGCGGCCCGACCTCAACCGGCGCGAAAGCCCCAACGGAGCGGGATCAATTCAGCAGCCCTTAGATAGATGAAGGGCGGATCAACAATTAGTCTGGGAAAATTGCATGCAGCCATGACTGGGATTTATCAATCCCGGCCATGGTGTCGACGACGGCATCCACCTTCGGCACCGGGCGTCTTCGGGCCTTGCCGGCCTCATCCAATTGATGAATCACGCTCATAAACGCAAGCCAAGAGATCCGTCTAATCGAAAACTGCGTTTCCGATAAAATCCATGGCTGTTAAAAATCGCTATCCAGCGGAGGCATTGCCATGAGCGATGGAATCGGAACTGACAGCATGACCACGCATTGGGACCACCATGACGTGGATCGCCGCGACCTGCTGAAGATCGCTGGAGTTGGCGCCGCAGCCTTGGGCGCCGCTTCCCTCGCCGGCGCTCCGGCTTTCGCGCAGTCGCAGGACGACTGGGACAAGGTGTTCCCCCGGAGCGGTAAGGTCGATCATTGGAAGGTCAGCTTCAGGAACCGCTACGGCATCACCCTGGCGGGCGATCTGTACCTGCCCAAGGATCGTGGCGGCAGGCGCCTGCCGGCACTCGTCGTCGGCGGTCCGTTCGGCGCGGTCAAGGAACAATCCTCGGGTCTTTATGCACAGACCATGGCCGAGCGCGGTTTCGTCACGGTCGCCTTCGACGGATCCTACACCGGGGAAAGCGGCGGCGAGCCACGCAACCTCGCTTCGCCCGATATCAACACTGAAGACTTCATGGCGGCGGTGGATTTCATCGGCCTGCGGCCCGAGGTCGATCAGGAACGGATTGGCCTCATCGGCATTTGCGGTTGGGGCGGTCTCGCCTTGAACGCCGTTGCGGTGGACAAGCGCGTGAAGGCCGTCGTGGCCAGCACCATGTACGACATGACGCGCCTGATGTCGAAAGGCTACAACGACAGCGTGACCCTTGCACAACGCACAAAAACGCTGGAACAGCTCAGCCGGCAGCGCTGGGCGGATGCGGAAAAGGGCATGCAAGCCTATGGACCGCCCTACAATGTCCTAACGGGCAACGAAGCGCAGTTCCTGGTCGATTACCACGATTACTACATGACACCCCGTGGGTATCATAAACGTGCGGTCAACTCGGGCAACTCATGGACGCAAACGACGCCGCTGTCTTTCATGAACATGCCGATCCTGACCTATATCAAGGAAATCTCCCCGCGCCCGATCCTGTTCATCCACGGTGAAAAAGCCCATTCGCTCTATTTCGCGCAAACGGCCTATGCGAATGCAGCGGAGCCCAAGGAACTGATGATCATTCCCGGCGCGAACCACACCGACCTTTACGACAAGGTGGATGTGATCCCGTTCGACAAGCTGCAATCCTTCTTTGAGCAGCATCTTACCTGATATAACCATCCGCTGAGTCTACCAATTACCCACGTCGCCGAGAGTAAGGGTGGCGCCGAGAACAATGTCGGTCAGGGTGATGGTGACGGTTCCACAAGAAGGGCCGCCACTCGGTCGGCGTTGCCCACCAGTACTGCGGCGCACTCGGCAAGGAGGCCACCTGTCAGGTGGTGGTCCCCCTGACCCTGACCCGCGACAATGTTCCCGTGCCGGTGGCTCTGCGTCTGTTCATGCCGGACGACTGGGCCTCGAACGCCGAGCGTTGCCGTCGAGCCGGTGTGCCTGAGAATCGCCTAGGCGAGCGCACCAAGCCGCAGGTCGCGCTGGACGAACTGGACCGCGTACGGGCGGGAGGTGTGCGTTTCGACATGGTCGTCGCCGGTGTCGGGTACGGCGACGCCTTCCGCAAGGAGCTGAGCGCGCGCGGCCTGACTTGGGCGGTCGGCATCCAGTGCACACAGTCGGTCTACCACACCGCCGTGACGGTGACGTGGCCGGTTGCCCCGGTCGGTCGGCCGCGCAAACACGCCGTCGCCAGCGAAAAGCCGGTCGCCGCGGCGGCGATGCTGGAGACGGCGACGTGGCAGCCCCTGACGTGGCGGACCCTGGCGGCCCGGATCAAAGCGCGCTGGGTCTGCGAACAGGGCCATCAGCAAATGAAGGAGGAACTCGGGCTCGACAACTTCGAGGGACGGAGTTGGCACGGCCTGCACCATCATCTGCTTCTGGCGATGATCACTGTGGCGTTTCTCCAGCACCTTCGGCTCGCCAGCGCGCCGGAGTGGGGGAAAAATCGCCGACGGCAACAGCGGACCGCCACCTCGGCCGACGTTGCCCGCCATTCGCCAAGCCATTCTCGCGCAGTTCCTCACCTACCCGCCGCTCCGATGTCCTTGCTGTCGGTGTTGGCTTGCACGGCACAGGCCCCAGTAGAACTGCCAAAGTAGTGCTAGAGCGTTTTCAGGTTGCCTGGAATCGCTGAGGGGGATTCCCATTGGCGTCGTAGCATGATTCGCTGCTCCTGGATTTCCGCTCTGAGGGTAGCGATGGCATGGCGTGAGGGGCAGAGCTATTCGGACGATCTTCGATCCCGGATTCTGGCGGCGGTTGATGGCGGCAAGGCAGTGCGCGCTGCCGCCTCGGTCTTCCAGGTCAGCATCTCATACATCTACAAGGCGCTGATCCGACACCGGACCACCGGCGAGACGGCGGCCAACCGGTCACGCGGCCACCGCCCTCGCAAGCTGATGCCAGAGCAGGAGACCGTGCTTTCGGCTCATCTGCGGACGCACTCGGACATGATGCTGGCGGCCTGACCGCGCCGATGGTGCTCGACGGGCTGATGACCGGAGCAGCCTTCCTCGCCTACGTCCAGCAGGTGCTGATCCCAACCTTGCGGTGCGGCGACATCGTCGTGCTCGACAATCTGCCCGCCCACAAGACCGCCGAGGTCCGCGCCGTCATCCAAGCGTCCGGCGCCCAACTCTTCCTGCTGCCGCCCTACAGTCCCGACTTCAATCCCATCGAGATGGCCTTCGCCAAGCTTAAGGCCCTGCTGCGCCGAGCCAAAGACCGAACAGTCGATGGACTCTGGCGTCGTATCGGCCAACTCCTTGACCACTTCAAGCCGGACGAGTGCGCCAACAACTTCCGCGCCGCAGGGTATGGAGACTCATTCTGAAAATACTCTATTATCTTTACTATCCGCGCCGGTGTCAGTCCTCCCTAGCTTTCAGCGCGCTGGTGGAAGCGTTGCGTCACCGCGATTGATTCGCCGGGTTACACTCCCTGCTCCCCCGTCCCACCCAGCCCAGGCGCTGTCGCCGATCCGGAGGGTGGCGGCGGCACCTCGTCGCTTCCTTCGCTGCGGTCGCGGTAGAGAGCGGCCCGTGCCAGCAACATCAGGGTGATGGGGGTGGTGACCACCATCAGGGCCGTGATCAGCGCCTCGTGAAGGATCGCCCTCGATTCCAGCACGGAGAAGACCAGCATCGAGGCCAGCAGGATGCAGCCGATGCCCAGGGTGGAGCCGAGCGTCGGGGCATGGACCCGCTGGTAGAAACTGCCGAAACGCAGCAGCCCGACGGTTCCGATCAGGGTCAGCCCGGCACCAGCCAGCAGCAGCAGGGCGGCGGGGATGGCCGCCCAGGCGGGAAGATCGGCCAGATGGTTGCTCATTCGATGACCTCGCCACGCATCAGGAACTTCGCCAGCGCCGCCGTCGACACGAAACCGAGCAGAGCGATGATCAACGCCGCCTCGAAATAGAGGATGCTGCCGGTGCGGATGCCGAAGGTCAGCAGCAGCATGGTCGCCGTGACATAGAGCGTGTCCAGCCCCAGCACCCGGTCCTGCGCCCGCGGCCCCCGTAATATCCGGAAGGTCGCGAAGGCCATGGCGACGACCAGCAGGATCTGGGTCAGGAAAATGGTGCCCATCAGCAGGGTCAGGGTCATTCGAACAGCTCCCTCAACCGTGTCTCGTAGCGGCCCTTGATGGTGTCGATCCACTCCTGCTCGTCGACGAGGTCGAGGATGTGCAGAAGGATGGTGTTGCGCCGCCGGTCATAAGCGACCCACACCGTGCCGGGCGTGGCGGTGACGATGCAGGCGAGCGTCGCCAGCCCATAGGGCGCCCTCAGATCGAGCGGGATGCGCACGAAGCCGGACACCCGGCCTCCGCTGCCCGGACGCAGGATGATCTTCGCAACCGCCCAGTTGGAGCGCAGGATATCCACCAGCACCAGTCCCAGCAGCGACAGGGCGGCCCGCGGACGGCGGAACCGCCCGCCCGGCAGGTCGAGCATACTCAGTGTCGCGGCGGTCGCCAGCGACAGCAGGCCGCCCAGGATGATGCTCCCGGGGGCCATGCTCTCGTTCAGCAGCAGCCATACCGCCAGCAGCGTCGCCGTCATCATCGGATAGGGCAGCAACCGCCTCATCAGCTGTCTCATCGGGCGCCTCCCACGGTGGGGATGCCGGACAGCACGGCACCGTTATAGTCCAGCGGCGCGTGCAGCGACCTTGCGGTGTCCTCCATATAGCGCATCGCCGGCCCGGCCTGGATCGTCAGCGCCAGATTGAGGGCGACGAGCAGCAGGACGGGCGCGATCTCCGCCACCCGCACCCGCGGCACCTCGGCGGCGGGCGAGGCCCAGAAGGCGTCGATTCCTGCCCGCGTCATCGCCACCACCGTCGCCAGACCGGACAGCACCAGCGCCGCCAGCAGAGCCCAGGTTGTCGCCGGCACCTGCGGCCCGGCCGCCAGCAGGGGCGACAGGATGGCGAATTTGGCGAGGAATCCCGACAGCGGCGGCAGGCCGGCCAGCAGTAGCGCGCTGGACAGGAAGCCGATGCCTAGGATCGCCATCGTCGCCGGGATGGGAACGCCTGCCCCCCCTCCACTGTCGTCGGCATCTTCGTCGTCGCTCTCGCCGAAGGCCTCGCGGGTCACCGCCAGCACGTCGGCACCGACGCCACGGCCACGCTCCACCAGCTCGATCAGCAGGAAGAAGCCGGCGACCGCCAGGACGGAGCTGGTCAGATAGAACAGCGCCCCGCCGGTCACCGACATCCGGCCTGCGCCGATGGCGGCCAACAGGGTGCCGGACGATACCAGCACGACGGCCCCGGCCAGCCGCGCCATGTTTTGCGTCGCCAGCACGGCGATCGAACCGAAACCGACAGTCAGCAGCCCGCCGACCAGCAGCACCGCGCCGCCAAAGCCGCCCGACTCCCCGGCCCCGTCGCCGAACACCAGCAGCCACAGACGCAGCACGGCATAGATGCCGACCTTGCTGAGGATCGAAACGATGGCGGCCGACGCCGAACCCAGGGTGGAATAGGTGTTGGGCAGCCAGAATCCGAGCGGCCACATCCCCGCCTTGATCAGGAAGGCGAGGCCCAGGATCGCCGCGCCGGCCTCCAGCAGCCCGCGATCCTCGGCCGCCAGCCCGGCGACCCGGCCGGCGAGATCGGCCATGTTGAGGGTGCCGGAAATGCCGTAGATCATGCTGACGCCGATCAGGAACAGCAGCGACGCCGACAGGTTGATCGCGATGTAATGCAGCCCCGCCCGCACCCGCGCGAGGCCGGAGCTATGCAAGGCAAGGCCATAGGAGGCCGCCAGCATGATCTCGAAGAAGACGAACAGGTTGAACAGGTCGCCGGTCAGGAAGGCGCCGTTCAGCCCCATCAGCTGGAACTGGAACAGCGACTGGAAATGCGCCCCCGCCTTCTGCCAGCGCGGCAGCGAGAAGGTCAGGGCGGCAACGCCCAGAATCCCGGTCAGCACCAGCATCAGGGCGGCGAAGCGGTCCAGCACCAGCACGATGCCGAAATTCGCCGGCCAGTCGCCCAGCCGGTAGACGCGGACGACGCCCGTCCCAGAATCGGCGATGGTCAGGGCCAGGATCGCCAGTCCCAGCAGCGTCAGCGCCGACGCCATGCCGATCACCGCCTTCAGCGTGCGCTTCCGCTCGTCGATCAGCATCGTCACCGCCCCCGCCAGCAGGGGCACGACGATGGGGCCGATCGTCAGATGGTCCATCCAGCCGCTCACCGGCCGCTCTCCTTTCCGTCGACATGGTCCGTGCCGGTCAGACCGCGGGCGGCGAGCAGCAGGACGAGGAACAGGGCGGTGGTGGCGAAGCCGATGACGATGGCGGTCAGCACCAGCGCCTGCGGCACCGGGTCGGCATGCATGGCCAGCGTCCCGGCCCGGCCGCCCTCCAGGATGGGCGCCGCTCCGGTGCGCAGGCCGCCGGTGGAGAAGATGAACAGGTTGACGGCATAGGACAGCAGCGACAGGCCGACGATCACCTGGAAGGTGCGGGGCCGCAGCAGCAGCCAAACGCCGGAGCCGGTCAACACGCCGATGCCGAGCGAAAGGATCAGTTCCATCAGTCGTCTCCCACGGCAGTCTCTCCCATGGCGGTTGGCACCGGTTCAGGCACCGCCGGAACCTCCGGCTGGCGCGGTGCGGCGGCACGGTGGCCGCGCAGCGATTGGCGGGCCAGCGCGATCAGGATCAGGATGGTGGCGCCGACCACCAGGGCGAAGACGCCAATGTCGAACAGCAGGGCGCTCGCCACCGGGATCTTGCCCAGCACCGGTATCTGCGAATAAGCGAAATAGCTGGTGAGGAACGGCCGCCCCGCCACCCAGGCGCCCAACCCGGTACCGGCGGCCAGCAGCAGGCCGATGCCCATCCAGCGCATCGGCAGCACGCGCAGCCGCGTCTCCACCCACTGGATGCCGCCGAACATGTATTGCAGGATCATGGCGATGGCGACGGTCAGGCCCGCGGCGAAGCCGCCGCCCGGCAGGTCATGGCCACGCAGCAGCAGGAACAGCGCGACCAACAGGATCACCGGGAACAGCAGCCGCGCGATCAGCGACGGGATGAACAGCCAGTCGGCCACCGTGTCGCCGTCCTTGCGGTCGGGCCGCGAAGCGTCGAAGGCGCTCTGGTCACGCTGCTGTTCGGTGACGTCGACGCTGTCCGCCGCCGGCCGGAAGCGGCGCAGCAGCGCATAGGCGGTCATAGCCACCACCCCCAGTACGGCGATCTCGCCCATGGTGTCGAAGCCGCGGAAATCGACCAGGATGACATTCACGACATTGGTGCCGCCACCGTCGCTATAGGCCAGTTCCAGGAAATGGCGGGCCAGCAGCTCGGGCGGGAAGCGTGTCATCACCCCGAAGGCGAGGCCCGCCATGCCGGCCCCGGCGGCGGCGGCGATGCCAAGGTCGCGCAGACGGCGGGTCAGGGTGACCACCTCCGCCCCACGGCTGCCGGGAATGTCCAGCCGTTTGGGCAGCCAGCGCAGGCCCAGCAGCAGCAGGATGGTGGTGACCACCTCCACCAGCAGCTGGGTCAAAGCGAGGTCGGGGGCGGAGAACCAGACAAAGGTCACGCAAACGACCAGCCCGGTTCCGCCCAGCAGGATCAGCGCCGCCAGCCGGTGGAACTTCGCCTGCCAGGCCGCACCCAACGCGCAGGCGGCCCCCAGCAGCCAGATCAGCGCCAGCACCGGATCAATGCCGGACGGCGCCAGATTGCCCGGCCCCACCCCGCGCAGCCACACCGTCCAGCCGGCGGCCAGCACGGCGGCGACCACCACCAGCCGCAGCTGCGGTTGCAGGCGGCGGGTGCCGAGCAGCCCCTCGGCGGTACGGGCAAGGCGCCAGGACAGGAAGACCATCGTCCGCTCGAACATCCGCCGCCCCTCCAGGCCGCGGATCAGTGGCGGCCCCTCGATCCCCTTGGCGAGATGGCTCTGCAGCAGCCGGTAGAGGATCAGCCCGGCGGCGAAGGCGGCCATGCTCATCAACAGCGGCAGATTGAAGCCGTGCCAGACCGCGAGACTGTAGTCCGGCGTCGCCGCACCCAGAGCGGCACGGGCGGCCATGTCGAGATAGGGGCCGACGGTGGCGGCCGGCAGGATGCCGATGACGATGCAGGCCAGCACCAGAACCTCGACCGGAAAGCGCATCCAGGCCGGCGGCTCGTGCGGCTTGTGCGGCAGGTCGACCGGGTCAGGCCCGAAGAAGGTGCCGTGGATGAAGCGCAGGGAATAGGCGACGCTGAAGGCGCTCGCCACCATCGCGGCAACCGGCAGAACGTCGAAGAAGACCGGCAGCGGATCCTTGGCGGAGAGAGCCTCGGCGAAGAACATCTCCTTCGACAGGAAGCCATTGAGCAGAGGCACGCCCGCCATGGCACCGGCGGCGATCAGGGCCAAGCGGGCGGTGAAGGGCATGAAGCGGTTCAGGCCCGACAGCCGCCGGATGTCGCGCGTCCCCGTCTCATGGTCGATGATGCCGGCGGCCATGAACAGCGAGGCCTTGAAGGTCGCGTGATTGATGACGTGGAAGATCGCCGCCACCATCGCCAGCTCGCTATTCAAGCCAAGCAGCAGGGTGATGAGGCCGAGATGGCTGATGGTGGAATAGGCCAGCAGCCCCTTCAGGTCATGCTGGAAGATGGCGATGTAGGCGCCGAGCAGCAGCGTGGCGAGGCCCGCCGAACCGACGATCCAGAACCATGCCTCGCTGCCCGCCAGCACCGGCCACAGCCGCGCCATCAGGAAGATGCCCGCCTTCACCAGCGTCGCCGAATGCAGATAGGCCGACACCGGGGTCGGCGCCGCCATTGCATGGGGCAGCCAGAAATGGAAGGGGAACTGGGCGCTCTTGGTCAACGCGCCGAGCAGGATCAGCACCAGGGCCGGCAGATAGAGAGGATGCGACCGGATGCGGTCGCCAGCCGCCAGCACGGCGTCCAGATCGTAGCTGCCGACGATGTGGCCGAGGATCAGCACGCCAGCGAACAGGCAGAGCCCGCCGGTCGCCGTGACCGTCAGTGCCATCCGCGCGCCGTCGCGGGCGGCGGCGGTGTGGTGCCAATAACCGATCAGCAGGAAGGAGAAGAGGCTGGTCAGTTCCCAGAAGAAGGCGATCTGGATCAGGTTGCCCGACAGCACCACCCCGGTCATCGACCCCATGAAGGCCAGCAGGAAGGCGAAGAAGCGCGGCACCGGATCCTCGGCCGCCATGTAGTAGCGGGCATAGACCACCACCAGCACGCCCACCCCGAACACC
Source organism: Azospirillum sp. TSH100 (assembly GCF_004923295.1). Lineage (NCBI taxonomy): Bacteria > Pseudomonadati > Pseudomonadota > Alphaproteobacteria > Rhodospirillales > Azospirillaceae > Azospirillum > Azospirillum sp. TSH100. Next base: position 54,992 of record NZ_CP039636.1, read on the forward strand.
AACCCGGCGAAGAGCCAGGCGAAGCCGTCCATCCGCAAGGAGAAATCCAGCCCCAGCGACGGCATCCAGCCGACGGAATGACGCAGCACGCCACCCGCCGAGACCGTCGGATAAGCCGCCCACACCATCGCCAGCCCGATCAGCGTCACGCCTCCGGCCAGATACGCCGCTGCGTTTCGCGCATGCGTGGGCAGCAGGCCGGCGGCGGCCGCACCGGCAAACGGCAGAAGGAGAGCGATCAGGAGCGGGAGTGCGTCGGGCATGGAATCCTACGGTCGGCTGGCGGCAGACTGGAGCGGCGGCGATGGACGGGGTTAGAAGCCTGGCGTCGCATCGTTGCTGTCCTGGCCGTCTTCATCCTGGGCAACGGCCTGGAGGACGATCTGTGCTGCGTCGTCGGGCGTCTTCGCCCCGCGCAGCCGGCGCAGCGACTGCGGATCGCGCAGCGCCCCGCAGATTTCCGCCATCGCCGCCAGCAGCCCCTTCCGGTTCGATGCCGGCCACAGCGCCAGGAAGACGAGGTCGACCGGCTCATCGTCGCGCGCGTCGAAGTCGACCGAGCGCTGGAGACGGGCGAAGAGCACGACCGGAGCCGCCAGATCGGCAAGCTCCGTATGGGGAAGCGCCACGCCCCGGCCGAGCGCGGTGGAGCCGATCTTCTCCCGCGCCTGCAAGGCCTCGAGGATCTCCGGCGCTGGCCGGCCGCTGCGTTCGGCCGCCTCAGCCGCCAACTGGTCGAGCAGCGACGCCTTGTTCCCGGCGACGGCATCGAGGATGACGTCTGTCGCGGAAAAGTAATCAGTGATGGTCATCCGGTTCTCCATTGGGGCCATCTGGGTCGGGACGGCAGGATCCGGCGGACGATGGGGACGCCGGCGACCGGCCGGCCTCCAGAGCCACGCCGCCGATCAGCACGTCGCAGGGCAGCGCGTCGATCACCTCCGACGCCGTGCTGCCCAGCAGAGCGCGCGAAACACCGCTGCGCCGGGCAGAGCCCATTGCGACCAGATCATACGATCCCTGCCGTGCGAGCTGGACGATACGCCGGGTCGGGGAGCCAGGGAGGAGGATCGTACCCACCTCTGGTGCATCCGGCGGCCCATCCCCCCAGAGTCCCAGCACTGTCCGGAAGTCGTGCTCGACCTGTGCCTTGTCCAGTGCCGATGTTTCCGGCAGGTCGGCGACATGCAAAAGGTGGAGACATCCTTCCGCCATCAGCATCCGCGCGCCCTCCACCGACGGCTGGGACCGTTCGGAGAAATCGACCGGCACCAGCGCCCGCCGATAGGGCTGGAGCGGCTTGTCGCGCACGATCAGCATCGGCGTCCCGTCGGCGATCGCGATGCGCTCGACGGTAGAGGCCAGGAACAGGTCGGCCACCCGGTCGCGCTGGTGCAAGCCCACCACCAGAAGGTCGGGCCGCCACAGCCCGGCATAACCGGCAACCCGGTGTTCCACCGCATCGCCACGCACCGCGACCGCCTGCGCCCGGATGCCGTCCCCGCCCCTCGCGGCCTGGATGCGGAGTTGCAGTTCGCTTTCGATATGGTGCAGCGGCAGGCAACCATAGCGCCCGCCGTTGCCGTCAATGATATGCAGCGCCGTCAGCTCCGCGTCGAACCACTGGGCGAGCTGGACGGCGCGCTCCAGGGCGCGGTCCGATTTCGGCTCCAGGTCGGTTGCCAGCAGAATGCGCTTTAGGCTTGCCATCATGACAGTCCCGTATTGTGAGGTCTCCGGTCATCTGTTCCGGCGCGGTCCTTCTCCTGCCGAAAATCACTCCGCAGGAAACACCTCAATGATTGGAGTTCGGCCGCAGTCTGTCCATGCCGGGAAATACGGACCTGAAAAGCCCATGCACCGCATTGCAGGCTATCCGTAGTAATATGGGACCAGCGATTTCACCTGATGCAGTCGGAGCAGGTTGGCGTTACCATCACGCCATGTCGCAGATTGCCCACCGACGATGGATGTTCATTCCGGCCTATCTGGCCGCCCACATGTTCCTGGATTGGATCAGCTTCATCCATGCGGTTTCCCCCATCAACATCACGCCGTGGAACCCACCGGCCGGGCTGATGATGGGCATGTCGGTGCTGCTCGGCATCCGCGCCGTGCCGCTGATCTGGCTGGCCCTGATGGCAGCCGACCTGATCGTCCGCGATCTGCCGGTCGCGCTGTGGACGCCGCTTGTGGCGAACGGAGTCGCCGCCGTCGGCTATGGGGGGGCGGGCGGGCTGCTGCGCCGTGCGATCGATCCCGGGCTGTCGCGTCTGCGCGACATTGTCCTGCTGCTGGGCGGTAGCGCGGCGGCGGTGCTGGGCATCGGGCTGTGCTTCATCGCTCTCCACACCGCGGCCGGACTGTTCGAGTGGAGAAATTTTCCGGAGGTGCTACTGCGCTACTGGACGGGCGAAGTCATCGGCATCGCCGTTCTGACACCGATGGTACTGATCGGCCGGCACATGCCGGCGCTCCGCCGTTCCTGGCGCGGAGCCGCAGAAGCCCTGGTCTGGGGGGCATTGATCGGCTTCACCCTGTGGCTCGATTTCGGCCCGCTCGCCTCCTCACAGTACGAGCATTTCTACCTGTTGTTCCTGCCGGCGATCGGAATCGCCGTGCGGCATGGGCTGGGCGGCGCGGTGCTGGCGTCGGTCGCCACGCAGATTGGGCTGATCGCCGCCATCCAGGCGACCGGCGTCGACACCGCGCGGATGGCGCATTTCCAGTTGCTGATGCTGACGCTGGCGGTAACCATCCTGCCGCTGGGCGCCGTGGTCAGCGAACGCCGCCGGGCAGAGGACCGGCTGCGGATGCGGCAGTCCGACCTCGCCCATGCCTCTCGCCTGATCGAAGCCGGCGAAATGGCGGCCGCGCTGGCCCATGAACTGAACCAGCCGCTGGCGGCGGCGATGGGGTATGCCCGCGCCGCCCGCAAGGTGGCGCGCATCGAAGGTGCCTCTCCCCGCCTGACCGAAATTCTCGACAAGACCGTCACCCAGGCCGAGCGGGCGGACCGCGTCATCCGCAGCCTGCGCGATTTCGTGCGCAAGGGCGCCAGCGACCGAACCCCCTTGCCGGTCCCAACGCTGATTGCCGATTGCCTGACGCTGGCCGGACCGCTCGCCAGCCGCCATGCGGTGGAGATCGCCACCGAGATCGACCCTGCCTTGCCGCCCATTGACGGCAATGCGGTGCAATTGCAGCAGGCCATTCTCAACCTCGTCCGCAATGCCGCCGAAGCGATGGGCGACGGCGCGACCGGCGCTGCGCCCGTCCAGCCGACTTCCGACCGGCGCCGGATCGTCCTTTTCGCCGGCGCCGCGCCCCAGCCCGGCTTCGTCGCCATCGGCGTGCGCGACAGCGGCCCCGGCCTTGCCGAGGTGGTGGAACGGAACCTGTTCGCCCCCTTCGTCACCACCAAGCCGACCGGCATGGGGCTTGGACTGTCCATCGTCCGCACCATCGTCGAGGGTCATGGCGGCAGCCTGACCGCGCGCAGCGGAACGGACGGCGGAACCGTGTTCCAGTTCACCATCCCCGTCCATACGACGGACAAAGACGGAGAGCCCGCATGACGACCGAGACGCCCGACGCCCCCATTGCTTTCGTGGTGGATGACGACGAGGCCGTGCGCGACGCCCTGGCGCTCCACCTCGATCTGGCCGGGCTGGCCGTGCGCTGCTGCGCATCGGCATCCGAGTTCCTGGAGACGGCCTCCCCCGACCAGCCCGGTTGCGCCATTCTCGACATCCGCATGCCGGGCATGGACGGGCTGGATTTGCAACAGGAGATGATCCGGCGCGGCCTGACCCTTCCAGTGATCGTCATCACCGGCCATGGCGACGTCACCGCCGCAGTGCGGGCCTTCCGGGCCGGGGCAGTGGATTTCCTGCAAAAGCCGTTCGACGAGGATCTGCTGATCGAGCGGGTGCAGGAGGCGTTCGAGCGTGACCTCGCGGCGCGTAGCGCCGATGCGGAGATCGGCGACATCCGCCGCCGCATCGCCCTGCTCAGCCCGCGCGAACTGGAGGTGATGGAAATGGTCGCCCAGGGCTTGCCCAACAAGACGATCGCCAGCCGCCTCGCCATCGGCATCCGAACGGTCGAAACCCATCGCGCCCGCGTTCTGGAAAAGATGGAGGCACGCAACGCCCCGGAGCTGGCGCTGATGCGGACGAAGCTGGGCGATCGGCTGGAGTGAGCGCTCGCTCGGCGGCGGCCATGTTCAAAGGGTGAACAGCATCGCCCCCGGCGTGCGATCGATGAGGGCGGGCAGCCGCCACTCGAAGCCGATCGACTTCCAGAAGCGTGCTGGACGCTCGACGACCACAAGGTCGCCTCCGGCTTCGAGAATGGCGGCGATCCGCGCATCGGTGGTCCGCCGCGCCGCCGAGACACGGACCGGGCATTGGCAGTCCAGCCACCGCAGCCACCCGTCCACCCGATCCGGATCGGCCGGCCTGTCGAGGATCAGGTGAAGCGATGCCATGGTCGGGAAAAGCCGCCGGGCAAGGTTGAAGGCTGTTAGGTCGCGGGGCGGTCCGTCCGCCAGAATGGTTACGTTGCGGCCCAGGCGGTCGGCCGTCTCGGCCGGAGCCACCAGAACCGCCTTGAACCGCCGCGCCTCGGCATTCCAAATCGGTGATTGGTGGGACGGCGGCCTGCCGACCAGCAGCAGATCGAACGTCCCGGCCGGCTGGTCCCGCCTCAAGTCAATCGATCCACTACCGGGGAACCGTGCCGCAAGGTCTCGCACCCGAACTGCGGCGGCACGCAACAGGGATCCCTCGTCACGGTCCCGTTTGAAGACGTGCCAATCCATCAGGCCATACGCCCACGGTCCGGCCCCAGGACCCCGGTTCAATGGGCCGACCGTGACGGTGACTCTCCGGTTCATCGACAGCAGCCAGCCACAGGCCAGCACCGGCTCCCAATCGCCACCCAACGCGGCAAATACCGTGGTGCCGGCATGCATCGGGTCTAACTCGGCTGAATGGGGAGTCAGCACTCCGGCAGATTCACCGCGAGCCCGCCCAGGCTGGTCTCCTTGAACTTGGTGCTCATTTCCTCGCCGGTCTGCCGCATCGCCTGGATGCAGTTGTCGAGCGGCATGAAGTGCTGACCGTCGCCGCGCAGCGCCAGTGAGGCAGCTGCCACCGCCTTGGTGGCGCCAATGGCGTTGCGCTCGATGCAGGGCACCTGGACCAGGCCGGCGACGGGATCGCAGGTCATGCCAAGGTGATGCTCCAGCGCAATCTCCGCCGCATTCTCCACTTGCTCCGGCGTTCCGCCCAGCACGGCGCACAGCCCCGCCGCGGCCATGGCGGCGGCCGACCCGACCTCGCCCTGGCACCCGGCCTCGGCCCCGGAAATCGAGGCGTTGTGCTTGATGAGTCCGCCGATGGCCGCGGCGGTCAGCAGGAAATCGGCGACCTTCGCCGGTTCCGCCCCGGCGCAATGGTCGAGGTAATAGCGGATCACCGCCGGCACGACGCCCGCCGCCCCATTGGTCGGCGCGGTCACCACCTTGCCACCTGCCGCATTCTCCTCGTTGACCGCCATCGCGTAGATTGCCAGCCAATCGGAGGCGACATGCGGCAGGCTGGAATTCACCCCGCGCTCGCGCAAGAGTTGCTGATGGATGGCCTTGGCCCGCCGTTTCACCTTCAGGCTGCCGGGCAGCTGGCCGTCCAGGCTGAGGCCGCGTTCGATGCAGCTGTTCATCGCCGCCCAGATGTCGTCGAGCTTCCGGTCCACCTCGGCGGCGGAGCGGACGACGATCTCGTTGGCCCGCTTCATCTCGGCGATCGACGAACCGCTGTCCCGCGCCATCCGCAACATCGCCGCGGCGTTGTGGAAGGGATAGGGCCAGCCGACGCACTCGGTCTCGAAGGCTGCCGGCGGGGCCTCGCGCTCCGCCGCCGTGACGACGAAGCCGCCACCGATGGAGTAGAAGATTTCCGACAGGACCACCCTGCCGGCTTGGTCCAAAGCCTGGAAAACCAGTCCGTTGGCATGGCCGGGCAGCGGCGGCCCGAAGTCGAAGACCAGATCGGTTTCCGGATCGAAGTCGAGCGCCGGGAGGCCGGCGGGGTGTAGCCTCCGCGTCCGCCAAAGTGCTGCGATGCGCTCCTCTGCTTCATCGACGTCGAGGTTGTCCGGCCGGTAGTCGAGAAGACCGAGTAGCACGGCACGGTCCGTCGCATGACCCTTGCCGGTGAAAGCGAGCGAGCCGTGCAGCCGCACCAGGAGCGCTGCGGGCGCCGCGTCCACCTGCGCCCGCAGCATGTCCAGGAACCGCACCGCCGCGGTCATCGGGCCCATCGTGTGTGACGAGGACGGGCCGATGCCGATCTTGAACACATCGAAAACGCTGAGAAACATCGGGCGCCTCGTCAGGTCAAAACAGTTGGCCTTTTAAGCAAAATTTCCCAGCGGCGCGAGACCCTATCAGCCGTAGATCGGGAAGCGCTCGCACAGCTCCCGGACCTCGCCGTGCACGCGCTTCTCGACCTCGGCATTGCCGTCCGGGCCGGCGGCGGCAAGGGCGTCGACGACGGTCAGGATCAGTTCACCGATGCGGGCGAACTCCGCCTCGCCAAAGCCACGGGTGGTGCCCGCCGCGGTGCCGAGACGGACGCCGGAGGTCACCGCCGGCTTTTCCGGGTCGAACGGGATCGCGTTCTTGTTGCAGGTCAGGCCGGCCCGCTCCAGCGCCCGCTCGGCGTCGCGGCCCTTGACGCCCTTCGGCCGCAGATCGACCAGCACCATATGGCAGTCGGTGCCGCCGGAGACGATGTCCAGCCCACCCTTCACCAGCGTGTCGGACAGCCGCTTGGCGTTGGCCACCACCTGCGCGGCATAGGCCTTGAACTCCGGGGTCAGCGCCTCGCCGAAGGCCACCGCCTTGGCGGCGATGACATGCATCAGCGGACCGCCCTGGTTGCCGGGGAACACCGCCGAGTTGAACTTCTTGGCCAGCGCCTCGTCGTTGGTCAGGATCATGCCGCCGCGCGGGCCGCGCAGGGTCTTGTGCGTGGTGGTGGTCACCACATGGGCATGCGGCAGCGGATCCGGATACTGGCCGGTGGCGACCAGCCCGGCGTAATGGGCCATGTCCACCATCAGATAGGCGCCGATCTCGTCGGCGATGCGGCGGAACGCGGCGAAGTCGATCACCCGGGGATAGGCCGAGGCGCCGGCGACGATCAGTTTCGGCTTGGTTTCCAAAGCCTTGGCGCGCAAGGCGTCATAGTCGATCAGCTGGTCGCTCTCCCGCACCTCGTAGCTGACGATGTCGAACCACTTGCCCGACATCGTCACCGGCGAACCGTGGGTCAGGTGGCCGCCATGGGCCAGCGACATGCCCATCACCCGGTCGCCCGGCTGGAGCAGGGCCAGGAACACCGCCTGATTTGCCTGGGCGCCCGAATGCGGCTGGACATTGACGAAGCCGGCACCGAACAGCTTTTTCGCGCGGTCGATGGCGATGGTCTCGACCTCATCCACGAACTCGCAGCCACCGTAATAGCGGCGGCCCGGATAGCCTTCGGCGTATTTGTTGGTGAGGATCGAGCCCTGGGCGGCCAGAACATCCGCCGAGACGATGTTTTCCGAGGCGATCAGCTCGATCTCGTACTTCTGACGGTTCAGCTCGCGCCCGATGGCCGCCGCGATGGCGGTATCGGTGAGATCGGATTTCGGCAGGGACTGATGACGGGTCATGTGCGGTTCTCTCGATCAGAGGCCGAGCGCGATTTCGCGGCTGACGGCGTGCAGGATTCCCCAGACATGGTCGGCGAAGGAACGCCAGACCTCGATTCGGAAGCGGATCTCGTCCTCGCGGATCAGGACGATCTGCGCCTTGTCGAACAGGGTGCGGCAGCCGGTGCCGACCGTCATCGCCTCGACATCGAAGGCGATGGCGGAGCGCAGCGCGAGCGCCGCAGCCTCCCCCTCGACCAGGATGCCGACCTCGCGATGGCCGATATCGACCAGGCTGTGCGGTTCCCCAAGGGCGGCGAAGGCGTCGACGATGCCGTCGCCCTCGGCGACCGGCGCGGTCAGCACCCACTCGTCGGGGCCGAGTTGGAGCGCCATCCGGCCGCCGGCCTCCACCATCCCGCCGATGCGGGTGGGGAGCGGCGCGCCGAAGGCGGCCCCGGCCGCCTGCGCGGCGGCGGGATCGATCCGCAGGCTGAAGCGGGCGACATCCTCGGCGGCACGGATGCTCAGCCGGCTTGCGGTGTCGCCGGGGATGGTCTTGCCCAGCAACGGGTGATTGGCCAGAAGCACGGGTGAGCCTCCTATGCGCTGAGACGGGTGTTCTCGGGATCGACGAACACCATGCCGGTGATCGTCGCGGCATGGATTTTGTCCGGCATCGGCACATGCACGGTCTTGCCTTGCAGCGACCGGCCGCCCTGGATCACCGCCAGGGCGATGGACCGGCCCAGCTCGGCGCTCCAGTAGGACGAGGTCACATGGCCGACCATGTCCATCGGCACCGGCTGGTTCGGGTCGAGAACGATCTGCGCCCCCTCCTCCAGCACGGTCTTCGGATCGCTGGTCAGCAGGCCGACCAGCTGCTTGCGATCCTTCGCCAGCATGTCCGGCCGGGACAGCGAGCGCTTGCCGACGAAGTCCGGCTTGGTCTTGCCGACCGCCCAGGACAGGCCGGCGTCGTCCGGCGTCAGCGTGCCGTCCGTGTCCTGGCCGACGATGATGTAGCCCTTCTCGGCGCGCAGGACGTGCATCGTCTCGGTGCCGTAGGGGGTGATGCCGAAGCGCTGCCCGGCCTCGAACAGCTTTTCCCACACCGCGCGGCCGTAGCGGGCCGGCACATTGATCTCGAAGCCGAGTTCGCCGGTGAAGGAGACGCGGAACAGCCGGGTCGGCACGCCGAAGATCTTGCCGGTCGCCACCGCCATGTGCGGGAAGGCGCCGTCCGACAGGTCGATGCCCTCGACGAAGGGTTCGATCAGCTTGCGGGCGTTCGGGCCTTGCAGCGCGATCACCGACCATTGCTCGGTGGTCGAGGTCAGCCAGACCTTCAGGTCGGGCCATTCGGTCTGGAGGTAATCCTCCATCATGTTCAGCACGCGCGCCGCACCGCCGGTGGTGGTGGTGACGTGGAAGCGGTCATGGGCCAGACGCCCGATCACGCCGTCGTCACGGATGAAGCCGTCCTCGCCCAGCAGCAGGCCATAGCGGCAGCGGCCGGGCGCCAGCTTGGTCCAGGCGTTGGTATACATGCGGTTCATGAACTCGGCGGCATCGGGACCGACGATCTCGATCTTGCCGAGGGTGGAGGCGTCGAACATGCCGAGCGACGAGCGCACCGCCTTGCATTCACGCGCCACCGCCGCGTGCATGTCCTCGCCGACCTGCGGGAAGTACCAGGCGCGACGCCACAGCGACACCGGCTCGAACACCGCGCCATTCTCCGCCGCCCAGCCGTCGATCGGCGTCTTGCGCGTCACCTCGAACAGCTCGCCCTTGTTGTAGCCGGCGAAGGCGCCGAAGCTGGTCGGGGTGTAGGGCGGACGGAAGGTGGTCAGGCCCACCGCCGGAATCGGCCGCTTCAGCGCATCGGACGCGACGGCCAGACCGTTGATGTTGGACAGCTTGCCCTGGTCGGTCGCCATGCCGTTGGTGGTGTAGCGCTTGATGTGCTCGATCGATTTGAAGCCCTCGCGCACCGCCAGCCGGATGTCCTTGGCCATGACGTCGTTCTGGAAATCGACGAAGGCCTTGGCATGGCCGGGATCGCGGTCGGTCGGCAGCTCGCGGCTGGTCACGCCGGTGAAGGACAGCTCGCCCTCGACATGGTAGGTGGCCGGCTGGGCGGTGAAGCCGGCATCCGCCGCTGCGGCGGCACCGGCGGCGGCACCGTCCTCGAAGGCGGCCTTCAAGCCGAAGCGGCCCTTGCCGGCCCCGGCCAGACGGCATTCCTCCTTGCCACGGCCGGGCAGGAACATCTGGCCGTCCTCGTTCCAGGTCAGCGACCCCTGGGTGTGCGAGAACAGATGGACGCTGGGGGTCCAGCCGCCCGACATCAGCAGCGCGTCGCAGGCGATGGTCTCCGCCCCGCCGACCTTGCCGCCGTTCGCGACCGGATTGACCCGCACCGAGGAGACGCGCAGCCGGCCCTTGGTCCCGGTGACGGTCCAGCCGATCATCGTCTTGATGCGGAGCGCGTCGGCCGCCGCGACAAGCTGGGTCGGAACGGTCCCGCGGACATCGACGATGGCCGCGACCTCCACCCCCGCCTTGGCCAGATCGAAGGCGGCGTGCCAGGCGCTGTCATGGCTGGTGACGACGACGACCCGGTTGCCGACCTTGACGCCATAGCGGTTCAGATAGGTGCGCGCGGCCCCGGCCAGCATCACGCCAGGCCGGTCGTTGCCGGCGAACACCAGCGGCTTCTCGATGGCGCCCTGGGCCAGCACCACCTGCTTGGCCCGCACCTTCCACATCCGCTCGCGCGGCGCGCCGTCCGGAACGATGCTGAGATGGTCGGTCAGACGCTGGCAAAGGCCGACGAAGTTCTGGTGGTAATAGCCGATGGCCGTGGTGCGCGGCAGCACGGTGACGTTCGGCATCGCCGCCAGCGCGGCGTTGGTGTCCTCCAGCCAGTCCCAGGCCAGTTGCCCGTTGATCTCGGCCGTCGGCTCCGACAGCAGCGAGCCGCCGATTTCCGACTGCTCGTCGCACAGGATGACCGAGGCGCCACTGCGTCCGGCTTCCAGCGCGGCGGCAAGGCCGGCAGCACCGCCACCGACGACCAGCACGTCGCAATGGGCGAAGCGGCTGGCATAGACATCGGGATCGGGGGCGGTCGGCGCCTTGCCAAGGCCGGCGGCGTTGCGGATGACCGGCTCGTAGACCTTGTCCCAGAAGCTCTTCGGCCACATGAAGGTCTTATAGTAGAAGCCGGCCGAGAACAGCATGTACAGCGCGTCGTTCACCGCCCCGATGTCGCGGGTCAGCGACGGCCAGCGGTTCTGGCTCTCGGTCTTCAGCCCTTCGAAGACCTCCAGCACGGTCGCCCTGGTGTTCGGCTCGAAGCGTCCGTTGCCGCGGTCGGTCCCGACCAGCGCGTTCGGCTCCTCCGACCCGGCGGACAGGATGCCGCGCGGACGATGGTACTTGAAGGAGCGACCGACGAGATGGACGCCATTCGCCAGGAGCGCCGACGCCAGCGTATCGCCTTCGTAGCCGCTGTAGTCCACGCCGTCGAAGGTGAAGCGGACCTGACGGCCGCGGTTGACCCTGCCCTTGCCGGCAATGCGGAAATTGCTCATGGACGTGCTTCCTCGGCGCGGGTGGCGGTCCCGATGGCGGCGCTGACCGCACGCGCGATCTCCTCGTCGCTCGGACGTGGAGCCCCCGCCTTGTAGGTCATGGCGAACTTGTCGGTCACGGTGTCGCGCACCGCGTTGAAGAAGCGGCCGCACCCATGCATATGGCGCCAGCGTTCAAAATGCCGGCCGCGCGGGTTGGTGCGGATGAACAGGAAGTCGCGCCATTCATCGTCCGACAGGGCGGAAGGGTCCGCAGGTCGCGCGATATGCGCCTCGCCGGCATAGGTGAACTCCACCTCGGGGCGCTCTGCTTCGCAATAGGGGCAGCGGATGAGCAGCATGGTCGTCTCCTCAATGCGCGACGGCGGCGGCGGCGGCCTCGTCGATCAACCGGCCGGTCTTGAAACGCTCCAGCGTGAAGGGCGCGTTGATCGGGTGCGGCTCGTCGCGGGCGATGGTGTGGGCGAAGACGTTGGCCGAGCCCGGCGTCGCCTTGAAGCCGCCGGTGCCCCAGCCGCAATTGACGTACAGCCCCGGCACCGGCGTCTTGCCGATGATCGGCGAGCGGTCGGGCGTGACGTCGACGATGCCGCCCCATTTGCGCAGCATGCGCATGCGGTTGAAGATCGGGAACACCTCGCAGATGGCAGCGACGGTGTGTTCGATCAGGGGCAGCCCGCCGCGCTGGCTGTAGGAAGTGTACTGGTCGGTGCCGGATCCGATGACCAGTTCGCCCTTGTCGGACTGGCTGATATAGGCATGCACGGTGTTGGACATCACCACGCAGGGGAAGGCCGGCTTGATCGGCTCCGACACCAGCGCCTGCAACGGATAGCTTTCCAGCGGCAGCCGGACGCCGGCGGTGTCCATCACCACCGAGGTGTTGCCGGCGGCCGACACCGCGACCTTCTTGGCCTTGATGAAGCCGCGCGCCGTCTCCACCCCGGTGACCCGGCCGGAAGCGTCGCGGCGGATGGCGGTCACCGGGCAGTTCTGGATGATGTCGACCCCACGCGCCGAGGCGGCCCGCGCATAGCCCCAGGCCACCGCATCGTGGCGGGCGGTGCCGCCGCGCCGCTGCAACGCCGCACCCATCACCGGATAGCGGGCATTGGCGGCGATGTTCAGCGGCGGGCAGTATTCCTTGGCCTGCTCCGGCGTCAGCCACTCGTTGTCGATGCCGTTCAGGCGGTTGGAGTGGATGTGGCGCTTGAAGCTCTGGATGTCATGGACCGTGTGCGCCAGCATCATCACGCCACGCTGCGAGAACATGACGTTGTAGTTCAGCTCCTGGCTCAGCCCTTCCCACAGCTTCACCGCATGCTCGTAGAGCCGGGCGCTCTCGTCATACAGGTAGTTGGAGCGGATGATGGTGGTGTTGCGGCCGGTGTTGCCACCGCCGAGCCATCCCTTCTCCACCACCGCGACGTTGGTGATGCCGTGTTCCTTGGCGAGATAATAGGCCGCCCCCAGACCATGCCCGCCCGCGCCGACGATCACGACGTCATATTCGGATTTCGGTTCCGCATCGGGCCATTGAGGCTGCCAGTTCTTGTTGCCGGTCAGCGCGTTGGTCAACAGCGAGGAAAATGAGAAGCGGGTCATGGCAGCACCGCGAAGTTCAATGTGCTGACAGTATCGGGAAGCGACCCACCGTTGGACAGAATGGATGCGTCAGTTTAATGTCACCTGTGCGACGATGCGTCCGCTGGAGATCACATGACGAATAGCATCGGGACAGCCGGCATCGGCGCAGGCAGTGTCACGTCCAATGCCACCAGGACCGGACGGCTGCCGAATCGCCCGATCGCCCCACGCCTGTCCGTCGGCTTCATCCTCGCTCATCGCTTCACCCTGTGCGCCTTCGCGAATTTCGTCGACGTGCTGCGGCTCGCCGCCGACGAGGGCGACCGCAGCCGGCCGATCCTGTGCGAGTGGGCTGTATTGTCGGACCAGATGCGGCCGGTGGCGTCCAGTTGCGGCATGCTGGTCCAGCCGACCGAGCGGTTGGGCGACCCGACCAAATTCGACTACATCGTCGTGATCGGCGGGCTGATCGACGAGATCTCCAACCTCAGCCCAGATTACATCCGCTATCTGCGTCAGGCAGCGGCCGCGAAGATCCCGCTGGTGGGGGTGTGCACCGGCGCCTTCATTTTGCAGCGCGCCGGGCTGATGGACGGCTATCGCTGCTGCATCAGCTGGTTCCACCATGCCGACTTCCTGGAACAGTTCGACGGCATCACGCCGGTGTCCGACCAGATCTTCATCGTCGACCGCGACCGGCTGACCTGCTCGGGCGGGACCAGTTCGGCCCATCTCGCGGCCTATCTGGTCGAAAAGCATGTCGGGCGTGCCCAGGCACGCAAAAGCCTGCACATCATGATCATCGACGACGCTTTGCGCGGGGAGAAGCCGCAGCCGGGCATCCCGCTCGACTTCTCCACCAACGACGAGGTGGTGCGGAAGGCGCTTCTGCTCATGCAGCAGAACATCGACGTGCCCTTGTCGGTCGCGGAGATGGCACGCCGCCTGGGAGCCGCCCGGCGCCAGATGGAACGCCATTTCCAGAACGCGCTGGGCATGACGCCGACCGAGGCCTACCGGATCATGCGGTTGGAACATGCCGAATTCCTGCTGCGCAACACCGAGCAGTCGGTGACGGAGGTCGCCGCCGCCGTCGGCTTCTGCGATTCCTCGCACTTCGTCCGCGCCTTCAAGGAGCGCCGCGGCATGACACCCTCCGTCTTCCGCAAGGGCTGAGACCTCGGACAGGGCCGTTTCATTCCACGCCGGTGACGCACCCGTACAATCGGCGGGTGGATCCTTTCGCCATGCTGCGGTCATGCAGCAAACCGCCTTGTGCGGCTTGCCGGACCCACAGGGATGGCGACCATGCTCGACGACAACGACACCATGCAGATGCACTGGCGTGAAGCCGGCATTCCCGAAGAACTGTGCCGGGAACTGGCCCTCGCGTCGACGCCGATGCGCCTGCATGCCCATCCGCCGGTGCGCACCGTGGCCGATGCCGAAGAGCACTGGCGCAGCGTCCCCGGCGTTCACACCAAGAACCTGCTTCTGAAGGACGCCAAGGGCGTCCTGTGGCTGGTCGTGCTGCCGCATGACCAATCGGTGAACATGAAGGAACTGGCCCCGGTCATCGGCTCGGCCAAGCTGTCCTTCGCCTCGCCGGTCACGCTGGAGCAGGTCCTGTCGATCGAGCCGGGCGGGGTCAGCCCGCTGGCGCTGGTGGCGGACAAGGAGCGCCGGGTCCGTCTGGTGCTGGAACGCCGCGTCCTGGCCGGCGACACCGTCAATTTCCACCCGATGACCAATCGCGCGACGCTGTCGATGCACCCCGACGACCTGTCGGCCTTCCTGAGCCGGCTTGGCTACCAACCGATTGTCGTCGACATCGCCTGACCATTTATTCCCCGGCCAAATCCGTAGGCGCGAGTGCTGCGATGCGTTCCAATCAAAACCATTTCTACATGAACGTCAGTTGCCTGAGCCGGCCGGGGATCATCTCCGCCATCTCCACCCATCTGTCGGACCGCAACTGCGACATCATCGAAAGTGCCCAGTTCGTCGATCACGACGGCAAGCATTTCTTCCTGCGGATGGCCTTCGACGCTCCGGATGCCATCCGGAGCGATGCCATTCTGATTGAAGAACTCGCCCCCATCGTAAAGCGCTTCGGGATGAGCCTGACGCTGCGGGACGCCCGCCGGCGGCCGAAGATCCTCATCATGGTGTCGAAGTTCGGCCATTGCCTGAACGATCTTCTGTACCGGCACAGTATCAGTGCGCTGCCCGTCGACATCGTTGGCGTCGTCTCCAACCACGATGCCTTCCGGTCCCAGGTCGAATCGCACGGCATCGCCTATCATCATCTCCCGGTGTCATCCAGCAACAAGCTGGAGCAGGAACGTCGTCTGATGGAGATCGTGGAGACGAACGACGTCGAACTCGTCGTGCTCGCCCGCTACATGCAGGTTCTCTCGCAGGATCTCTGCACCCGGATGGCGGGGCGGATCATCAACATCCACCACAGCTTCCTGCCCAGCTTCAAGGGGGCCAAGCCCTATCACCAGGCCTACAAGCGCGGCGTGAAGCTGATCGGCGCCACGGCGCATTACGTCACCGACGACCTCGACGAAGGACCGATCATCGAACAGGAGGTGGCGCGCGTCGATCACTCGATGTCGCCCGACGATCTGGTCGCCATCGGCCGCGACGTCGAAAGCGTCGTCCTCGCCCGCGCCATCCGGCTGCACATCGAGGCGCGCGTCATGCTCCACGACCATCGGGCCATCGTCCTGCGGTAACAAAGGGAGTTCAGCGATCTTGCAGCTCATCGACGAAAACGCCACCCAGGCGGTCCGGCGTGCCTTCGCGTCGGGCGGCCTCGCCGCGGCGGTTCAGGAATTGCGCCGCCATGTCGTCATCGAGGATGAACGCATGGCGCTCGCCACCGTCGAGGCGTTCCTTGCCAGTGTTCATAACGGCGACACTCGGCTATAAGGACGCCGTCCCCGCCTGATCGGGACTGTCGGCCCCCGACAGGTGGGCATTTCCCTCGCTCCGGCGGACCCTGCGATGTCCCTCATCCAACCGATCGTCCCGCTGCTCGTCGCGGTGTTCCTGATGATGGGAGGCACCGGTGCGCTGACGACCATCGTCAGCGTCCGCCTCGATGCCGCAGGCGCCTCGCCCATCCTGCTCGGCGCCCTGACCGCCGCCTATTACCTGGGGGTGACGATCGGATCGACGCAGGCCTACCGGCTCGTCGGGCAGGTCGGCCACATCCGCGCCTTCAGCGCCTCCGCGACCGTCATGGTCGCGGCGACCCTGGGACATACCCTGGGGTCCGATCCGGCGGCCTGGATCGCCCTTCGCCTTGTCGAGGGCTGCTGCATGGCCGGGCTGTTCGTCTGCATCGAAAGCTGGCTGAACCAAAGCGCCACGTCGGCCACGCGCGGGCAGATCCTGGCACTCTACATGATCGCCCTCTATGGCGCACAAGGTGCCGGCCAGTATCTGATGGTCATCGACGATCCGCACGGCTTCAAACAGTTCGTCCTGGTGTCGATCCTGGTTTCCCTTGCCCTTCTGCCGGTCGCGTTGAGCCGCAAGGCCCCGCCCCTTCTTCAAAAGCTGGAGCCCGTCCGCATCGGCCATCTCTATCGCGCAAGTCCGCTGGGGTTCGCCGGCACGGTGATCAGCGGGCTGGTGGTCGGCGCCTTCTACGGGCTGGGTCCGGTCTACATCCGGCATCTGGGTTATGATCTGGGCCAGTCAGCGACCTTCGTCAGCGCCGCCATCATCGGCGGAATGATTCTCCAATGGCCGTTCGGGAAGCTGTCGGACCTGTTCGATCGGCGGCTGGTTCTGGTCGGCCTGTTCGCCGCCCTGGTCGTCGTCAGCGGCGGCATGATGATGCTGCCGGCATTGGGATACCCGTGGCTCATCGCCGGCATCGCCCTGTTCGGCGGCATCATCTTCGCGATCTATCCGATCTGCGTCTCCCACACCAACGACTTCCTGACGCCGGCCGAGATGGTGCCGGCGAGCGGTGGTATGGTTCTGGGATTCTCGATCGGAGCCATCGCCGGCCCCTTCCTGGCCTCCCTGGTGATGGCGAGCTTCGAGCAGGACGGGCTGTTCCTGTTTTCCGCTCTGGTGGCCGCCGCGGCCCTGTTTTTCGCGCTGTGGCGCATGACGGTCCGGCCTCCCGTGCCCATCGACCAGCGCCTCCCCTTCCTCCCCCAGGCACCGATCGCCGGGACTTTGGACGGCATGGCAGCGGACAAGGAAAAGGCGGACAAGCAAAAGCCCGGGTGCGTCCTCGGCGACGCCACACCCGGGCCTGAGTCCTTATAAGTCTTGGTCCGCCACTTTGCGCCGACGGTTCACTCCTGCGGATCCAGCATGAAGTGCCTGATCTTGTGCCGGTTTTCGATCAGTTCGTCGAGGGAAGGCTCGTTGCGCATCGCCCGGCCGATGGCGATCTTGGTCGCCTCGTAGTTGGTGCGGTAGAGGTCGGCGCGGTCGAGGTTCGGATCGGTGGGGCAGCGCGGATCGATCCAGATCATCACCAGAATGCACAGGTCATTGATCCCATCACGGGGCAGAACGCCGTCGATGACGCAATCCAGCACCGCGTCGGCGGTGGCGGCCTGGACGACGCCGCCGAACAGGTCGACATAGGCGCTGGACTTCATCGTCACCTTGGACACCATCATGGTGGCCGGACGAACCATCTGGTTGCAGTCCCGCACCGCGAACATGCGGGTATGGCCGGCGGTCTGCCCCATCATGGTGGCGAACGCATGGCCGGCCGGGCCATCGACCGTCCCGATCACGATTTCGGGCATCGCGTCGGTGAACTGGCCTTCCTTGGCGAAGACGGTGGCCTCGCCGACGCGGAACAGCGGATTGCTCATGGGAACATTGCTCTCTTGGGGAGGGTGGTGTTGCCGGTCATCCGGTGCGGATGCCGTCCAGCAACTGTTCGATGCTGCGGCGCAGCCGTTCGGTCTGACCGGCCAGGTCCGCAGCGGCGGTCAACACGTGCCGTGTCGCACTTTCGGTGTCGCGGGCACCGCCGGTGACATGCCGGGCGTTGCGCGCGACCACGCCCGCCCCGGATGCCGCTTGGTCGATGCTGGCGTGGATGGTGGCCGATGCGGCGGCCTGCGCCTCCATCGACCGGGCGATCGCCAGCGAGATGGTGCTGATCTCCTCGATCACCGTGGTGATGCTTTGGAGTGCCTGGGCGGCGTTGCCGGTCGCGTCCTGCATCGCCTGGATCCGCAGCGAGACGTCCTGAGTCGCCTTGCCGGTCTGGCTGGCCAGTTGGCGCACCTCCTGCGCCACCACCGCAAAGCCCTTGCCGGCCTCGCCGGCACGTGCGGCTTCGATGGTCGCGTTCAGGGCCAGCAGATTGGTCTGTCCGGTGATCTCGTCGATGATGCGCACGACGTTGCCGATATCCTCGGCCGATTTCCGCAGACTGTGCACAGACTGGTCGGCCTTGCGGGCCTGCTCCACCGCCGACGAGGCGATGCGGGCGGACTCGTCGATGCGGAGGCGGATGTCCTCCAGCGAGCGGAAGGTATCGTCGGCCAGGGCGGCGACGGACTGGACGTTGCTCGCGATCTGCTCCGCCGCCACGACGGTCTCGCCCGCCTGTTCGTTGGTGCGGTCGATGATGCCGGTCAACTGGCGCGCGGTGCCGTCGAGCGCGCCGGCCGACGATTCCACCGTATCCAGACCCTCCATCGCCGTCCGCTCGAAATGGGAGATCAGGTCCTCCAGATGGGCGGAGCGCTGCCGCTCGCGCCGCCGCGCCGCGATGTCCTGGAAGGCGGCACGGACATGGTCATTCACCGGACGCTCCAGGATTTCGTCCGGGCTGCCGATCTGGGTGATGCGTCCGGCGTCCATGACGGCGATCCGGTCCGCAAGCCGCATCGCCTCGTCAGGGTCCTGCGTCGTGAGCAGCACGGCGGCGCGATGCCCACGCTGCCAGTCGAGAAACTCGGCCTCCAGTTCCAGCCGCAGGACCGGGTCGACCCCGGCAAAGGGTACATCCATCAAAAGCAGAGGCGGATCGCCGATCAGCGACCGCGCCAGACCGATCCGCAGGCGCGCTTCGGACGGAATCTCATGGGGCCGCCGTGCGGCAAGGGAAGTCAGCCCCATGCGCTCCAAAAGGGCGAGTGCACGGTCCCGACGGTCGCGCCGGCGCAGGCCGGCAACCTCCAGCCCGAAAGCAACATTCTCCAGAACACTGCGGTTCGGCATCAGCGCCGTGGCACCGAACGCCATCGTCATGGAGTCGCGGCGGGCGGCAACCAATTCGGCCGGCTTCATCGCCGCCATATCGCGCCCGTTCAGGAATACCGTGCCCGACGTCGGTTCGACCAGTCGGTTCACCATGCGGACCAGGGTGGACTTGCCGGAATTCAATCGCCCCAGCAGGGCCAGGACCTCCCCGGCCGCCAGATCGAACGAAACCTCGGCGACCGCCACCGTCGCGCCGGTTTCCCGCCTGATGTCGGCGTGGTCGACGCCGGCATGCAGCATGGTCAAGGCCCGGGCGGCGCTGCCACCGTAGATCTTGCACAGTCCTTCAACCGACAACATCCCGGTGCCGGCCGGCACGGTGCCCTGCAGGTGAGCTGACGAGTTCATCGGCGATCCCGATCATGGAAGGGCTGAAAGCGGGAATGGCTGGAAACGGCCGTCCATCACGCGACTGCGCTTTGAACGGCCGCCTCCCAAGAACGGTGTAAAAATAGGCGAAGGTGTGGGAAAGGGTGTGCGGCCATCGCCTTCCCGGCGGTGGCGCGGCTGCCGGTCAGAGCTTGCCGGTGACCCAGTAGTCAATCCGGGCCTTGTTGTTCTTGATGTAGTTGTTGACCGCCTGTTCATAGCTGGTCTGGCGGGCTTCCTGCATCATCGCCTCCAGATCGCCGATCGGCAGGACCATCCGGTTCAGGAACTCGAAGATTTCCGGGTGATCCTGGTAGAAGCCCTTGCGGACGATGGCGTTCACGCTCTCCAGACCGCCAAGCGCGCCCTTCGGATCCTCCAGATAGCGCAGCTTCCAGTTGGCGAACATCCAGTGCGGGCTCCAGCTCGTCACGACGATCCACTCGTTGCGCTTCATGGCGCGCTCCAGAGCGGCGAGCATCGCGGCGTCGCTGGCCGACACCAGCTGCATTCCCTTCAGATCATAGGTCTTCAGCGCCTTTTCCGACGCCTGCATCAGCCCCGAACCGGGATCGATGCCCTGGATCTTGCCGCCGAGCTGCTTCTGCACCTCGGGCTTCTTCAGATCCTCGATCGATTTGACCTGATCGACGGGGATGTAATCCGGCACCACCCAGCCCAGGCGGGCACGGGTGTAGAGTGGACCGAGATCGACGATGTCCTTGCCGACCTTGTCGAGATAGGGCTTGTGGGTCAGCGGCTGCCACGACATCAGCATGGCGTCCAGCTTGCCGCTGGCGATGCCCTGATATTGGATGCCGATGTCGGCCATCGTCAGTTCGACCTTGTAGCCGAACCGTTCCTCGATCACGGCTTTGGCGAGTTTCGTCACCGCCTCGGCATCCGACCAGGCGGTCCAGCCGATGTTGATCGACTTGTCGGCCGCCTGCGCAGAGGTGGCGACCACAGCGGTCCCCAGACCGACCGTCATGGCCGCCGACAGCAGCATACCCAAGGCTTTACCGAAGATTTTCATCAAGAAGCCTCCTCGTATGATTATTTGTTTGGGCTCGTTTGTTTGGAAATCCCGGTCCGTTGTGCCGGGATTTGAACCGGACACACGCATGCGGTCCGGACATTCACTTCTGTCTTGCCGGTGAACGCGGATGGCCGAATACCTTCCGGGATTGAATCGGAGGGCTGGCGCCACCCGATGCGGACCTTCGCTGACATCAGTGCTGATTGGGCAAGGATGCAGGCCTTGAAAGCAAAAAACCTTCATCACAGCGGCAGTTCGTATCGCATTTGCGACAGCCCGGCACGCCTGCCGCTCGCCCGGCGAATGCTATACGGATGACAAGCGGAGATTTTGAAATCTTGCATAGAAATAGGGAAATGGAGCGCCAGTCCCTTGGACTCGAGACCTTATGGACGGCTGGCGGCTCTTTTTGGATGGCAATGCGCCGACAGCCGGACATCTTGCGATTGAACTGATGAGCCACTCGCTCCCGAATGATCGCGTCCTGTCGCAAACCGGCCATTGCCGAACTCCGGCCTTGCGCAAAAAGACAGGACTGCCTGTCGGCCTTTTTAAAGTTGATGTCGCAATCCAGAACGCGGTACCCCGCGGCCGGCGGCAGGCTGTGTGTCGTGGAATCGAAAAAAGGACAGCCCTGTCAAGGCTGAAGCGGTTCCTCGAACAAACGGCCCCACTCCCGCAGAAGGTCAACCGTCATGGCGTCCGAGATTTCCATTGAAGCCCTGCTGAAGCGCCGAAAGAAGGGTCACAGCCTGGAGGCGCCGTTCTACACCAGCGACGAGATCTTCAAGCTCGACATGGAAATCATCTTCGGCCGCCACTGGCTGCATGTGGGTGTGGAACCGGATGTTCCGGAACCGGGCGACGTGATGGTGGTGGATATCGGCAAGACGTCCGTCATCGTCATGCGCGACGACGACATGGAATTGGTCGCCTTTCACAATGTCTGCCGCCATCGCGGCGCACGCATCATTCTCAAGGAAAAGACCTCCGTCGGCAATCTGGTGTGCAGCTATCACCAGTGGACCTACGGCCAGGACGGCGAGCTTCTGTTCGCCGAGCATATGGGCAACGATTTCGATCGCAAGTGCCGGAACCTGAAGAAGGTGCACATCCGGTCGGTCGGCGGCCTGATCTTCATCTGCCTGGCGGAAGAGGCACCGGACGACATCGACCGCATGGCGGCGGTCATGGAGCCCTACATCCTTCCGCACGATCTGAAGAACTGCAAGATCGCCAAGACCGTCGACCTGATCGAGAAGGGCAACTGGAAGCTCACGATGGAGAACAATCGTGAATGCTACCACTGCGTCGGCAACCATCCGGAGCTGACCATCCCGCTGTTCGAGTATGGCTTCGGTTTCGCCCCCGACGGCACCAACCCGAAGCGGATGGAACATGCCGCCAAGTACGATGCTCTGGTGCAATCCTGCCATACCGGTTGGGAAGCGGCGGGTTTCCCCAGCCGCGAGGTCGAGCATCTGACCGACACCACCGGCTTCCGCGCCGAACGCCTGCCGCTGGACGGCGCCGGCGAGGCCCACACCAAGGACACCCGCAGCGCGTCCAAGAAACTGCTGGGCTCGATCACCGAGCGCAAGCTGGGCGCCCTGTCCTTCTGGACCCAGCCGAACTCCTGGAACCACTTCATGAGCGACCACATCGTCACCTTCTCGGTGTTCCCGCTCGGTCCCGACCGGAATCTGCTGCGTACCCGCTGGCTGGTCCACAAGGATGCGGTGGAGGGCGTCGATTACGACCTGAACCGCCTGACCGAGGTGTGGGAAGCCACCAACCAGCAGGACGCCGATCTGGTCGAGATCTCGCACAACGGCGCCATCAGCCCCGCCTACGAGCCCGGCCCCTATTCGCCCTACACCGAGCCGCTCGTGGAGAAATTCACGGAATGGTACGTCGGCCGCATGACCGAACATCTTCTGGGCAAGCAGGCAGTGGTGGGCGTCGCTGCCGAGTGACGGTTGTTCACGGCTGAGGGGGAAGAATGATGACGATGCAGCAGGATGCGGCTTCGCCCGCGGGCCGGGACTGGGATTCCGAAACCGACGACACGCTGGTGTGCCGGGCGGTGCGGGAGGAAACGCACGACGTGAAGACCTTCGTCTTCGCGCCGGCGCGGCCCTGCCTGTTCCGGTTCAAGCCGGGCCAGTTCATCACGCTGGAACTGCCCATCGGCGGCGAGACCGTTCATCGCAGCTACACCGTCTCCTCCTCGGCCGCGCGGCCGCACCGTCTGTCGATCACCGTCAAGCGCGTACCCGGCGGTCCGGTGTCTAACTGGCTGCACGACACCCTGAAGCCGGGCGACAGGATCCGCGCGGTCGGGCCGCTTGGCGAGTTCACTCCTGGTGATTCCGAAGCCCCGCGCAAATTCCTGTTCCTGTCCGGCGGCAGCGGTGTCACGCCACTGATGTCGATGACCCGGACCTTTGATGACCTGGGCGAGGATCACGACATCGTCTTCGTCCACGCCGCTCGAACTCCGGCCGATATCGTGTTCCGCCGCGAACTGGACGCGCTGACCGGTCCCGGCCGCCGGCTGCGCGTCGCCCATGTCTGCGAGGGCATAGGCACCGAGGCCCATTGGACCGGCTTCACCGGCCGGCTGTCGCTGCCGATGCTCGGAATGATCGCGCCGGATTTCATGGACCGGGAGGTCTATGTCTGCGGCCCCGGCCCCTTCATGAAGGCGGTGCGCGCCTTCCTGGAGGAGGGCGGCTTCGACATGAGCCGCTACCATCAGGAAAGCTTCAATTTCGAGGAGCTGACGGCCGAACTGGCCGCCGGAGATCCGCGGGTCGATACCGCGCAGGCCGCCGAGGCGCCGGCTTCCGATGGATTCCGCATCGAATTCGCCAAGACCGGCAAGGTCTTCGCCTGTCCGCCCGACATGGCGCTGGCAGACGCGGCATCGGCCGCCGACATCCGGGTTCCGACCTCCTGCTCACGTGGGTTGTGCGGAACCTGCAAGACGAAGCTGATCTCCGGCACGGTCGAGATGAACCACACCGGCGGCATCCGCAAGCGCGAGATCGACCAGGGGTTGATTCTGCTCTGTTGCAGCCGTCCGACAAGCGATCTGGTGATCGAGCGTTAGACGCATCGCCGCTGAATTGTCTTCCGGGGGCAAGCCGCTGACGCCATGGCGTCTTGCGTTTGATATCAAACGCGGGATGCCATGGCGTTGTGTCTGGCGATCGGAGTCGCGCGTCAAATCGATTCCGATTTCACGCGATCCGATCTAGCATTCCGAAGGACGGAATTGTGCCGTCAGACTGGGAGGATGCCCTGGTGGGGAAGACAGTGGAATATCGCCGGTTCGGCGGTAGCGGTCCCGCACCACGGCAGGAGGAACGCGCTCTCTTGTCGGTCGGGTTCATCCTGACCAACAATTTCACGTTGACGGCGCTAGCACCCTTCATCGATGCCTTGCGTCTGGCGGCCGACGAGGGCGACCGGTCGCGGCAGATCCGCTGCCGCTGGACCATCATGGGGTCGCGGGCCGAACCGGTAATGTCCAGCTGCGGCATCGGCGTCGCCCGTTGGGAACCGCTGACCGATCCCCGCCGCTTCGACTATGTGGTCGTGGTCGGCGGGCTGCTGCATGGCGGCCCGCAGCTGGACGATGAGTCTCTGGCCTATCTGCGCGCCGCGGCATCCTACGGCGTGACCCTGGTCGGCGTCTGCACCGGCAGCTTCGTGCTGAGCCGTATCGGCCTGATGAAGAACCGGCGCTGTTGCGTCAGCTGGTACCATCATCGCGATTTCATCGAGGAATTTCCCGATCTGGTGCCGGTGGCGGACCAGCTCTATGTGGTAGACCGCGACCGCATCACCTGCTCGGGCGGCGCCGGCGTTGCCGATCTGGCCGCCTTCCTGATCGAGCGCCATCTGGGCCGCGCCACCGCCCAGAAAACCATGCACATCCTGCTGATCGACAAGGCGCGTCCCGCCAGCCAATCGCAACCGCAGCCGCCCACGGTGGTGGAGATCACCAACGACCGCGTCCGCCGCGCCCTGCTGCTGATGGAACAGCACATCAGCGACCCGCTGTCGGTGGAGGAGATCGTCCACCGGCTGAACGTCAGTACCCGCCAATTCGAGCGGCTGTTCCGGCTGGCTGTCGGCACCAGCCCGGCCACCTATTACCGGTCCTTGCGCCTGCGCTACGGCCATTGGCTGCTGCGCAACACCAGACGTTCGGTCACCGCCATCGCCAACGAGGCAGGTTTCGCCGACTGCGCCCATTTCTCCCGCCAGTTCCGGGAACTGTTCGGCGTTTCTCCGTCCGACGTGCGCCGCACCGCGACACCCGATGCCGAAGCCGAGCCGCATTTTTCACCGCTGGCCGCCTTCCAGCGCACCAACAGCGATTCCCTGCTGCCCGACCGCCGCCTTTTCGAAGATCCGGAACCGATGCAGCAAGACGCAGCAGCGGTGGACTGAGGCACACGTGCCAAAAGTTTTCCAAAAATTTCAGGCACTTGCTAGACCCACACCCTGCCATTCGATCCCTGTCGCAAAAAGGTAATTCACGGTCGCGGGGGGCAACGCGACAATCACGCCGATGGTGAATTCTTTGCAGGCTCAATACTGGGGATCGTTCCTGCCATGTCCTCACCCGCCGAAGCCCTTCTGAAACCTCTCCAGATCAAGCATCTGACGATCCGCAACCGCGTGATGAGCACCAGCCATGCGCCGGGGTACGGGTCCGAAGGCAAGCCGAAGGAACGCTACCAGCTCTACCACGAGGAAAAGGCCAAAGGCGGCATCGGCCTGACGATGTTCGGCGGCTCCTCCTCCGTCGCGGTGGACAGCCCGGCGGCGCCCTGGAACCAGATTTCCGTCGCCGACGACAGCGTCATTCCCTTCTTCCGCGAATTCTCCGACCGGGTGCACCGCCACGGCGCGGCGCTGATGATCCAGCTGACCCACATGGGCCGGCGCACCCGCTGGGACACCGAGAACTGGCTTCCCACCGTCTCCGCCTCGGCCGCCCGCGAACCGGCGCACCGCAACACGCCGAAGGAGATGGAGGATTTCGACTTCAAGCGGATCATCGCCGGCTATGCCGCCGCCGCCCGTCGCTGCAAGGAAGGCGGCCTGGACGGCTTCGAGCTGTCGGCCGCTCATGGCCACCTGATCGACCAGTTCTGGAGCCCCTCGGCCAACCGGCGCAGCGACAGGTATGGTGGCAGCCTGGAAAACCGCATGCGCTTCGGCATCGAAGTGTTCGAGGCGATCCGCGCCGAGGTCGGCGACGATTACGTCATCGGCATGCGCATGTCGGGCGACGAGCTGATCGACGACGGCCTCAGCCATGAAGACTGCATCGCCATCGCCCGGACCTATGCCGAGCGGGGGCTGATCGATTTCGTGAACGTGCTGGGCGGACAGGCGCGCGATCATCTGGCGCACGCAATCTCGCTGCCCAACATGTCCTTCCCGGTCGCCCCCTTCCTGCATCTGGCCAGCGGCATCAAGCGCGAGGCCGGCATCCCGGTCTTCCACGCCCAGCGCGTGACCGACCTCGCCACCGCCGCCCGCGCGGTCGAGGAAGGCCATGTCGACATGGTCGCCATGACCCGCGCCCACATCGCCGACCCGCATCTGGTGCGCAAGCTGATGGAAGGGCGGCTGGACGATGTGCGGCAGTGCGTCGGCGCCGGCTATTGCATCGACCGCATCTATGTCGGCGGCGATGCGCTGTGCATCCAGAACGCCGCGACCGGCCGCGAGCGCAGCATGCCGCATGTGATCCCGAAGGCGGAGCGCAAGCGCCGTGTCGTCGTGGTCGGCGGCGGTCCCGGTGGGCTGGAGGCCGCCCGTGTCTGCGCCGAGCGCGGCCATTCGGTCGTGCTGCTCGAACGCAACGCCACCCCCGGCGGCCAGATCAACGTCGCGGCCAAGGCGACCTGGCGCGAGGCGATGAGCGGCATCACCCGCTGGCTGTCCCAGCAGGTCACCAAGCTGGGGGTCGATGTGCGCCTGGGGGTGGAGGCCGACCGCGCCACTGTCGAGGCCGAGAATCCCGACGTTGTGATCCTCGCCACCGGCGGCCGCCCCAACCGCGGCGATTTCAAGGGCGCCGATCTGGCGGTGTCGACCTGGGACATCCTGACCGGCGCGGTCGAGCCGACCGGAACCGTCCTGATGTATGACGGCACCGGCCAGCATCACGGCGCCTCCTGCGCGGAGTTCATGGCCAAGCGCGGTGCGCTGGTGGAGATCGCCACCCCCGACCGCATGGTCGCGGAGGAGGTCGGCACCACCAACCAGCCGATCCACCTGCGCGAGCTGTACAAGCTGAACGTGGTGATGACCACCAACCATCAGCTCGTGGAAATCTACCCGGAGGGCAACCGCCGCGTCGCTGTCCTGCGCAACGAATACACCCACGAGGAGGAGGAGCGGCTGGTCGATCAGATCGTGGTCGAGCTGGGCACCCTGCCCAACGACGGCCTCTATTTCGATCTGAAGGACCATTCGCTGAATCGCGGCCAAACCGACCTCGACAGCCTGATCGCCGGCCGGCCGCAGCCGGTGCAGGCCAACGGCCACGGCGGCTACACGCTGCATCGCATCGGCGACGCGGTGGCCGGCCGCAACATCCACGCCGCCATCTACGACGCCGCACGTCTCTGCAAGGACATCTGACACCTCTGCCCCCGCCCAGCGACCCCAGCCAAGCGACAGGAGCCGTCCGACGTGATCGCCACCGCTCTTACCACCGTCGTCCTTGCCGTCCTCGCCATCGGCGCGGCATTGGCCGCCTGGCAGTCGCGGCGCTGGTTGGCCGGCCGGCCGGCGACGGTCGGCGTGGTCGCCGGTCTGCGCGCTCTGCCCGGCCGCTATCTGGTCGATGTCCACCATGTGGTGGGGCGGACTCCGTTCAACGCCCGCTTTCACGCGCTGGTCGCCGGCGGCTTCCTGGCGGCGCTGGTGCTGCTGGTTGCGATGGGTGTCGCCATCGGCGGATCGCGCATCCTCTGGCTGCTGCTGGCGGTGGTGCTGGCGGTCATGCTGGTCGGCGCCCTGATGGTCCGCCATCGCCGCCGGGTGCTGCGCCCGCGCGAGCTGTCGCAGGGCCGGTTCTCCCGCCTCCCCCTGTCGCTTCTTGGATTTTCCGGTTCCCTGCTGCTGGTGGCGCTCGACCAGTCGCTGGGTGGGGTGATGCCGGAGGCTCTGGCCCTGGCCCTGATCGCGGTCGCCGGCGTGGCGCTGGCCGATCTGGTTTGGGGCGTGTGGAAGGGACCGCTGAAGCATGCCGTGCATGGCGCTCTGCATCTGGCCTTCCACCCGCGCCCGGCCCGTTTTCACGACGGCAAGGGGCGCGATACCGGGCTGAAGCCGCTGCCGCTCGCTCCCATGGGGGACAATGAGCCGGTCGCACTGGGCGTGGAGCGTCCCGTCGATTTCGCCTGGAACCGGCTGCTCGGCTTCGACGCCTGCGTCCAGTGCGGGCGCTGCGAGACCGCCTGCCCTGCCTATGCCGCCGGCCTGCCGCTGAACCCGAAGAAGCTGGTGCAGGATCTGGTCGTCGCCATGGACGGGCAGGCCAGCGATGCCGCCTATGCCGGCAACCCCCATCCCGGCCGCGGCGTCGGCAAGGCCCATGGCGGGGCGGCGCTGCCGCTGATCGGGGCGGACGCGATGATCCACCCCGATACGCTGTGGTCCTGCACCACCTGCCGTGCCTGCGTGCAGGAATGCCCGATGATGATCGAGCATGTCGACGCGGTGGTCGACCTCCGCCGTTTCCAGACGCTGGAACTGGGCGCCACCCCCGGCAAGGCCGCCGTCATGCTGGA
Source organism: Azospirillum sp. TSH100 (assembly GCF_004923295.1). Taxonomy (NCBI): domain Bacteria; kingdom Pseudomonadati; phylum Pseudomonadota; class Alphaproteobacteria; order Rhodospirillales; family Azospirillaceae; genus Azospirillum; species Azospirillum sp. TSH100. The sequence continues at coordinate 83,392 of NZ_CP039636.1, forward strand.
GGAACTGCGCGCCACCGACAATCCCGGCGGCCGCGCGCTCGCCCGGCGCTGGGATTGGGCGGCCGACCTGTCGCTGCCCCGGCTGCCGGCCGGCGGCTCCTGCGACACGCTGCTGTGGGTTGGCGACGGCGCCTTCGACCTGCGGGTCCAGCGGTCGCTGCGGGCGCTCGTCCTATTGCTGCGCCGCGCCGGGGTGGAGTTCGCGGTGCTGGGCGACGAGGAGCTGGATTGCGGCGACGTCGCCCGCCGGCTGGGCGACGAGGCGACCTTCCAGTCGCTGGCGACCCGCAACGTGGCGACGCTGAACGCCCGCCGCCTCAATCGCATCGTCACCGCCGACCCCCACGCGCTCCACACGCTGCGCAACGAATATCCGGCCTTCGGCGGCAACTGGACCATCGTCCATCACACCGCGCTGCTGCTGGAACTGATCACCGCCGGCGCGCTCACGGTGACCAAGCCGGTGGGGCGTAGCGTCACCTTCCACGACCCCTGCTATCTCGGCCGCTACAATGGCGAGATCGAGGCGCCGCGCGTCCTGCTGGATGCCATCGGCGTGGAGCGCCGGGAAATGCTGCGCTCCGGACTGCGGTCGAGCTGCTGTGGCGGCGGCGGTGGCGCCCCGCTGACCGACGTGTCGGGCGAGCGCCGCATCCCCGACGTCCGCATGGAGCATGCCCGCGAGACCGGCGCTTCGATGGTCGCCGTCGCCTGCCCCAACTGCGCCCTGATGCTGGAGGGCGTCGTCGGTCCCCGGCCGGAGGTGGCGGAGATCGCCGAACTGGTGCTCGCCGCGACGGAGACCGCCCGATGAGCAATGCCCCGATGATCCGCCGCCGCGTCGATCCCCGTGCCGAGCGCGCCGCCCGCATCGTGCTGACCGGCCAGCGTCCACGCCTGCTGCGCCAGCCCGTCGCCATAGCCGCGACCAACGAGCGCCGCCGCGATCCGCGCGCCGTCCGCGATGCAGCCCTGGTCCAGCGGCAACCACGGCCGCGCTACGACTGGGCGCGCGACGCGGCCTCGGCCGGAACCGTCCCAACTGTCGGCGTTGCCGTCGCCGCAACGCCCGTGATCCCGCTGCGGGTGATCGCCGAGCCGGCCTATCTGGTCCTCGCCATGCTCGACCGCTCCGGCGGCGAGGTGAGCGAGCATGACCGGCAGGTCATCGCCGCCGCCCGTCTGCTGGCCGATGCCGGAGGCGGTGCCGTGGTGACCCTCGCCACCGGTTCGGGCGAGGCATTGGCCGAGGCCGGGTCCGACCGCCATGTCGCCCTGCCCGAGGGCTGGGCCGATGAGTATGTGCCGGAGCGGCGTGCCGCCGCCGCATCGGTACTGATGGCCGCATTGTCTCCCCGCCACATCCTGTTCCCGGACAGCCCTGACGGCGCCGACATCGCCCGGCGGGTCGCGGCGGCAGCGGGAGAGCGCCTGTTCACCAGCGTGCAGAGCCTCAGCCCCGACCGGGCCACCCGTCAGTCCGCTGGCGGATCGCTGGAGACCGGGCACCGCCCCACCCGGCTGATGACGGTGGCGGCCGACGCCTTCGCCCCGCTCGACGGCGTGCGGCACGAGGCCCGGCCGCTCGACCTCGCCACCCCGGCGATCGCCGGGGAGGAGGTCCTGCCCCGGCTGGGCGGCGCCCGCAGGCTGGCCGTCGATCCCGACGCGCTCGCCCTGTCGGAAACCGACTTTATCCTCAGCGCCGGCAACGGCGTGACCGACTGGCAGGGCTTCGCCGAACTGGGCGAGGCGCTCGGCGCAACCCGCGCCGGCAGCCGCGTCGTGTGCGACGCCGGCCATCTGCCGCGCGAACGGCAGGTCGGCGCCTCGGGAACGGTGGTCAGCGCGCGCTGCTACCTCGCCTTCGGCATTGCCGGGGCACCGCAACACCTCCAGGGCATCACCGGCGTCAAGCATGTGATCGCCATCAACACCGACCTCCACGCCGAAATGATCAAGCGGGCCGACCTGTCCATCGTCGCCGATGCGCAGGACGTCATGCCAGCCCTGATCCGGCTGATCCGGGAGCGCCGCCATGCTTGATGTCGCCGTCCTGCTGTCCATCGGCCGCCATCCGGTTTCCGGCCGTGCCCGCCGCGCCGCCACCGACGCGCAGGCCCTGGACATGGCGCTGGCGCTGCGCCCGCGGCGGCTGACGGCCATCCATGCCGGGCCGGCCGCCGATGCCGACGCGCTGCGCACCTATCTCGGGATGGGGCTGGAGCGGCTGACGCTTCTGGTGCTGCCGGAAGGGGCCGATCCGGTCGAACCGCTGATCGCCCATCTGCGCCGCCTTGCCCCCTCGCTGGTCCTGACCGGACGGCAGGCGGAGGACGGCGAGGGCAGCGGCATGCTGCCCTATCTGATCGCCCGCGGCCTCGACGCCGCAATCGTCCCGGACGTGGTGCGGATCGGCCCCGCCAAGACGCCCGACACCGCGCCGGGCAAGGCGGAAATCGTCCAGGCACTGCCGCGCGGACAGCGCCGGGCGCTGACCGTCACCGGCCGCCTCGTCGCGACGCTCCATCCATCCGCCCCGCCCGCCCGCGCCTCGGCCTTCGGCCCGGCCCGGCGGGGCGTGATCGAGCCGGTGGCGGAGCCGGTGACGGTTGAGGCGACCGCCGATCTCTTCCTGTCGGAGTGCGAGCATCGGCCATGGCGTCCAAGGCCCAAGCTGATGCGCGTGAAGCGCGGTGGCTCGGCCCTGGACCGGCTGAGGGCGGCGACCGAGAGCAAGAGCGGAAAAGGCCAACTGCTGGTCAACCCGACAGCTGAAGCGGGGGCGCTGGCCATCTACGACAGCCTTGTCGAACAGGGAATGCTTCCATGAACACCATGCAAAACGATCCTCCCAGTACCGCAGGTCGCGCTGTCGCCAATCGAGGGGAGGCCTGTCGATGAACACGATGATGCGAAGCGCGGTTTCGGTCGGTGGACCGGCCAGCCTGGGCTTTCCCCGCGGAGCTGCCAGAACGGGCACCGGCGATGACGCGGCTGTCCGCCTGGAAGTGCGGAACGTCTACAAGGTCTTCTCCGCCGATCCGAAGCCCGCCCTGTCGATGCTGCGCCAGGGCGCCAGCAAGGCGGAGGTCCTGGAAAAGCTGAACGTCAATGTCGGTGTCCTCGACGCCAGCTTTCAGGTCCGCGCCGGTGAGATCTTCGTCATCATGGGGCTGTCGGGGTCCGGCAAATCCACCATGATCCGCCTGCTGAACCGGCTGATCGAACCGAGCAGCGGCGAGATCCTGCTGGACGGCAAGGATCTGGTCAGCATGTCTAAGGCCGAGCTGATCCAGGCCCGCCGCCGCAACATGGGCATGGTCTTCCAATCCTTCGCCCTGATGCCCCACCTGACGGCGCTGGACAATGCCGCCTTCGGCCTGGAAATCTCCGGTGCGTCCAAGGCGGAGCGCCACAAGGCGGCGCAGCAGGCACTGGAACAGGTCGGCCTGGGCACCTACGCCCACCGCTACCCGCGTGAGATGTCCGGCGGCATGCAGCAGCGCGTCGGCCTCGCCCGTGCGCTGGCGAACGACCCGACCATCCTGCTGATGGACGAGGCCTTCTCCGCCCTTGACCCGCTGATCCGCACCGAGATGCAGGACGAACTGCTGCGCCTGCAACGCGAGCACCAGCGCACCATCGTCTTCATCTCCCACGACCTGGACGAGGCGATGCGCATCGGCGACCGCATCGCCATCATGGAGGGCGGCCGCATCGTGCAGGTCGGCACGCCCTACGAGATCCTCAGCCGCCCGGCCGACGATTACGTCCGCTCCTTCTTCCGCAACGTCGACGCATCCAAGGTGCTTCGGGCCGGCGACGTGGCGCGTTACGAGGCGACCAACACGGTCATCCGTCTTCCCGGCGAACTGACCCCCGCCCTGCAGCAGCTGCGCGAGAACCACCATAATTTCGGCTATGTCCGCACGCAGGACGGACGTTTCGAGGGGATCGTTTCGCAGGCGACGCTGGAACGGGAACTGAAGGGTCCGCAGCCACGCTTCGTCAACGCCTTCCTGCCCGACGTGCGCACGGTCAATGCCGCCGCCCCCATCCATTCGCTGCTCGCCCTGGTGGCCGACAGCGAATGGCCGGTGCCGGTCGTCGATGACGACCACAATTTCCTCGGCGCCATCTCGCGCGCCCTCATGCTCCACACCTTGGTTCGGGGGGATTGACCGATGGATTTCGAAATCAGAATCGGCAAATGGGTCGAGGATCTGGTCACCTTCATGCTCGACCATTTCCAATCGACCTTCGACGCGATCTCGACGGTGGTGAACGGCTTCGGCGGCGCCATCGACTTTGTCCTGGTCGGGGCGCCGGCCTGGCTGCTGATCGGGCTGATCGTCGCGGTCTCCCTCTGGCGGGTCGGGGTCGGCTTCGCCGTCTTCACCGTGGCGTCCCTGCTGCTGATCGCCGGCATGGGGCTGTGGACGGAGACGGCCTCAACCCTCGGTCTGGTGCTGACCTCCACCCTGCTCTGCCTGCTGATCGGCGTGCCGCTGGGCGTTTGGATGGCCCGCAACCGCGTGGTCGAAAGCATCGTCCGCACCACGCTGGACTTCATGCAGACCATGCCGGCCTTCGTCTATCTGATCCCGGCCGTGATGTTCTTCGGGCTCGGCCGGGTGCCGGGCATCCTCGCCACCGTGATCTTCGCCATGCCTCCTGCCGTGCGCCTGACATCGCTCGGCATCCAGCAGGTTCCGGCCGAGATCGTCGAGGCCGGCAAGGCCTTCGGCTGCCATGACCGTCAGCTTCTGTTCAAGGTGCAGTTGCCGAACGCCCTGCCCTCGATCATGGCCGGGGTCAACCAGACCATGATGATGGCGCTGTCGATGATCGTCATCGCCTCGATGATCGGCGCCGGCGGCCTGGGCAACGTGGTGTTGCAGGGCATCCAGCGGCTGGACATTGCGCTCGGCTTTGAAAGCGGGCTGAGTGTCGTGCTGCTGGCGATCATCCTCGACCGCATCACCCAGAGCTTCGGCCGGACCGCCGTCGCTCCGCGCCCGGCACGCTTCGCGTTCCTGCGCCGGTTCCTGCCGGTGCCGGCACGGTGAGCGCGGGGGCTCTCCCGGAAGGGGGCTTCGCCGCCGCTCTTCCGGCGCGGCCCCTGTCACCTGAGGGACGGCAGCTGCGGGTCGACATGCAGGCGGGCGACATCTGGGTGCAACGTCTCGCCGGGGCCACCCTGGCCGACGGGCTGGAGGAGCTGGCGGCCCTGCGGCTGGCTGTGCTGGGCGAGTTCCCTTACCTCTACCCGGGGTCGGCCGCCTACGAGGAACGCTATCTGTCGGACCTTGGCAGCCTGTCGGACGGCCTCATCCTGGCCGCCTTCGACGGCAACCGCATGATCGCGGCCGTCACCGGCGCGCCGCTCGACCAGGAACTGGACGCCTTGCGCGACCCCTTCGCCCATGCCGGCCGCGATCCGCACTCGATCTTCTATTTCGGCGAGGTCGTGGTCCTGCCCTCCCACCGCGGCCGCGGCATCGGGACCACGCTGCTTGAGATCGGCGAAGCCCATATCCGCGACGCCGACCGCTACGCATCCGCCGCCTTCGGCGAGATCGTACGATCGACCGACCATCCCCGCCGCCCGAAGACATACCGGACACCCGATGGAACATGGCGGCGGCTGGGCTATCGGCTGGAGCCGGAGATCGGCGGCACCCTGTCCTGGTGCGACGCCTGCGACCGCGAGGAGACCGCCAAGCCCCTGCGCTTCTGGGTGAAGCCCCTCGCCACCGACATCGGAGCGTGACCCATGCCGCAGGATGGCCTTGTCTTTGACCTTCCGGCCGGGGAAAGCGCGGACGACGCGTGTCCACTGCTGATCCGCGAGATCCCCTACCGCGATCCGGTCGCCGCCTTCGCTCCCTGGTCCAGCCGGCCTTTCGCCACGCTTCTGCACAGTGCCGCGGCGGCCGGAGGCCGAGGCCGGTGGAGCATCATCGCCGCCGAACCCTTCCGCACCATCGAAGCCCGCGACGGCTGCATCACCGTGGACGGCCATGCGGTGGACGGCGATCCCTTCACAGTGCTGGAACGGCAACTGGAGGCCCACCGCCTCTCCCTCCCCTCCGACCTGCCCGTCCCCTTCGCCGGCGGCGCCGTGGGCTTCCTCGGCTATGAGCTGGGACAGGTGCTGGAACGGCTGCCGGCACGCCATGGCGACGACACCGGCCTGCCGGACATGGCCTTCGGTCTCTATGACACCGTCATCGTCTTCGATGAACAGGAACGGCGCGGCTGGATCCTGTCCAGCGGCTTTCCCGAGCGCAGCCCGGTCGGGCGCCGCATCCAGGCCGCACGGCGTCTTCACGCCTTCGCCGAACTCCTGGAAGCAGCGCCCAACATTTTGCCGCCGCCCTCTCCCGCCACCGCCGTCTGGCGGCCGGAGATCGGGCGCGACGAGTACTGCCGTCAAGTGGAGCAGGTGCTGGAGTACATCCGCGCGGGCGACATCTTCCAGGCCAACTTCACCAGCCGATTCCTGGCCGACCGACCGGACGGCCTGTCGGTCCTCGACCTCTACCGCCGCCTGCTGGCGCTCAGCCCGGCTCCCTTCGCGGCCTGCCTGTCGCTGCCCGGCGGCACCGGTCTGGCCAGCGCCTCGCCCGAGCGCTTCATCCGGCTGCATGCCGACGGCCGGATGGAAACCCGCCCGATCAAGGGAACCCGCCCACGTGGCGCCACGGCGGAAGAGGATGACGCCCTGGCCGAGGAGCTTGAGCACAGCGTCAAGGACCGCGCCGAGAATCTGATGATCACCGACCTGCTGCGCAACGACATCGGCCGTGTGGCGCGCATCGGCAGCGTCAAGGTGCCGGTCCTGTGCGGGGTGGAGCGCTTCGCCTCCGTCCATCATCTGGTGTCGGTGATCGAGGGGCGGTTGAAGCCGGGATTGGGGCCGGTCGATCTGCTGCGCGCCACCTTCCCCGGCGGCTCGATCACCGGCGCGCCGAAGATCCGCGCCATGGAGATCATCGACGAGCTTGAATCCTCGCGGCGCGGCGCCTATTGCGGCTCGGTAGCCTGGATCGGCTTCGACGGCGCGATGGACAGCAGCATCGTCATCCGCACCCTGACCATCACACCCGACAGGGTCATCGCCCAGGCCGGCGGCGGCATCGTCGCCGATTCCGATCCGGGACATGAGCATAACGAGATGATGGTGAAGATCCGTCCGCTGCTGCGCGCGCTGGATGGCGGCTGATCGCAATGGAGCGGTCAAGCAAAGGCCCCGGCCGTCAAAACGGTCGGGGCCTTCGTGCTTTCAGGGATGGTCGTCAACAGCCGCCGATGTCACTGGATATCGTTCGGCTGGACGACGACCCAGTTCCGGTCGGCGAGGACCGGCAGATTCTGCGCCGCCTGACCGGCGGCGGCGGTTTCCCACATCTGCTTGATCTGCTTCATGTACTTGTCCTTGCGGTTGACCCAGACCCGCATGCCACCGTTCGCCGCGTCGGTGGAATGGAGCAGCATGTAGCCATCGCTGGTCGGGGTATCGCCCGCCACCAGCACCGGCTTCTTCCACTGGTCGATGTAGGTGAGGATCGCCGCGTGCTTGCCGGCGAACCAGGTCAGCGGCGCCCACAGATAGGTGCCGAGCTCCAGGTCCATCGTCTTCGCCCAGTCGTATTTTCCCTCGGCGATCAGCTTGCGCGCCGTGGTAACCTCGCCGGTGGCGCGGTTCTTCAGCAGCATGGTGACGCCGATGACGTTCTGCGGCTTGATGTTGTAGCCGTATTTCGGATCGGACAGGACCATCCGGACCAGTTCCTCGCTGGCGGCGGTAACCACATAGACCTCGATCCCGTTGGCGGTCAGATGGTTCACCAACTCCTGCTGGCCGGTGTAGAATTTGGGCGGGCTGATCTCGACAGTCTTGACCGCGTCGCCGTCGTAATAGGTGGCGGGTATCGGCTTGCCGTCGGCCAGCATCTCGTCGACGAAGCCCTTCAACTGGGTCAGGGTGAAGCCGGAGAAGATCTGCGCCACCCAGGGATAGCACACCTGATCGTCGATCTCGCACAGCCGGTAATAATAGCTGTTGAGGCTTTCCTTGTGCCCGTTCACGTCCTTGAACGGGATGATCTTCAAGGAGGGATCCATGCTCTCGCGCGACAGAACGCCCTTGCGCTCCAGATAGGGCAGCAGGGATTCCTCAAGGTCGTAGCGGTAGAGCGTGTTGTCGGCGTCGAACACCGCGTAGGCGCCCTTGCCGGCATTGGCGGCCACCAGCGTCTTGAGGCTCCCGGCCGCCTCCGCCGGCCAATGCGCGAGCGGTTGGGGGGTGCCCGATTGGGCCATGGCCGCCAGCGGGGCCATCGCGACCATGCCCGCAAGCAATGCGGACCGGAAAAGCGTCTTCATCTGCGCCCTTTCTTTCCCTGTTCAAAGACACGATTCTTCGAGACCGGAACCACTATGTTGGAGTGGTACCGACTGTTCTGGGTATTACCCCGAACTGCCCAAAATTTTTCAGTTGAGAGGCACAGTTTATGACAGTTTAGTTACGCATGTCTACTGAATCTAATTTTGCAGACCCGTCGTAGATTGGCCCGAACCCGTCGCCCACACAGAAGAATTTCTAGGAATTCCTGTGAACGGTCAGTTTGGCGAGACCGAACGGATGGCGAGGGATAGCAGGCCATCCCGGCGCGGCCAGTCCACCACGTCGCCGGCCCGCCCCCCGATCAGGGCCTCACCCAACGGCGATTGCCAGCTGATACGGCCGGCGGCGGGATCGGCCTCCTCCCCGCCCACCAGCGTGAAGGTCCATTGCCGCCCGTTCTCATCTTCGGCGACGATGACGGAGCCGAAACCGGCCTCTTCCGCCGGGCCGGCCGGGCGGACCACGACGGCGGCGGCCAGACGCGCGCGCAGCAGGTCGGCCCGCCGCTTGGCGCTGCTCATCGCCTGCCGGTCCTCCGGCGCATCGGAACCGCGCAATCTCGCGATGTCCGCATCGGCTGCGGCAAGTTCCTCCTGCCAGGCGGCGATGGTGGCAGCGGACACATGCAGGGGTCCGTTGATCTGCGGCAGCAGCCCCTCGGTTTCGGCGTCGCTTTCCTTGACGAAGGCGCGGCTCATCCTTGTGCCCTCACCCGAGCAGCGCCATGGCGGCGGCCGGGGCGCAACTGGCGACCCAGCCCTGACCGGGAGCGCCCACAACGTCACAGAAATCCCGATAGGGGCGGCCGAGCCGGGCAGCCACCTCCTTCACCACCGCACGGCCGACGCCGGCCCCGACCACCGGTGCCTCGTCCGGAAGAGGCGGTGCTGCGGCCGACAAGACACGACAGGCGGCGTCGTGAATGCGGCGCAACTGGCGTTCGGTCAGATCGCCGGCCATCGCCCGCCACACCGCCGGATCATAGTCGCCGGCATCATGCCCGACCATGCGGGCCAGACGGCGCCGGCTGGCCTCGACCGTCTTCGCGCCGTTGTCTGCGGCAGGGTGCTGGTCCGCGGCCTCGTCCAGCCGGCCGAGCACACGGTAGAGGTCGGCGCTGGTGGCGAAATATTCGGCCATCATCGGCAGGCGCTCGCCCGCGACCAGGGCGGTGCGCTCCATCGCCATCACCGCCGTGCGGGTCAGCCCGGTATAGAGCAGTTCCTCCACCGCCATCCGCTCGTGATCGGTGACGCCGCGCGCCGCCACCTCACCGTAGCGCACCGGCACGATGTCCGTGGTGGTGCTGCCCATGTCGACCAGCAGAGCCGCCGGCAGGCGCCGGGCGACCACGGCGGCGGTTGCCATCCAGTTGGCCGAGGCCACCTCCATCACCTGTCCACGCGCCTCCCGGGGCGACAGAAGCCCGCGGCGGCCGGCATAGACGCGCAGGCGTCCCTGCGGCAGGGCCGCCGCCATCCGGTCGATCAGCGTGTGCACGCCCTGGGTGCGGTCGTCGAACAGGTCGACCAGCTCGCCGGTCATCGTCACCACATGGTCGGCGTCGGCCGGCAGCCGCTCCAGCACGGTCGCGAGCGCTGCGTCCAGTTCCGCCAGGCCTTGCCAGAGCCGGCACGGCACCTGCACCGCATCGCGCAGCTGGCCGTTCTCCGCCCAGGCGGCCTTCAGGTGGGCGCCGCCGATGTCCCAGCCGATCACGGTCGATCCGACTTTGTCAGACATGCGCCCCCTCCCGGCCCGCATCGGCCGATGTGGTGTTGAACAGAGCCAGAATGTCGCGGGCCGGATTCCAGCCCAGCACCCGCGACAGCCCGGAATAGCCGACGGACAGGCGCGGGTTCACCTCAACAACAACCGGGCCGTCAGGCCGGTCGATGAGGTCGACGGCGACATAGCCGATCAGCCCCGGAATCGCGGCGGCGATGGCGCGGGCCAGCGGTTCCCAGGCGGCACGGCGGTGCTCCATCGCCCCGACCTCCACGCCATGGAAGGAGAAGCTCCCGTCCCCACGCCCCACCTTTTGCCGGTTGCAGCCGAGCAGCCGCACCCCGCCGGCAGCGTCGACCAGCATCGACAGGCTGCACGCCTCCCCCTCCACCAGCGGCTGGACGATCCAGCGGCCGGAATGGGGCGGGTGCCAGGCGGCAATGTCGTCGACGATGAAGGTGTCGAGGCAGCCGGCGCCATCGTCCGGCTTCACCACATGGCGGACGGCAGGCGACGGCATAGTGCCGAAAGGAACGGTGGGAATGGTCGCGATGCCATGGGCGGCCAGCCGGGCCGCCGTCGCCGTCTTCGACGATGCGAGCGCGATGGCGTCGGAAGCGCAGGCGACCACCGTCCGGCCGGTGTTGCGGAACAGGGCGGCGACATGGCCCAGCTGCCCGTCGCTTTCCGGCGCGATCGGCCAGACCGCATCGCACAGCGCGGCGGCCGTGCGCCAGCGCGCCTCCGGATCCTCGCCCGGCGCCACCGGGAACAGGGCGACCCGGTCGGACGGAAAGGACGGCGGGGAAAGCCGGTTGTCCCAGCACAGCGTGACGTGTATTCCCTCCAGCGCGACCAGATCGCCGACGAGGGCAGCGACCATCGCGTTTGCCTCATCCATCAAATCCGTCGGAAGCGGCCCGTTGCACAGCGCGCCGCCGGTGACATACTCGCAGACCAGAATCCGACGAAGGCTGTTCTCCATGGACATCGTTCCCGTCATCGACCTGCTGGGCGGGCAGGTGGTTCATGCCAAGCGGGGGGAGCGCGACCGCTACCGCCCCATCGAAAGCGCGCTGACCGTTGGATCGGCACCGCAGGATATCGTGGTCGCGCTGCTGGCGCTGCAACCCTTCCGCGCCTGCTATGTCGCCGATCTCGACGCGATCCGCGGAAACGGAGATCATCGAACCATCGTGGCCGATCTCCAGGCGCGTTGGCCAGAGGTCGCCTTCTGGGTCGATGCCGGGCTGGCGACGCCGGACGATTGCCGCCGCTGGCTCGATGCCGGTCTCCTCCATCTGGTGATCGGCAGCGAAAGCCAGAGCGACGGCAAAACGCTGGAGGCGGCGCAGGCCCTGACCGGCGAGGACCGGGTGGCGCTGTCGCTGGATCTCCGGCGGGGCGAAGCGCTGGGACCGGCGGTGCTGCATGAGGATGCCGGCCGCTGGCCCCAACGGGTGATCGCCATGACGCTGGACCGGGTCGGTTCGGGCGAAGGTCCGGACCTGGACCGCATCGTCACACTGGCGGCCCGACGCCCGGGGGTTCGGGTGTGGGGAGCCGGCGGCGTGCGCGATGCGGCGGATCTGGAGGCGCTGGCCACGCACGGCGCCGATGCCGTGCTGGTGGCCAGCGCGCTCCACGACCGGCGCCTCGACGCCGAGACGCTCGCCCGCTTCGTCTCCGGTCAGGAGGCGGCGAACGGGTGAACCGCGGCGGCCATGCCGTCCAGCATCTCCTGGGCGGTCGGGCTGCCGGCGATGGCGCGCTTCAGCGCCAGCTTGGTGGCCTCGTGGTTGTAGTCCTGGATCTTGCGGTCGTCCTCCGCCTGCCAGTGGATGAAGACGCCGACGGAGATGAACAGCTCGTCGGCCTCGTCCGCCGGAATGGTGCCGTCCTGGACGCATTCGGCGACGGCCAGGGCGACGGCGCGCTGGGCCGGGCCGAACATCTGCACGGCCTGCTTGGCGTTCTTGATCGTCACCTTGTTGAACATGACCGTGGACGGCTTGACCATCAGGTTCGGCGCCAGCACGGCCAGCAGGCCGTTCACGCCTTCCTTCTGGTTGGTCAGGGTCTGGCAGAAGGCGGTTTCGGCGGCACTGCCGCGCGGACCGATGATGAGATCGATGTGAGCGACCTCGTTGCCGTCGCCCACCAGAGCTTCGCCGACCATAACCTTGTCGATCTTAGGCATTGCGCATCCCTTGCGATGGTTGGTTTGAAAAGGCTCCGCCGGTTGTCGTCCGGCGGCCACGGTCCGGCCGGCAATTCGCCGGCCAGCCGAAGCACGAACAGGCAGGCCACCGTCAGGTCGGCGGAGGTGCCCGGATTGAGGCCGCGGCGCTTCAGCGCGCGGTCGAAAGCGAGAAGGCGGCGCGCTGCGCCCGAATGGCCGCCGAATGCCGGACCGACGGCGAGGCGCCGCTCCAGCCGGAAGGCCTGGTCCCGCACCCGCTCCGCGACAGCCGCGCCATGCTTGCGGGCGATATGGGTGTCGGGGTGGAGCGCCATGAATCCCAGATGGATGGCGCTTGCCGCCTCTGCCGGACTGGCGCCGCGACGCAGGGCCGAGCGGCCGCGGGCGACGCCGAAGGCGAAGACATCGGCAAAGGCGGTGGCGTACTGCCGAGCAATCGAATCACGGTCGGCCGCAGTCGCCATGGCGGCCCGCAGGTCGATCCGCGGCGCCTCGGCGACGTCATGCTGAGGGGCCTCGCCCAACCCGGCCGGCAGCGCAACGCGGATGGCCGCGAAGGCGTCGGCTGCATCGGCGACGCTCAACCCGTCGAGCACCCGCGCCAGCCTCAGCCGCAACGGCTCCCCCTTGTCGCGGCACAGCGCCGCGGCGGCGAGCGGCGCCAACAGCAGGACGATGCCGAGGTTGGTGTTGCAGCCGGCAACGCCCCGCGTCGCCTCGACAGCGCGCAGGATCGTCTCCCCCACCCGGTGGCCCGGCGTGGCGAGGATCGGGGCTATGGCGGCGGCGCTGTCCAGGAACTGCGTCACGGTCATGCCGTGGCCCTCGGCATGGATGTGGACGTTGCCTGGCTTCAACGCCATCAACTCCAGCCGGCAGGCGGTGAACACGGCCTCCTCGACCATTGTCCGGCAGTCACTCCCGGGGGTCGGCAACAGGGCGCTCATCCCACCCTCCGCGCGTCCGCCGACATTGGCGAGGCCGACGCCAGACGGTCCAGGACCAGATCGGCCAGAGCCTGCGCCACATCGACCGGCGTCACCGCCTGAAGGCCGCGCCATGCCGGCATGCTGTTGACCTCCAGCACCAGGAACCGGCCGTCCGGGGCACGGATCACATCCACCCCGGCATAATCGGTGCCGACGGCGGCGGCGGCGGCAACCGCCAGATCGCCCAGCACACCGCCCGGACTGGCGGGATGGCAGCGCGCGCCCTGCTTGACGTTGGTGATCCAGTGGTCGCCCTGGCGGACCATGGCGGCCAGCGGCCGCCCATCCACCACGAAGACGCGCCAGTCGAACCAGCCGCCGTCGGCCGCGCCGACATACTCCTGCAAATGGTAGGTGCCGGCGACTTCCTCTGGGCCGGGCAGCGTCATGCCAGGATCGAGCCGCCGCAGCCCCTTGCCCTGCGACCCGAACAGCGGCTTCAGCACCGCCGCCCGGCCATCGGCATGGAGGTCGGCCAGGATCGTGGATGCCTGGACAGGATCGGCGACGGTCCAGGTGCGCGGCGTAGGAACTCCGGCGGCGGCCAGCCGGAAGGCGGTGGCGCTCTTGTCGACGCAGCGCTCGATGGAGGCCGGGTTGTTGGCGACCGGCACACCGCCATGGACCAGCGCATGCAGCACGCCGAGCCGCAGCGTCACCTGTTCGAAACTGCCGGCGGAGATGGTGCGGACCAGACAGGCGTCGGGCAGTCCGCCATCGAAACCGGGAATCAACGGCCCGTCCGGACCGAAACCGCAGGCGCTGAGCGACACCGGCACCGCCTTGGCGCCACGGCAGGCCAAGGCGCCGGTCAGCCGCCGGGTGTGCCAGTCGGCGCCGTCCACGAAGATGGCGATGCGGGTCCGTCCCATCGTCCAGCCCCTAACCGCCGATGCCGAAGGAGCGGTCGAGCAGCGCCGGCGCCAGCGCCCCGGCGCTGAAGCTCCGGCCGCTCTCGAAGGCGGTGACGATCACGCGGGCTGGGCTGAACAGCATCGGGTCGATCTTGAAGAAGTCGTAGCCGCTTGCCGCGAACAGGTCGGCGAAGGGGCGGCCATAGTCGGCGGAGGCCGAACTGGGCAGGCGGGCCGCCAGATCGGCCGCGTCGTCGTCCGGCCCATCGACCAGCAGATGGACGCTGCCGCCGAACAGGATGGCGTCGTTGGTCCGCCCCATCGCCTGGACGAAGTCGCGCCCCGGCGGCGGCAACGGGGCGCAGCCGACGCCGTCGCGCACCCGCTCCAGCGGGAAATGCAAGGCGTGCAGCTTGTGCAAGCCCACTTCCAGCACGCGGGCGACGATCTGGACGATTCCGGCCGGGCTGCGGGTCGGCGTCAGGATCAGGGTCACGCGCTCCGCCGGCACGCCGCAATCGCGCGCCACCTTCTCCACCACCGAGGACGGCGGCCGCTTGTCGGTCTCCAGCACCAGGACGGCACGGTCGGCCATGTCGCGATAGCCAAGCTCGGCGTACAGCGGCTCCTTGACCGCCAGGGCGCGGCCGGGACCGGACCCCAGGGCCGAGAATTTCTCGCCCGACAGGCTCCAGCCGGCATATTGGCTACCGAGACAGGCGAGGACCGGATCGGCGGCACCCACCGTCACCTGCGCCGGCCAATGGGCGAAGGGGGAGTCCATGCCGATGCGCACATTGCCGGCGCCGCCCAGGCAAATCTCGGCGATGCGGCGGCCGGCCTCCAGGCTGCCGGGCCGGTCGATGCCGGCATCGATCACGGTGCAGCCGGCGGGATGCTGCTCCACACCGATCCGCAGCATGGCGGCGTCGGCCACCAGCGCGTGGACCAAGGGGGCGGCAAGCCGGTTAACGCTGAAGGGAAGCGAGGACATCGGCGGTCTTCTCCAAATGACAGGCCGGCGGAGTGCAATCCGCGATGATGCGTTCAATGCGGCGGGACAGGCGCCGCCGCGCCTCCTCCTCGTCCTCGCCCCAGGCGGTGACACTGCACAGCGGCTGTCCGGCCTCTATGGCGCTGCCGGGGCGGGGCAGGTCGGCGCACCAGGGAGCCCAGACGCATTTTTCCGGCACCGTCAGGGCTGCCGGGGCGTAGGCCACCGCTCCGGCGATGACGCCCGGACGCGGCGTCCCCAGGCTCCAGTTGCGTCCGGCTGCGGCGTCGAGATGGGCACGCATCACCCCGCCCTGCCGGTGGCGTTCGAGCAGGTCGAGCGTGGCGCCCGGACGCGGATTGACCTCCAGCACCGTCACCGCGTCGCCGTCGACCAGCAGGTCCAGGCTGTTCAGCCCGACCAGACCGAATGCCGTCACGATGCGGCGCGCGGTCTCCGCCAGTCGGTCGGCCAGCACCGTCGGCACCGTCGCCGGCAGCACTGCCCCGCCATAGCGGAATGGCGCATCGGGTGCCGGATCGGCCCATTGCCGGCTGACCGCCACCAGTTCGCACCGGCCGGACCGGTCGGCGATAAAGGCGACGGAGGTTGGCCGGCCCGCCATCCGCCGTTGCAGGTAATGCCCGCCCGACAGCGGACCGCCATCCCAGGGCACGATGTGCCAGCCCCCGGCCGCCCCGCTGCGCTTGACCAGCCACTCTTCCGCCACGGCGCTTTCGGGCGCTTCGGTCCGCGTGTCCGGATGCGAGACGCCCAGCTCTTCAAGCCCCAGCGTCGCCAGCCGCGCAGCGAAATTGGCCGGATCCTTGACCCCCCGCACCACCTCCGGTCCATTGCCAAGCAGGCGGTAGGAACCGGCCTCGATCAGGGCGGCCAGCAGGTCCGGTGCCTGTTCGAATCCCGATCCGACCACCAGAGCGCCGCCCGGCGGAGCCAGTTCCAGAGCGGCGGCGATCATCGCCTCCCCATCGAAGCCGGCGACGGGATCGCCCGCGATGCGGCGGGCAGGCGCCGGCAGGTCGGCATCGCCGAACTGGTCCAGCGTCGCCACGACGGCGCCGGTGCGCGCCACCGCTTGGGCGATGGCCCGGCCCGACAGGGCGGCAACCAGGATCACGCCGCTTTCCGGCATTGGGCGCGGGCCAGGGCGAAGGCATCGTCGAAAGCCAGATAGGCCGGCTTCGCCGCCTCGCGCATCGCCTTGAACAGGCCATGCTGGGTCTTGAACTTCACGTTGCCGATCGCGAGCGCACCGATGCCGACCGCATCCGTCCCCTCAATGGGCGCGCCATCGCTGAAGGCATCCACCCCCTCCACGCCTGCCGGCGGCACGGCATTGACGTCGGCCACCACCCGCACGGACGGGGCGGCGGCGATCTGTGCGCGGCTCAGCACCTGCACGCCGGCGCGGGCCACCGCCAGCACGACATCGGTCTCCGCCAGGATGGCGGCCTTGTGCGCGTCGGTGGACCCGTCCACCGCGCCCAGCGTCACACCGAACCGCTGGAGGTAGGAGGCCGCCCGCTCCGCAACGGACGCCGCGCCATCATGGCCGACCAGCCGCACCGATGCACCGGCACGGGCCGCCAGCACCGCCGCGACACCGCCCACCGGTCCCTTGCCGCCGAACACCGCAACCCGCGCCCCGGCCAAACCCATCCCAACCGTCTCAAGCTGGGCCTCGACCTTCGCGATCATCGCCGCGGCGGTGGTGTAGGCGCCCGACGGATCGGCGAAGACCGAGATTTCGAATGGCGGAACCATGGCCTTTCGCGCTGCCTCCAGCATGTCCAGTGCCTTCAGGATGTCGCGGCCGGCGATGAACAAGCCGGTCCGCTTGGCGTCGCCCGGCGCCCGCGAGAATATCATGTCCTGGACAAGACCCGGAACTTCACCAGTCTCGACGTTGGTATATGGCACGACAACGCCATATCCGGCATCGCAGGCCATGTTGATGTCGAATGGACTGACCGCCTTTACCGGAGTAATGGCATGTATGATATAGGGCTTTTCCATGAAACGAAGTCCTTGGTTCGCTTCATGGCACTGTCTTTCACCCCACAATCTCACGCTGTCTTTTTTGCGACTGTTTCATATCCGGCAGCGACCGTGCCGTGGCCGGAGAAAGTCTCCACCACCGCGCCGCGATTCCGCCCCCGGCAGACGACCAAACGCAGATTGGTCCGCGTTCGCCATCGTGCCCGCGCATCCTCTGCGGCGCGCTCTGCCGATCCGGCATCGCCGAAGATCCCGAAACCGGTCGGCCCCCAGGAACTCTGTCCCACTCCCGTCGCGCCCACCGACGGCAACCAACGCAGCACCTCAGCCACATCCGGACTGCTGAAACGGCCGCCCTGGGCCGGGGCGAAATGGTCGCCGACCACGCTCTGCAATTCCGTCACTGCGGCACCGAATCGCACCACATCCACTTCCGCCAGCGCCGGCAACCCGACCATCAGCGCCAGCCGACACAGATAGGCCGCCTTGTCGGCCGGAAAGGGCGGCAGATCGCGGAAGGCGACCGTCTCGGCCGTGCCGGACAGCCCGCGGTTGGCGTCGTCGAACACCAGCAGCATCCGCCAAGCCTCCGGCAGAGCCATCCGGCTGATGACCGGTGGCGGCTCGTCGAGCGCACCCTTGCCGCCATCCAGAATGACGCCACCCTGTTCGAAGGCTCCCACCCCGATGCCCGACCGTGCCCCACGATCCAGCAGACTGGCGACCCGACGCGGCGGCAGCGGCCGGTCGGTCATCGCCGACAGCCCCGCCCCTACGGCCAGCGCCAACTGGGTGCCGGACCCCAGCCCGGAATGGGAAGGGATCGTCCGGCCCAGGCGCAGGGCAAAGCGGTTCTCCACCTCCAGCGCGCCGCACAGCCGGTCGAGATAGTCCCGCGCGCGGCTGACCGAGCGGTCCGGACCGCCCCCTACCGGGTCGCCTCGTGTCAGCGCCAATTCCGTTCCCAGCCCATCGAGCGTCAGGCCCAGGCTGCCGAAGCGCCGGCCCAGCCCGCCCTCCATGTCAAGGAACCCGAGATGCAGACGGGCCGGCACCTCTACCCGCACCATGTCGACCGTCATGCGCTGTTCGCCGCAAATCATGGCCTACCTGTCGCAAAAGCCAAGGCGACCAGCCGCCTTTCGGACATAATAAAATCGATAGCGATAAAATCAATGAGAACGACAATACAAAACGGATTTTTCGCAGTATACCAAAGTAAATACACCTATTTGCGCCGCCTCTTTTCGGAAAAAGAGGCGTCACTTTATATTTTTCATTATAAAATCTCGCCACGCTCGACATCATCTGCGGGGTTTAGGACATGGATGACGAACTCGGCGGGAGCGATCTCCCGCCGCCATTGAGCGATGTCGTTTGCCCGTTCTGCGCCATGGCCTGCGACGACCTTGTGGTCGCACGCGATCAGGCCGGGCAGCTCAGGGTGACCGCCAACGGCTGCGCACGGGCGCGCACCCTGTTCGCCCTTCCGGCATTGCCGGCCCACTGTTTCATAAGGGGCCGCGCCGCATCGCTCGACGACGCGCTGGATGCTGCGGCGGCATTGCTGCGAAACGCCGGCTCTCCGGCCGTCGGGGGACTGGCCGCCGATACCGAAGGGGTTTCCGCTGCGCTGGCGCTGGCGGAACGGCTGGGAGCGGTGGTCGACCACGCGGCGTCCGATAGCCTGTTCCACGGCCTGCGCGCCTTGCAGGTTACCGGCGCGATGACCGCGACCTTCGGCGAACTGCGCAACCGCGCCGACCTGTTCGTGCTGTTCGGAACCGAGTTCGACCGTCACGCCCCCCGTCTGTTCGACCGCATCGTCCATCCGCCGACCGCGCTGTTCCGCGCGGCCGGTGCTGCAAGCGGATTTCTGATCGGTCCCGGCGACGGCGCGGCACCGGAAGGCTTCGAGCGCCTGACCGCCGAACTGATCCATGCCCCCGCCATCGCCGCCGCCCTGTCCCAACTGGTGGTCGGCGAAAACCCGCGTGGGGACCGCGTTGGCGGCATCGCAATGGAGGATCTCGCCCGTGTCGCCACCGCATTGCGCGAGGCGCGCTTCGGTGTCGTCGGCTGGATCGCCGCCACGCTGGACCCGGCGGCCGGCGATGTCGCCATCGAAGCCTTCAACCGTCTGGTCGTGACCGCCAACGCCTCCACCCGCTGCGCCGGACTGCCTTTGGGGGGCAAGGGCAACGCGCTGGGCGCCAATTACGTGTGCGCCTGGCAGTATGGCATGCCGCTTCGCTCCCGTCTGGGAGCCGGGCCGCCGGAGCACGACCCCTTGCGCTACCGGCTGAAAAGCCTGCTGGCAGAGGGCGGGATCGATGCGCTAGTCTGGCTGTCGGCCCTGAACGGCGCCGAGGTGCCGGACACCCGGACGCCGATGGTCGTGCTCGCCCGCCCCGGACAGCCCCTGCCCTATGATCCGGAGGTGCTGATTCCGGTCGCCATCCCCGGTCTCGACCATGCCGGCAGCATTCACCGCGGCGACGGCGTCGCCGCCCTGCCCCTACGCCGCCTGCGAACCGCCACCTTGCCGACCGCTGCGGCGGTGTTGAATGCTCTGCTCGACCGGCTGCCCGCCTCCCCTCATCCCGCCCTGTTCCGGGAGACAGCGCATGTCTGACGCCTACACCCTGCTTCGCGGCGGCCGCATCTGCGATCCGACCGGGACCGCGGACGGTGACAGCCTGGGCGACCTGTATCTGAAGGACGGCCGCATCGCCGCCCCGCCTCCCGACGGTGCCCGGATCGGCGAGGTGATCGACCTGGACGGCCGCATCGTCATGGCTGGCGCCATCGACATCCACAGCCACATCGGCGGCGGCAAGGTAAACCTCGCCCGCCTGCTGCTGCCGGAGGAGCATCGCCAGCACGGCAGCGCCCCGGACGGCCTGCGGCGGTCGGGAAGCGGCCTGTTCACCCCGTCCAGCTTCGTCACCGGCTACCGCTATGCCGAGATGGGATACACGGCTGCGTTCGAGCCGGCGATGCTGCCGTCCAACGCGCGCCACACCCATCTGGAGCTGGCCGACGTCCCGATCATCGACAAGGGCTGCTACGCCGTCCTCGGCAACGACGATTTCCTGCTGGAACGGCTGGCCGCCGGGGCGACGCAGTCGGAGGTCAACGACTATGTCGCCTGGATCCTGCACGCGACCCAGGCGGTCGGCGTCAAGGTGGTGAATCCCGGCGGCATCAGCGCCTTCAAGTTCAACCAGCGCCGCCTGGATCTCGACGAGGCGCATCCCCATTACGGCATCACGCCGCGCCACATCCTGACCACGCTGGCCACGTCGCTGTCCGACCTCGGAGTGCCGCATCCGCTGCACATCCATTGCAACAATCTGGGCATCCCCGGCAATGAATCGGTGACGCGCGACACCATCGCGGCACTCGACGGGCTGCCCGCCCACCTGACCCACCTGCAATTCCACAGCTATGGGACGGAGGGCGACCGCCGCTTCTCCTCGGCCGCCGCCGAGATCGCGGAGACGGTGAACCGCAGCCCGAACATCTCGGTCGATGTGGGCCAGATCGTCTTCGGCCAGACCATCACGGCGTCGGCCGACATCATGTCGCAGTTCCGCAACAGCGGTCTCGCCAGCCCGCGCAAATGGGTTTGCACCGACATCGAATGCGACGGCGGCTGCGGGCTGGTGCCGTTCCGCTATCGTGACAAAGCCTTCGTTAACGCCCTGCAATGGGCGATCGGGCTGGAGCTGTTCCTGCTGATCGAGGATCCCTGGCGGGTCTATCTGACCACCGACCATCCGAACGGCGGACCCTTCACCAGCTATCCGCACCTGATCCGGCTGCTGATGGACCGCAGCTTCCGCAACGAGCAGCTGGCGCGGATCAACCCCGATGTGGCGGCGCACAGCCGGCTCGGCTCCATCGACCGCGAATACACGCTGGAGGAGATCGCCATCATGACCCGCGCCGGCCCCGCCCGTGTGCTGGGGCTGCGCGAGCGCGGACATCTACGCCCCGGCGCGGTCGCCGACGTGGTGGTCTATGACGACCTGCCCGACCGCGAGGCGATGTTCGCGGCACCTGCCTGGGTGTTCAAGAACGGCCGGCAGGTGGCGCGCAACGGCGCGCTGACCGCGACGGGCTGGGGTGACACCATCGTCGTCAGGCCGGAGTTCGATTCCGCCATCGAGCGGCGGCTGAAGCCCTGGTTCGAGAATCATCAGACCGTGCGGCTGGGCAATTTCCGCATCGCCGATGGCGAGATCCTCGACCATGGCCGCGGCGGCCTGTCCATCGTTCCGACCCTGACGGCGTCCGACTCATGCTTCTGAACGGCATCCACATCGAAAACACCTATGCCGAGGCCTTCGACATGAAGGCGACCCGGCTGATCGTGACCGCCGACACCCTGACCTGGGCTCGCCATGCCGGCATGGCGGCGACCGGCTTCGCCACCTCGGTCATCGCCTGCGGCTGCGAAGCCGGGATTGAGCGGGAGCTGGCACCGGATGAGACCCCCGACGGGCGCCCCGGCGTCGCCCTTCTGTTCTTCGCCACCGGGCGCAGCGTGCTGGGCAAGCAGGTGGAGACCCGGCTCGGCCAATGTATCCTCACCTGTCCCGGCACCGCCTGCTTCTCCGGCGTTCCGCGCGGAGCGAAGGAGGATCTGATCCCGATGGGGCAGAAGCTGCGCTATTTTGGCGACGGCCAGCAGATGTCGAAGCTGCTGGGCGGCCGACGCTATTGGCGCATCCCGGTGATGGACGGCGAGTTCCTGTGCGAGGAATCGAGCTGGAGCGTCCCAGCGGTCGGCGGCGGCAATATTCTGATTCTCGCCGATGCCCGGATGGCGGCGCTGGAGGCGGCGGAGGCCGCGGCGGACGCCATGCGCGCCGTGCCCAACGTGGTGCTGCCCTTCCCCGGCGGTGTCGTCCGCTCCGGCTCCAAGGTCGGGGCGAAGTACAAAGGGATGCCGGCCTCCACCAACGACGCCTATTGCCCGACCCTGCGCGGCCTGCCCCGCTCCCGCCTGCCGGCGGAGGTGGAATCGGTGCTGGAAATCGTCATCGACGGGCTGACCGCCACCGACGTGGCGGCGGCCACCACGGCCGGGCTGAAATGCCTGATCGAGCGGGGGCGCGCCTCCGGCATCTGGGGCATCACCGCCGGCAATTACGGCGGCAAGCTGGGCCGCCACCATTTCCACCTTCACGAGCTGCTGCCATGAGCGTGCTGAGCTTCCGTCTGAAAGGCCCGCTGACCGGCCGCATCGACGCCTCTCCCCTCCTGCCGCACCGGCTGGCGGCGCTGGACTTGTCGGAAATCGCCGCCCTTCCGCTACGGCTCGGCCGCGGGCATGTCGCAGTCGCCGAACTGTTCAACCTGTCAGGCAGCCCCGGAGACGTCATCGAGTTCGACGGGGACGACCGGCTCGATTTCGTCGGGGCGGGCCTGACCGGCGGCACCATCCGGGTCGCCGGACCGGTCGGCCACCGCGCCGGCACCGGCATGAGCGCCGGTGCCCTCCTGGTGGAGGGATCGGCCGGGCTGGCGGCCGGGGCCGCCATGCGCGGCGGGGTGCTGTCCATTGGCGGCGATGCCGGCAATGGGCTGGGGGGCGCCCTGCCCGGCGAGCGCGCGGGAATGACCGGGGGACGGATCATGGTCCAGGGCAGTTGCGGCGACCGGGTCGGGGAGCGCATGCGCCGCGGGCTGATCGCCGTCGGCGGCGATGCCGGCGCCTATGCCGCCCTGCACATGAATGCCGGCAGCCTGCTGATCGGCGGCAGCCCCGGCCCATTCACCGGCCATGGCATGCGCAATGGAACCATCCTGTTCCGCGGCGAGATCGCTCCGCTGCCGGGGTTCGCCGATTGCGGTCTCAACAAGCTGCCCTTCCTGTCGCTTCTGGACAATCACCTGTCCGAACTGGATGGTGTTCCGCCCGCCTGCCGTGGCATGACCGGACGGGCGCGCCGCTGGCTGGGCGACCGCGGCTTCGGCGGACGCGGCGAACTGCTCGCCTGCCTTTGACCGCGTTCGGCGCCAAAGTTCATGCGGGATCATCCGTTTGGGGAATGCATGACTACCTCGCCGGCTGATAATATCCTTCGCACATCCGGATGATTGGCATAGAAAACAATCCCGACTCGATCAACGTCGCGCTCCTTCAAGAATTATGTCCGCTTTGTTCAATGTCTCCGGGCCGCATCCTGCGTAGGCTGCTTGTCATAAAAGATTGATGGTGCGGAAAGGGATCGATCCTCCGCCCGTCCGAACGTGGCCGCCAAAGCAAACAAGGCCACGGGAAAACAGCGTGTTCGCCGACCATTCGCGACCCACGATACGAACAGGAAAGCGGAAGAGGGGCACGGGACAATGAAGTGCATCGAACAGCAAACCGGCGATTCCAAGACCGACACCATCGGTTTCCTCCTGGTTCCCGATTTCTCCATGATCGCGTTCACCGCGGCGGTGGAGCCTCTCCGCCTTGCCAACCACATCAGCGGCAGGGAGCTGTATCGCTGGGTTCTGCTCTCGCCGAACGGCGGGGTCCAGCGGGCCAGCAACGGCATCGGAATCTGCGTCGACCACGCCATCGCCGACGCCCCGCCGCTGTCGACAGTTCTGGTGTGCAGCGGCATCGGCGGCCACTGGTACGAGGACCGGGCGATGTTCTCGTGGATGCGGCGGTCGGCCGCCCAGGGGATCGCCTTTGGCGCCCTGTGCACGGCCAGCCACATCCTGGCTCGCGCCGGCCTGCTGAATGGCTACCGCTGCACCATCCACTGGGAGAACATGGCCGGCTTTGCCGAGACCTTCCCGGAAATCGAGGCAACGGGGGAGCTGTTCACCATCGACCGCAACCGCTTCACCTGCGCCGGCGGCACCGCCGCGACCGACATGATGCTGCACCTGATCGCCGCCCGTCATGGCGAGAAGCTGGCGATGGACATCGCCGAACAGCTTCTGCACACCAAGATCCGCGCCGGCAGCATCCGCCAGCAGGAGGAACTGCATGCCAACCCGGTGCTTGACCACGAAGACCTCAACGCCGCCGTGGCGGTGATGCAGGCCAACATCGAGGAGCCGCTGGATCTGCTGACACTGGCCGCAGAACTGGGCCAGTCCCGGCGGAATCTGGAACGGCTGTTCCGCAAATACATGAACTGCTCGCCGGCCAAATACTATCTCGGCCTCAGGATGAAGCGGGCGCGCCAGCTGCTGTGCCAGACCCGCATGTCGGTGATGGAAGTGTCGATCAGCTGCGGCTTCATCTCCGCCACCCATTTCAGCAAATGCTACCGCGACCATTTCGGCATTGCGCCGCGCAGCGATCGGCAGAACCAGCGGCACAGCCCGCTCGCCGCAGCGCACGAGTTCGCCAGCTTGACGTGATACTGCACCGGATCAGGGGGTTACGCGGCGGAAGGCGGCGGAAATCGCCAAATTCATGTCGCTTTCAAACAGCTGCCCTTCTGCGGATGTGGATAAGGTGCGGATACGGCCCATCCGGCAGCCAATCAACGTCCGGCCCCGCCGGACAACAGCCAGGAGGACGGCACCGATGCTAGACGCGATACTCTCCGCCCAGTGCGCACGCGGCCTGACCACTGCCGACTCCCGGCTGTCCAGCATCCCCGCCGGCCTCTACGAGCTGTTCCTTGAGAACGTGGTCCTGCCCTGCCGGATCGGCGTCTTCGATTACGAGCGCGACGCGCCGCAGCGGGTGCGCATCGACCTGCTGTTGCAGGTGCGCCAGGATGGCGCCCAATTCTCCGACGACATCGGCGACGTGCTGTCCTACGATGATCTGCTGTCCGGGCTGAAGCGGATCCTGATGGACGAACACACCAACCTTGTCGAGATGCTGGCGGAGAAGATCGCCCGCATGTGCCTGGCTCACGAACAGGTGCAGTCGGCCCGTGTGTCGGTGGCGAAGCTGGACATCTATGACGGCGTCGCGGTTCCGGGCATCCGGCTGGAACGGACACGCGACCAGATGCCAAGCTCCTCACTGCCGGCATCACGCCGCCCAATGGCCCTGGCTGACCACTTGGCCAACCGGCGGATTTGATCCGATGACGGCCAATGCATCGCCCGAAGACGGATCGCCGGCCGCGGCAACGCGGCCCTGGGTGATCAAGATCGGCGGCAGCCTGTCGGACTGGCACCGGCTGGGGACTTGGTTGGATCTGATCGCCCGGCCCGGCCATCTGCATCCCGTGGTCATCGTACCGGGTGGCGGCCCCTTCGCCGATGCGGTGCGCGATGCCCAGGACAACTGGCGCTTCGACGACCGGCTCGCCCACCGCATGGCCCTGCTGGCGATGGAGCAGTTCGGGCTGATGCTGCACGGCATCTGCCCGACCCTGCAAACGGCAGCGACGCGCGAGCGGCTGCGGTCGCTGATCCGGGCGCGGATGCCGGCGGTGTGGCTGCCGTCCGCCATGGCGCTCGACCAGCCCGAGATCGCCGAAAGCTGGGACGTCACCTCCGACAGCCTCGCGGCATGGCTGGCGGTGGAACTGGACGCGGCGGCGCTGGTGCTGGTGAAGTCGGGGCCCTGCCCCTGTGCGGCGACCGATGCGGCGTCGCTGGCGCGCGACGGTCTGGTCGACGCGGCCTTTCCGCTGTGGCGCGGACGGTTCGCCGGCGACAGCTGGTGCATTCATCGCGACAACCACCTGCTGATGGAACAGGCGCTGGCCGGCCGCGCCACGCCCGGCTGCGCCCTGCTGCGCTGCCCGGAGGGTGAACCGATGCCCAGTGTGCGGGCATGAGTGTACGGGCATGAACAGCATCGTTCCCCCTCCCGCACCGCCACGGCTGGCCTGGGCACTCACCGGATCCGGCCACTACATCAAGGAGACACTCGACCTGATGGCGCGGCTGGCGCCTCTCGACGTGTTCCTCAGCAAGGCGGCGGAGGAGGTCATGCGCATGTACCGCCGGCGCGACGGCAACTTCCCGCCCGGCACCCGCCTGTTCCGTGACCGGGCGGCCAGCGCGCCGCAGATCGGGCGGTTCTATTTCGGCGAATACCACACGCTGGTGGTGGGGCCGGCCACCTCGAACACTGTCGCCAAATGCGTGCAGGGCATTTCCGACACGCTGCCGACCAACGCCTTCGCCCAGGCCGGGAAATGCCGGGTCCCCTGCATCGTCTTCGCCTGCGACACCGCGCCGGAGATGATGACCGAGGCGCCGCACGGCATGGTGCCGGTCTATCCCCGGCGCATCGATCTGGAGAATGTCGAACGGCTGCGTGGATTCGAGGCGACGACCGTCGTCGAGACCGTCCCCGAACTCGACGTGGCGCTGAAGACGCGTCTCGAATGTCTGACCAGCTCGTCTTCCTGACCGGAAAGCTGGCGGAGCCGCGCCTGCGGGCGGTGCTCGACGGGATGGCGTCCGCCCCCTTCCGCTTCGACGTGGTGCAGATCGGCGTCAGCGTCGCCGCACTGATGACTGAGGAATTGATCAAACGCCGCCTGCCGCCGCCGCCGGCGGGCTCCCGGGTGATCCTGCCCGGCCGGACCCGCTGCGATCTGGCGGCCCTGTCCGGGCATTTCGGCGTCGCCTTCGAACGCGGGCCGGAGGAACTGCGCGACATCCCCGCCTATCTCGGTGGGAAGGCGGTGCGGGCCGACCTGTCGCACCATGCGGTGACCATCTTCGCCGAGATCATCGATGCGCCCCACCGCTCCATCGACACTCTGCTGGAGACCGCCGCAAGGCTGCGCCGCGACGGCGCCGACGTCATTGATCTCGGCTGCCACCCCGGCGAACGGTTCGAGGGGCTGGAGGCCGCCGTCGCCGCCCTGGTCGCCGCCGGCCACAGCGTCAGCGTCGACAGCGCCGACCCTGAGGAACTGCTGCGCGGTGCGTCGGCCGGCGCCTCTTACCTTCTCAGCCTCAGCGAGGACACGCTCTGGGTGCTCGACCGGACGGACGCCACCCCGATCCTGGTCCCCGCCAAGCCGCGCGACCTCGATTCCCTGGGCCGCGCCATCGACCTGCTGCGGGCGGACGGGCGGCGTTTCCTGGCCGATCCGGTGCTCGACCCCATCCATTACGGCTTCACGGAGTCGGTGGTGCGCTATCAAGAGTTGCGGCGGCGCTATCCCGACATCGAGATGCTGATGGGCATCGGCAACCTGACCGAACTGACCGACGCCGATACCACCGGCACCACGGCGCTGCTGATGGGCATGGTATCGGAACTATCGATCGGCGCCGTCCTAACCCTTCAGGTCAGCCCACATGCCCGCACGGCGGTGCGCGAGGCCGATCGGGCGCGGCGGATCATGCATGCGGCGGCGGAAAGCGGCAGCCTGCCCAAGGGCATCGACGACGGGCTGATGGCTCTGCGCGACCGCCGGCCCTACGCCGGCACCCCGGCCGAGATCGCCGAGACCGCCCGCAACATCCGCGACCCCTCCTTCCGGATCGAGGTGGCGGAGGACGGTGTCCATGTCTACAACCGCGACGGTCACCATGTGGCGACCGATCCCTACCGGCTCTATCCCCTGCTCGGGCTGGCGGAGGACGGCGGACACGCTTTCTACATGGGAGTGGAGTTGCAGAAGGCCTTCCTCGCCTGGCAGCTCGGCAAGCGCTATGTCCAGGACGAAGACCTCACCTGGGGTTGCGCCGTGGAGGCAGCGGCAGAGGCGGACGGCGATGCCCATGGTTTCAAGACGGCGGGCACGACCTTGCAGGAACGCCGGCGGGCCTGTGGAAAGGCATCATGATCCTTGAAACCATCGTCACGACGCTGGGCACCGACGGAACCCCGCACATCGCCCCGTTCGGCGTCACCCGGACCGGCGACGATCTGGTGATCGCCCCCTTTCGCCCCTCCGTCACGCTCAATGCGCTGGAGGCCACCAGGCGGGCCGTCATCAACCTCACCGACGACGCACGCTTGTTCGCCGGTTGTCTGACCGGGCGACGAGACTGGCCGCTGACCCCGGCAACCGTCATCGCCGGCATGCGTCTTGCCGACAGCCTCGCCCACTGGGAGGTGGAGGTGGTCGGGGTCGAGGCCGACCCGGTGCGCCCGCGTTTCCATTGCCGACGCGTCCACGAAGAATCCCATCGGCCCTTCGCCGGCCACAACCGCGCCGCCGCCGCGGTGATCGAAGCGGCGATCCTGTGCAGCCGCCTGCACATGCTGCCATGGGAAAAGGTTGAGCGGGAAATGGCTTACCTGGCCATCGCCGTCGAGAAGACCGCCGGGGAGCGCGAGCGGGAGGCCTGGGGTTGGCTGTCCGACCGGGTGGCGGCCTTCCGCGCCGATATGCTCTCCGCCCAAACGAACACCGCCGGCGCCGATGCGGGCGACAAGGCCAAGCCACAGGTGCCGTTATGATCCGCATGCTCGCCAGCGTGACCAATCCCGACGAAACCGAGATCGCGGTTACGGCCGGGGCTGATCTGATCGACCTGAAAAACCCGGGCGAGGGTGCGCTTGGCGCGCTGCCCGCCGACATGATCCGCGCCTGTCTGGGGACGGTCGCAGGACGCAGGCCGGTCAGCGCCACCATCGGCGACCTGCCGATGGTGCCGGCCGATGTGGCGGCAGCGGTGTCCCGGACCGCAGCCACGGGCGTCGACATCGTGAAGATGGGGGTCAGCGCCGAAGGCGATCCGCTCGCCTGCATCGCCGCGGCCGCAAAGGCGCGAGGCGCCGCGGCACTGGTCGGCGTCGTCCTCGCCGACCTGATCATCCCCACCCATGACCTGATCCGCGCCATGGCCGATGCCGGCTTCATCGGCGTGATGCTGGACACCGGCCTGAAGGATGGCCGCACCCTGCGCCATCATCTGTCGGCCGACGCGCTGGCCGCCTTCATCGGACAGGCGCGCGATGCCGGGTTGTGGGCGGGGTTGGCGGGCTCCCTGCGGCTTGCCGACATCGACCCTCTGGCAGCGCTCGGCCCGTCGATCCTCGGCTTTCGCGGCGCCCTGTGCCAGGGCGGCGCGCGGCGCGACGTGATCGACCCGGACAGGGTCGCCATCGTGGTTCAAGCCGTGCGCGATGCGCAGCTGACGTGACAAGCGGAATTGACGGTCAATTCCGTAAAAGTTGTCTACAGCGGCCGGCATCCATCATGACCGGCATTTAACTTAGAATTCATTCGACCGTTCGGCAGTGCGGGATTGTAATCAGGTACCGTCGTCGTGACGATCCCTTTGAAAGTCCCCGGAATGGATCGGTCGGTCTTGCAGCCCGCGCCACGTCGCAGATGGGTGGGCCTCGCTTTCGGTGCGCTTCTGGTCGTCGGCCTGCCGGCCGTCCTGTGGCAGACCCTTCACGGCAGATCCGGCACGCCGGCCGCAGCCGGTCTGGGGCGGCAGCCGGCCACGATCCCGGTGACGGTCGCGGCGGCCAGCCGGCAGGACGTGCCGCGGATCCTCCAGGGCATCGGCACGGCGCAGGCTGTCAACACGGTAACCATCCGGACCCGGGTGGACGGGGCGCTGCAGGCGATCCTGTTCACAGAGGGGCAGGAGGTTAAGGCCGGCGATCCGCTGGCCCGGATCGACCCCCGGCCCTATCAGGCTGCCCTCGATCAGGCGACGGCCAAAAAAAGGCAGGACGAGGCGCAGCTCGCCAACGCCCGCCACGACCTCGCCCGTTACGAGAATCTGGCGCAGCGGGATTTCGGCTCCCACCAGCAGGCCGACACGCAGAAGGCCCAGGTCGATCAGTTGCAGGCTCAGGTCGACGGCGATCAGGCGGCGATCGACAACGCCCGGCTCCAGCTCGACTACACCACCATCCGCTCGCCGGTCGACGGGCGGATCGGCTTCCGTCAGGTGGATATCGGCAACATCCTGCACGCGTCGGAGACAACGGGGATCGCCGTCGTGACCCAGACGCGCCCTATCTCGGTGATCTTCTCCCTGCCCGAGGACCGGCTGCACAGCGTCGTCCAGGCGATGGCGGCCGGCCCGCTTCCGGTCGCGATCGACAGCCGGGACGGTCGCAACCATCTGGGCGACGGCGTGCTGAAGCTGATCGACAATCAGGTAGACCAGACCACCGGCACGATCCGGTTGAAGGCCGAGTTCCCCAACGCCGACGACAGGCTGTGGCCGGGCGAGTTCGTCACCGCCCGGCTGACGCTGGGCACCGACCGGCAGGTGCTGACCGTGCCGCCGGGCGCAGTCCAGCGCGGGGCCGACGGTCTGCATGTCTATGTCGCCAAGCCCGACAACACGGTGGAGCTGCGGACGGTCAAGGCCGCCCGGCTCGACACGGCGCCCGTCGTCATCTCCGATGGCCTGCGGGACGGCGAGCGGGTTGTGGTCTCCGGTCAGCTGAAGCTCCAGCCCGGCAGCCGGATCGATCCCAGGCAAGCCGGAAACGGGACCGACGGCGGGACCGATGGCACGGCCGTTCCGGTCGCGGACGGTGCGCCATGAGCCTGTCCGCTCCCTTCATCAAGCGTCCGATCGCCACCGCGCTGCTGACGGCCGGGCTGATGCTGGCCGGGATCGCCTCCTACCCGTTCCTGCCGGTGGCGCCGCTGCCGCAGGTCGATTTCCCGACGATCCAGGTCTCCGCCAATCTGCCCGGCGCCAGCCCGGAGACCATGGCGGCCACCGTGGCGCAGCCGCTGGAACGCCAGCTCGCGCAGATCGCCGGGGTGACCCAGCTCACCTCGACCAGCGTGCTCGGCAGCACCCAGGTGACGGTGCAGTTCGCGTTGGACCGCAGCATCGACGGCGCCGCCCAGGACGTCCAGACCGCCATCAACGCCGCCGCCGGCCAGCTGCCGAAGAACCTGCCGAGTCCGCCCGGCTACCGCAAGGTCAACCCGGCGGATTCGCCGGTGCTGATCCTCGCCGTGCATTCCGACGTCCTGCCGATCACCCAGGTGGACGAGTATGCCGACACCATCCTCGCCCAGCAGATCAGTCAGATCCCCGGCGTGGCCCAGGTCAACATCGGCGGAGAGCAGAAGCCAGCGGTCCGCATCCGGATCGACCCCGCGAAGATCGCCGCGCTCGGCCTGTCGCTGGAGGATGTGCGGGGCGTGATCGCCGGAGCCTCGGTGAACGCCGCGAAGGGCAGCGTCGACGGCGCCGAACGCAGCTTCACCATCTATGACGACGACCAGATCACCGCCGCCGGGCCATGGAAAGACGTGGTGATCGCCTACCGCAACGGCGCTCCGGTGCGCATCGGCGACATCGGCGAGGCGGTGGAGGCGCCGGAGAACGACAAGCTCGCCGGCTGGCAGAACGGCAAACGGGGCGTGCTGCTGACGGTGCTCAAGCAGCCGGGCGCCAACGTCATCGCGACGGTGGACCGCATCAAGGCGGAGCTGCCGCGCCTGACCGCCTCGATTCCGCCGACGGTCCACACCGACATCATGTCCGACCGCACGCAGACGATCCGCGCTTCGGTCGCCGACATCCAGTTCACCCTGGCACTGACCATCGGGCTGGTGGTGATGGTCATCTTCCTGTTCCTGCGCAGCGTGCCGGCGACGCTGATCCCGGCGGTAACGGTGCCGCTGTCGCTGGCCGGGACGTTGGGGCTGATGCTGCTGTGCGGCTACAGCCTCGACAATCTGTCGTTGATGGCGCTGACCATCGCCGTCGGCTTCGTCGTCGACGACGCCATCGTGATGGTCGAGAACATCCACCGCCATATCGAGGATGGCATGGCGCCGATGCAGGCGGCGCTGCGCGGGGCGGGGGAGATCGGCTTCACCATCCTGTCGATCAGCCTGTCGCTGGTCGCGGTCTTCATCCCGCTGTTGCTGATGGGCGGAATCGTTGGGCGACTGTTCCGCGAGTTCGCCGTCACCATGACGATGACCATCGCCGTCTCGCTGCTGGTCTCGCTGACCTTGACGCCGATGATGGGGGCGCGGCTGCTGAAGAGCGAACGGCAAATCCGGCATGGGCGGCTCTACCGCCTGGTAGAGCGCGGCTTCGACGGCGTGCTGGCCGCCTACGAAGCGGGGTTGGAGGTGGTGCTGCGGCACCGGCGCCTGACCCTGCTCGCCTTCGCGGCCACGGTGGCGGCCACCGTCTGGATGTTCGCGGCGATCCCCAAGGGCTTTTTCCCGCAGCAGGACACCGGCCTGATCACCGGCACTTCCGAGGGGGCGCAGGACATCTCCTTCGCGGCGATGAGCCGCCTCCAGCAGCAGCTCGGCGCCGTCATCGGCCAGGATCCGGATGTCGCGAGCTGGGTCGGTTCGGTTGGGGCCGGCGGCGGCCAGTCGATGAACAGCGGGCGCTTCTTCATCACCCTGAAACCGCGCGACGAGCGCACCGCCAGCGCCGAACAGGTCATTGCCCGCTTGCGCGCCCGGACCGCCGCCGTGGAGGGCGCCCGGCTCTACCTCCAGGCGGCGCAGGACATCCGCGTCGGCGGCAGGTCCTCCCGTTCGCAGTACCAGTACACGCTCCAGGACGCCGATCTGACCGAACTCAATGCCTGGGCGCCGAAGGTGCTGGACGCGCTGGCCGCCCTGCCGATGCTGCGCGACCTCTCCTCGGACCAGCAGACCCAGGCGACGACGCTGACCCTGGCGATCGACCGCGATCAGGCGGCCCGCTTCGGCATCCCGACCCAATTGATCGACGACACCCTGTACGATGCCTTCGGGCAGCGGCAGGTGGCGCAGTATTTCACCCAGACCAACAGCTACCACGTCATCCTGGAGGTGCCGCCGGCCCTACAGGGCGATCCGGCCACGCTGGGACAAATCCACCTGCGCTCCCCCACGACCGGCCAGCAGGTGCCGCTGTCCACCCTGGTCAAGCGCTCGACCAGGCCAGTCACCGCGCTGTCGATCAACCACCAGGGGCAGTTCCCCGCCATCACCCTGTCCTTCAACCTCGCACAGGGAACGGCGCTGGGCGACGCAACGGCGGCGGTCGCGGATGCCATGCGGCGGATCGGCGCGCCGGCCTCGCTGACCGGTTCCTTCCAGGGAACCGCCCAGGCCTTCCAGGATTCGCTCGGCAGCGAGCCTTACCTGATCGCCGCGGCCCTCGTCGTCGTCTACATCATCCTCGGCGTCCTATACGAAAGCCTGGTACATCCGCTGACCATCCTCTCGACCCTGCCGTCGGCCGGGTTGGGGGCGCTGGCGATGCTGTGGCTCAACGGCTTCGGCTTCGACGTGATCGGGCTGATCGGCTTGATCCTGCTGATCGGCATCGTGAAGAAGAACGGCATCATGCTGGTCGATTTCGCCATTGCCGCCGAACGCGACCGCGGGCTGGCGCCCGAAGCGGCGATCCGCGAGGCCTGCCGGCTGCGCTTCCGTCCGATCCTGATGACGACGATGGCCGCCCTGCTCGGCGGCGTTCCGCTGATGCTCGGCTCCGGCACGGGGGCGGAACTGCGCCAGCCGCTCGGCTATGCCATGGTCGGCGGGCTTCTGGTGTCGCAACTCCTGACCCTGTACACGACGCCGGTCGTCTATCTGGCCTTCGACGGCCTCGCCCGCCGCTACCGGGAGACCCGGAGGAACCGGCCGGCCGTCCCGGTGCAGGCCGACTGACCGCCGGAAGATCCGGCCTTTCCGAACCGGTTCGCGGTCCGCGCCGCTGTTTCGTCATCGGGCGCTGTCCCGCAGAAGACGGTTTCGCCGGGGTGGGTTGCAGCACGGATGGGTTGACCCTGCGGGCAACCAATGGTCGATTGCTTGGCCCCACCAATCAAATCTTTCAGGCTGCTCATGACCATCGACAGCGCCGCCAACCGTTCCGCCGGCTCCCCCAGCGGCGGTCCGACGGCCTTCGGGCCCGAAAAGCCCAAGGCGGATAATGTCCGGGCGGAGAACCCGCCCCTGCATCATCCGCTGCTGGTCGCCGTCACCCTGGTGCTGGTGGCGCTGAATCTGCGGCCGGCGCTGTCGAGCCTTGCGCCGGTGATGGGCGATGTGGTGCGCGACGCCGGGCTGACCTCCGGGCAGGCCGGGCTGCTGACCACCTCGCCTGTGCTGTGCCTCGGCCTGTTCGGGGTGATCGCCCCGCGTCTGGCCCAGCGTTTCGGCACGGAACGGATGATCTTCATCATGCTGCTGGTGCTGGGCGGCGGCATCGCTCTGCGCGGGATCGGCACCTTCACGGCACTCTTCGCCGGAGCGACGCTGGCAGGTGCCGGGATCGGCATCATCGGCGTGCTGCTGCCAGCCGTGGTGAAGCGCGACTTCCCCCGCAAGATCAGCCTGATGATGGGGGTCTACACCATGGCGCTCTGCGCCGGGGCCGCCGCCGCCGCCGGGGCGACGGTTCCGCTCGAACGCGGCCTGGGGCAATGGACGGGCGCGCTGGCCTTCTGGGCGGTGCCGGCGGTATTGGCGGCGCTGGCCTGGCTGCCGCTGACCCGCGGACGCCAGAGCGAGGCCGGTCCCGGCGGCACTTCCGTGCGCGGCCTGTGGCGCAACGGACTGGCTTGGCAGATCACCCTGTTCATGGGGCTGCAATCGGCGCTGGCCTACATCGTGCTCGGCTGGATGGCGCCGATGCTGCGCGACCGCGGCTTCGACCCGACGACCGCCGGACTGATCGTCTCCGGTTCGGTCATGGTGCAGGTAGCGGCGGCTCTGGTGGCGCCAATGCTGGCGACGCGCACGCCGAGCCAGAGCCTCACCGCCGTGTCGATGCTTGGTTGCAGCCTCGTCGGCATGGTCGGCTGCCTTTACGCGCCGCTCTGGACCATCGCGCTGTGGGCGGTGATCCTGGGGATCGGACAGGGCGGGGCCTTCGCCGTCGCGCTGACCCTGATCGTGCTGCGCTCGCCGGACAGCCGCATCGCGTCCCACCTGTCGGGCATGTCCCAAAGCGTCGGCTACACGCTGGCCTCGGCCGGTCCCTTCGCGGTCGGACTGCTGCATGGCTGGAGCGGAGACTGGCACGCCTCCACCCTGCTTTTCGTCATCGTCGGGCTGGTCGCGGGCGTCTTCGGCTTTCTCGCCGGCCGCCCGCGCCAAGTCCGCGTCTGATCACGCGCTTCGGTCTCAGCCCGCGAACCAGCGGGCCGGGACGGTCACCAGCGACGGAAACAGCACAAGCAACGTCAGCACAAGCAGCTGGGCCAGCAGGAAGGGCCAGACGCCGCGCATCAGGGCGCCCATGTTCAGCTTCGCCACGCCGGCCACGACGTTCAGCACGGTGCCGACCGGCGGGGTGATGAGACCGATGGCGTTGTTGATGATGAACAGCACGCCGAAATAGACGGGATCAATGCCGGCCTGCTTGATCACCGGCATCAGAACCGGCGTCAGGATCAGGATGGTCGGTGTCATGTCCATCGCCGTCCCGACGATCACCACCAGCACCATGATGGCGGCCATCAGCAGGGTCGGGCTGCCCATGAAGGGCTCCAGCATCTCGCCGACCTGGGCCGGCAGGTTGGCGATGGTGATCATCCAGGCCGACACCATGGCGGCGGCGACCAGGAACATCACCACCGCCGTGGTGGTCGCCGCCGAGGCGAACAGCTCGAACAGCTGGGACGGCTTCAGTTCGCGATAGACCACCACCGCGACGAACAGCGCATAGACTGCCGCGACCACCGCCGCCTCGGTCGGGGTGAAGATGCCGAACTTGAGGCCGAAGATGATGATGCCCGGCAGCATCAGCGCCCAGAAGCCGTCCTTCACCGCCGCCGCGACCTCCCCCTTCGTCGCGCGCGGCGGCGGGGCCAGATTCTCGTGGCGGACCACCAGCCACCAGGCGGCGACCAGCCCCAGCCCCAGCATCAGGCCTGGGAAAATGCCGGCCAGGAAGAGCTTGGTGATCGACACGTTGGCGGCGACGCCGAACAGGATGAAGCCGATGCTGGGCGGAATGATCGGCGCGATGATGCCGCCGGCGGCGATCAGCCCGCAGGAGCGTGCCTTGTCGTGACCGGCCCGCACCATCATCGGCACCAGCAGCGCCGACAGGGCGGCGGCATCGGCCACCGCCGAGCCGGACAGGCTGGCGAGGATGCAGGAGGCGAGAATGGCGACATAGCCGAGCCCACCACGGATATGGCCGACCAGCGCCATCGCCACGGCGACGATGCGCCGCGACAGGCCCCCGGCATTCATCACCTCGCCCGCCAGCATGAAGAAGGGAACGGCGACCAGCGGGAAGCTGTCGGCGCCGTTGATGACGTTCTGAGCGACGATCTGGGCGTCGAACAGGTCCATATGGAACATCAGCGCCACGCCGCACAGCAGCAGCGCGAAGGCGATCGGCATGCCGATGGCCATGGCCCCCAGCAGGGAGCCGAGAAAGACGGTGACGGTCATGGGAGGAAGCTCCTTGCCGCTCGGGCTGTCGGAATCAGGCGTGCCGGCCGGTGGGGGAATGCCCGACGTCGGCCGACTCCTCGGACTCCGTCACCGAGATCAGCTCGCTGTCATTCAGGCGGCCGCTCAGCGCGCGGACGAGGTTGAAGGCCAGGATCACCAGGGCCAGGACACCGAACACCACGCCGGAGCCATAGAAGAACCCCATCGACAGGCCGGTGGCCGGCGCCGTCACCGACAGGTTGATCAGGGTCTGGTCCCAACTGCCGCCGAGCAGCAGCCCGGTCGCGTAGATCATCAGCACATGGCTGGCGCAGAAGCAGACCAGCCGCCCCGTCCTGGGCAGCAGGGCGACCATGGTGTCCATGCCGAGATGGCCGTGCTTGTGCAGCGCCACCACCGCTCCCATGAAGGTCATCCAGACGAAGAGGAGCCGCGACAGCTCCTCCGACACCGTGATGCCGCTGTTGAAGCCGTAGCGCAGCACCACGTTGCCGAACACCAGCACCAGCATGCCGGCCAGACAGGCCACGATCGCGACCTTCAGAACGAAGACATATCCGTCGATGAAGCGGCCCATCCGGTCCTCCCTTTGGTTTTTGTCCAGGCCTTTGGCTTTTTGTCCGGCCCTGCCGGGCCGCTCACTCGGCCGGCAGGGCCGCGATCTTGGCGCGGAAGGCGTCGGTGCCGGCGACCACCTTGTCGAGCACCGCGTCGAGCGCCCAGAAGCGTTCACGCACGTCGTACTGGATCACCCGGCAGCGGATCGACCCGAAGGTGCCGAGGCGCTGGTGGTACATCTTGGCGAAGGCCGGATAGCCCAGGCTTTCCGACACCGCCGCCACCACCAGGAAGGTCGCCAGCTCGTCGGCCAGCTCGGGATGGCGGTCGCCCGACAGCCGCATCCAGCGGTAGAGATCGGGATGGATGTTGGTGAAGACACCGGTGAAGCCCGGCGACCCCGCCCGCATGGCGTCGCGCGCGATGGCCGCGTTGGCGTTGATGATGGCAAGGCCGGAGCCCTCGGCGATCTTCAGCCGGCGCTCGACCGTCGGCAGATCGCAGCTGACATCCTTCAGCAGGACGAAGCGGCCACTGTCGATGCACAGCCGCAGTTCCTCGTCGCTCAGCAGCCGGCGGTAGGGCGCCGGGCATTCGTAGAGGCCCAGCGGGATGCCGCTCGGCAGACGCTCCAGCAGATGGGACAGGTGGCGGCGGAACGCATCCGTTCCCTCGTTCTTCGGGTCTAGGTGGTTGGTCACCAGAACCAGCGCGTCGCCGCCGGTGGCGGCCATCGCCGTCAATTCCTCGACCTGGGTGTCGAGGTCGTCACTGATGTGGCCCGACACCACCACCGGCACCCGGCCGGCGACGGTGGCGACGACGAATTTCGCCAGATCCACCCGTTCGGCCAGCGACAGGAACTGCATCTCGCTCGACTGGCAGACGGCGAACAGGGCGTCGGCGCCGTTGGCCAGATACCACTCGATCAGGCGGGCCAGCCCCGGATAATCGATCTCGCCGGCATCGGTGAAGGGGGTCAGCATCACCGGAATGATGCCGTCAATGCGCTGCGCCATGGGAACTCTTCCAGTCGGGAGGAAATGCGGAACTCACTTGGGAGGCCGATCAGGCACAAGGCCGGCGGGCAGGCTCGCCCGCCGGTCCGCCAGCATTCACTGGGCGGCACGCGCCTTGACGATTTCGGCCTGCGCCTGCGCCATCAGGGCGGGGTCGACCTTCTGCGAGAACTTCTCCACCACCGGACGGATCTTGGCGCGGAACTTCTCGATCTCCGCCGGGGCCAGTTCGGTGACGGTCATGCCCTTCGCCTTCAGCTCCTCGACCGCCTTGCTCGCCTGCTCGCGCGAGACGCGGCGCTCATAGTCGCGGGCCTCCAGCGTGGCGTCCTGGATCAGCTTGCGCTCGTCCTCGTTCAGCTTGGCCCAGAACTTGGCGCCGACCAGCACGGCCTGCGGATTGTACATGTGGTTGCTGAGCGTCAGGTACTTCTGCACCTCGTTCAGCTTGGCGGTCAGGATGCTGGGAGCCGGGTTTTCCTGGCCGTCGACCGTCTTGCTTTCCAGCGCGGTGTAGACCTCCGGGAAGGGGAGCGGCACCGCGTTGGCGCCCAGCGTGTTGAACAGGTCGATATAGATCGGCGACTGCACGACGCGGATCTTCAGGCCGGCGATGTCCTCGACCGTGGCGATCGGACGGCGGCTGTTGGTCAGCTGGCGGAAGCCCAGCTCCCAATAGCCGAGGCCGACCAGTCCCTTGGCCGACAGTTTGTCCAGCAGGGTCCTGCCCACCGGCCCGTCCATCACCGCATCGGCCACCTTGGGCGATTCGAACTGGAACGGCAGGTCGACCATCACGAAATTGTCGTCCAGGCTGGACAGCAGGCCGGCATTCAGCACCGTCATCTCGACGATGCCGCCCTGCAACGCCGAGATCATCTGCACGTCGCCGCCCAGCACACCGTTGGTGAAGAGCTGGACCTTGATCTTGCCGCCGCTCTTCTCCTTCACGATCTCGGCGAACTTCGCCATGCCCAGCGCCAGCGGCGACCCGTCGGCTCCCGCGCTGGCCAGCTTCATGGTGTGCGCGCCGATCTCCGCCGCATTGCCCACGCCGCCGAACAGCAGCATGCCCGCCGTGACGGCGCTCGCCAGAACTGCCTGAAGACCGTTGCGCATACCATTCCTCCTGATGCGGCCCGTTCGTCGGCGGGCCTTCGCGGGTTTCGATGGGGAAACGGGCCGGGCGGTGAAATCCCGCAAGGCCGGCGCCGTCGAATGTAAGCGCTTACATAGATCGCGGCACTGAATGATGCAACGACAAACTTGACGCAGGGGGGAATGACATGTAACCGCTTCCAACCAACAGGTTCATTCCCCCATGGAGATGCAGGCGATGTCGGAGCCGAAGCCTGGACGCCCGCCTCGCGCGGTGGACGTCGCTGCGGCGGCGGAGGTGTCGACCGCGACCGTTTCGCGCGCCTTCAACAATCCGGAAAAGGTCGCCCCGGCGATCCGTGAACGCGTCCTGGCGACCGCCAAGGCGATGGGTTGGATGCCGCACGCTGCGGGCAGCGCGCTGGCACGCCGCCGCACCTCCATCGTCGGCGCGGTGATCCCCACCCTCGACAACGAGGTGTTCGCCGCCCAGGTCGGAGCGATGCAAACGGCCTTCGCCGAACGCGGCATCACGCTGCTGCTGAGCTGCTTCAATTACGACCAGGATCAGGCAGTCCACGACGTGCAGGCGATGCTGGCCAGGGGAGTGGAAGCGCTGGCGATCGTCGGCGAGGCTCACCGGCCGGAACTGTTCGCCGGCATCCGGGCGCGACACATCCCCTATGTCGTCACCTACAGCCACCGGCCGGGCAGCCCGCATTCCTGCATCGGCTTCGACAATCGGCAGGCCTTCGACACCATTGCCCGCCACCTGCTCAACCTCGGTCACGAAACGATCGGGGTCATCATCCAGCCGACAGCCGGCAACGACCGCGTCGCCGCGCGCCTGGACGGCGTACGCGCAGCGCTGGCCGAGCACGGCCTCGCCGTCCGCCCGCAACATCTGTGCGAAGGGGAATGGAGCATCGATTTCGGACGCCAGAGCGTGCGCGCCATGCTGGCGACCGATCCGGTGCCGACGGCGGTGGTCTGCGGCAACGACTACCTCGCCATCGGCGCCCTGCTGGAGGCGCGTGCGATGGGGCTGTCGGTGCCACGCGACCTCAGCATCACAGGCTTCGATGACATCGCCATCAGCCGCCAGCTCGATCCGCCGCTGACCACCATGCACATCGACAATCACGAGATGGGTCGGCGGGCCGCCAACTATCTGCTCGCCTGCCTGGAAGGAGGCCAGCCGGCCGCCGTACCACCGCTGATGCCGACATTGATCCGCCGGGGAACAACTGCGGCCCCACGCCTTTAACGCGGCGCCGCCGCCTGAAGGGTGGCGAGGTAATGCTCCTCCCACTGGCGGCAGGCTTCCAGTTCGCCGAACAGCCAGTCCCGGAAAAGCCGGACCTTCGGCAGGTCGAAGGACGACTTCAAGGTCACGAAGCCATGGCCCTGCGCCTTGAGCGGCCGGGACGGGAACGGGATCACCAGCTTGCCCGATTCCAGTTCGCGCCGGGCGAGCAGCAGGCTGTCCAGGCAAACCCCCATGCCATTCACCGCGGCGTTGATCGCCATGAAGGAGCGGTCGAAGCGCAGACCGCGTTCCATATCAAGCTGCACGCCGCGATGCCGGCGCGCCCAGTCACGCCAGCCGACGATGTTGATTTCCGAATGGATCAGGATGTGATGCCTCAGATCCTGCGGCCTGCGGATCGGGTTCAGGCCGCTGGCCAGCTCCGGAGCACACATCGGCACGATGGTATCCTCCGGGAACTGCGCCATCACGCAGCCCGACGGCGGCGGTCCGGGGTTGTAGCGGATGTCGATGTCGACCGCCCCAGTCGTCAGGTCGATGGGTGACACCGAAGCCTGCAACCGGATATCGATGGCAGGGTGCAGTTCCTTCACCCGGCTCAACCGGGGCATCAGCCATTGCGTGGCAAAGCTCGGCATCGAGCGGACCGTCAGGATCGTGGTGCCGGCACCGGCGGTGGTGGCGTTGCGGGTGGCGGTGTCGATGCGGGCGAAGGCGGCGATGATCTCCGTGGCATAGGCCCGCCCGGCGTCGGTCAGCGTCACCGACCGGTGCACGCGATGGAAGAGCGGAAAGCCCAGCTGTTCCTCCAGAAGCTTCACCTGATGGCTGATCGCCGAGGGCGTCAGACCGAGATCCTGCGCTGCGGTGGCGAAGGATTGCAGCCTCGCCGCAGCCTCGAAAGCCTGAAGCGCCTTGATCGAAACCCGTCTTTGCATCGCAGTATTCAGGTGAATTCAGTTCATCTATCTCTGATCTTATTCGTTTGTCAGGCTCACCTCAAGATCATAATATTCCCCCAACGATCGGATGAACAAACCATCAGCCGTTCCCACCAAACCACAACAGAACTCCCAACAAAACCGATGCTTCGTCGCGGCGCCCGAAAAGCCGCCACGGCGGAGCCTGCTTCGAGAAGAGGAAGCGACCATGCTGCTGTCCAACAAGGTCTGCGTGATCACCGGAGCGGCGTCACGCCGCGGCATCGGCCGGGCGACCGCCAAGCTCTTCGCGCTGCATGGCGGGCGCGCGATCATCCTGGACCTCGACGGCGCCCAGGCCGCCGAAGCCGCCGCCGAGCTGGGCGAGGCCCACCGCGGTTTCGCCTGCGACGTGACCGACCGCGACGCCTGCTTCGCCGTCGCCAAGAGCGTGGTCGAGGAGTTCGGCCGCATCGACGTGCTGGTCAACAACGCCGGCATCACCCAGCCGCTGAAGTTCATGGACATCGGCCCCAAGAATTACGAGGCGGTGACCGACGTCAGCCTGCGCGGCACGCTCTACATGAGCCAGGCGGTCGTCCCCCACATGCGCGAGCGCAAGTCCGGCTCCATCGTCTGCATCTCGTCGGTATCGGCGCAGCGTGGCGGCGGCATCTTCGGCGGCCCGCATTACAGCGCGGCCAAGGCCGGCGTGCTGGGCCTCGCCAAGGCGATGGCGCGTGAACTGGGACCGGACAATGTCCGTGTCAACTCGGTCACGCCCGGCCTGATCCAGACCGACATCACCGGCGACAAGCTGACCCCGGAACTGCGGGCTGAAATCCTGAAGGGCATTCCGCTGAACCGCCTGGGCGACGCCGACGATGTGGCGCGCTCCTGCCTGTTCCTGGCGTCCGAACTGTCCTCCTACGTCACCGGCGCCACGCTCGACGTCAACGGCGGCATGCTGATCCACTGATCCCGAAATGCTGGAGACACCTCCCGTGGACACCGCAACCGACACCACCCCGCTGGGGCACAATGTGCCGCTGACCGAACGCGCCTACCGTATCCGCCGCAACGCCCTGCTGATGGGCGAAGTGCAGGGCCAGGGCTATATCGGACAGGCGCTGGACATCGCCGACGTGCTGGCGGTCTCCTACTTCCATGCCATGACATACCGGCCCGAGGATCCGCATTGGGAGGAGCGCGACCGCTTCCTGCTGTCCAACGGCCATTACGCCATCGCGCTCTATGCTGCGCTGATCGAGGCCGGCATCATCCCGGCGGAGGAGCTGGAGACCTACGGCAGCGACGACAGCCGCCTGCCGATGTCGGGCATGGCCGCCTACACGCCGGGCATGGAGATGTCGGGCGGGTCGCTCGGCCTCGGCCTCGGCATCGCGGTCGGCATCGGGCTGGGGCTGAAGCGCAAGAACTCCGATGCCCGTGTCTACACCCTGTTCTCCGACGGCGAGCTGGACGAGGGGTCGGTATGGGAGGCCATCATGTCGGCCGCCCATTACAAGCTCGACAACCTGATCGCCATCGTCGACGTCAACAACCAGCAGGCGGACGGCCCCTCCACCCAGGTGATGGCGTTCGAGCCGCTGGTGGACAAGCTGGAGGCCTTCGGCTGGTTCGTCCAGCGGGTCGACGGCAACGACATGGACGCGGTGGTCGCCGCCTTCGACGCCGCCAAGTCCCACCCGGAGCCCAAGCCGCGGATGATCGTCTGCGACACCAGGATGGGCAAGGGCGTGCCCTTCCTTGAAGCCCGCGAAAAGAACCACTTCATCCGCGTCGACGCGCACGAATGGCAGCTGGCGCTCGACGCGCTCGACGCCGGGAGGACCGCATGAGCACCGCCACCCCCACTCCCGCCGCCGCCAAGGCGCGCCTGAAGACCTCCGCGATGATCGCCTCGATCGCGGCGGAAGGGCAGCGGACCAAGCCGGCGCCCTTCGGCCATGCGCTGGTCGAACTGGCGAAGCAGCGGCCGGAGATCGTCGGCATGACCGCCGACCTCGCCAAATACACCGACCTGCACATCTTCGCCCAGGCCAATCCCGACCGCTTCTATCAGATGGGCATGGCCGAACAGCTGCTGATGGGTGCCGCGTCGGGGATGGCCCATGAGGGCATGATGCCCTTCGTCACCACCTACGCCGTCTTCGCCTCGCGCCGGGCCTATGACTTCGTGCATCAGACGATCGCGGAGGAGAACCGCAACGTCAAAATCGCCTGCGCCCTGCCCGGCCTGACCTCCGGCTACGGTCCCAGCC
The DNA here is from genome assembly GCF_004923295.1 of Azospirillum sp. TSH100. Taxonomy (NCBI): domain Bacteria; kingdom Pseudomonadati; phylum Pseudomonadota; class Alphaproteobacteria; order Rhodospirillales; family Azospirillaceae; genus Azospirillum; species Azospirillum sp. TSH100. Next base: position 127,019 of record NZ_CP039636.1, read on the forward strand.
ATCAGGCCGCCGAGGATCTGGCGCTGTTCCGCGCCATGCCGAACATGGTGGTGATCGACCCCTGCGACGCGCACGAGATCGAGCAGGTGGTGCCCGCCATGGCCGCGCACGACGGCCCGGTCTACATGCGGCTGCTGCGCGGCAACGTCCCGCTGGTGCTCGACGAGTACGACTATAAGTTCGAACTCGGCAAGGCGAAGCTGCTGCGCGACGGCTCGGACGTGCTGGTCATCTCGTCCGGCATCATGACGATGCGGGCGCTGGAGGTGGCGCAGCGGCTGGAGGCCGACAAGGTCGGCGTCGCCGTTCTGCACGTCCCCACCATCAAGCCGCTCGACACCGGGACCATCCTGCGCGAAGCGGCCCGCACCGGCCGCATGGTGGTGGTGGCGGAAAACCACACCGTCATCGGCGGGCTGGGCGAGGCGGTGGCCGGCACCCTGCTGCGGGCCGGCGTCGCCCCGGTCTTCCGGCAGATCGGCCTGCCCGACGAGTTCCTGAAGGCCGGCGCCCTGCCGACTCTGCATGACCTCTACGGCATCTCCACCGATGCTATGGCGGCCAGCATCAAGGGCTGGCTGTAAGGGCCTTCGGGACGCGGGGAGGCTGCCTCCCCGCCCCTGCCGTCAACTTCCGCCGTCCAAAAAAAGCCAAGCCCCAAAAAAGCCGAACCATAGAATTCCGGAGAGGAAACCATGCTCAAGATGCCGCCCGTCCGCGCAACATCCTTCCGCCCGAGCCGCCGCGCCGTCCTGGCCGCCGCCACCGCCATGCCGCTGGTCACGATCCTGAAACACCCGGCGGACGCCGCCGAATTCCAGTTCAAATACGCCACCGGCCAGGATCCGACCCACCCCGTCAACATCCGCGCCCAGGAAGCGATCAACCGCATCCGCGAGGCGACCGCCGGCCGGCTGGACATCAAGCTGTTCCCGGCGAACCAGCTGGGCAGCGACACCGACCTGCTGGGCCAGGTGCGCAACGGCGGCGTCGAGATCTTCAATCTCAGCTCGCTGATCCTCGCCACCTTCGTCCCGGTGTCCGGCATCACCAGCATGGGCTTCGCCTTCAACGACTACAGCGCCGTCTGGCGGGCGATGGACGGCGATCTCGGCAAGCACATCCGCGCGGAGATCGCCAAGACTCCGATCATGACGCTCGGCAAGATCTGGGACAACGGCTTCCGCCACGTCACCTCCTCCACCCGGGTGATCCAGACGCCGGACGACATCAAGGGCTTCAAGATGCGGGTGCCGCCGGCCCCGGCGCTGACCTCGCTGTTCAAGGCCATCGGCGCCGCCCCGGCCCCGATCAATTTCAACGAGCTGTATTCGGCGCTCCAGACCGTGGTGGTCGAGGGGCAGGAGAATCCGCTGGCGATCATCTCCACCACCCGCCTGTACGAGGTGCAGAAATCCTGCAGTCTGACCGGCCATGTCTGGGACGGCTATTGGGTGCTGGGCAACAAGCGCGCCTTCGCCAAGCTGCCGGCCGATGTCCAGGAGATCGTCGGCCGCGAACTGGACCGCTCCGCCGACGACCAGCGCGCCGACATCGCCGCCCTGACCGACAGCCTTCAGAAGGATCTGGCCGCCAAGGGGCTGACCTTCCACACGGTCGACCGCGAGCCGTTCCGCAAAGCCCTGTCCTCGACCAGCTTCTACACGGAGTGGAAGGACAAGTACGGTGCCACCGCCTGGGAACTGCTGGAGAAGGTGTCCGGCAAGCTGGGCTGAGACCACCCCGGCTGAGACTGCTGTCGATTGAGACACGGCCGATCCGCACCGCCGCCCCGAACCAGGCCGCACATGCGCCGGGTTCAGGGGGACAGGGTGCAGGTCGGCCGCCCCGTCAACCGATCGTTCACCCGAAGGGCTGGCCTCATGAACACTCCCATCAACGCGGCGACCGTATCCGCGCACGGATCCGGCGCCCACGGTTCGGGGCAGCCGTCCCGCACCAATGCCCGCTGGCTCGACCAGCTCGACCGGGGCATCGGGTTCTTCGTCGAACTTCCGGCGGCGCTGCTGGTGCTCGCCGAGGTCGGCGTTCTCCTGGTCGGCGTCATCTGGCGCTATCTCCTCCACAGCCCGATCATCTGGTCGGACGAGCTGGCCTCCATCCTCTTCCTCTGGCTCGCCATGTTCGGCTCGGTCGTCGCGCTGCGCCGGGGCGAGCATATGCGGATGACTGCGCTGGTCGGCATGCTGGGGCCGCGCGCCCAGGCCTTCCTCGACGTTCTCGCCATGACCGCGGCGCTGGCCTTCCTGCTGCTGCTGGCGGAACCCGCTTATGAATTCGCCTCGGAGGAGGTGTGGGTCACCACCCCGGCGCTCGACATCGCCAATTCCTGGCGCGCCTCGGCCCTGCCGGTCGGCATCGCCCTGATGATCTCGGTCGCCCTGCTGCGGCTGGCCCGCGTCGGCCGCGCCACGGACGTTCTGTGGGCGGTGCTGGCGGTGGCGGGGACGATCGGCGCCGCGGTTCTGGCCGGTCCGGTCTTCGCCGGGCTCGGCAACCTCAACCTGCTGCTGTTCTTCGTCGTCGGCGTCGGGGTGATGGTGTTCCTCGGCCTGCCGATCGCCTTTTCCTTCGGCCTCGCCACCTTCGGCTACCTGTCGCTCGCCACCTCGACCCCAGCCATCGTCATGGTCGGCCGCATGGACGAGGGGATGAGCCACCTGATCCTGCTGTCGGTGCCGCTGTTCGTCTTCCTCGGCCAACTGATCGAGATGACGGGCATGGCCCGTGCCATGGTCGGATTCCTCGCCAGCCTGCTGGGCCATGTGCGCGGCGGCCTGTCCTATGTGCTGATCGGCGCGATGTATCTGGTGTCCGGCATCTCCGGCTCCAAGGCGGCCGACATGGCGGCGGTGGCGCCGGTGCTGTTCCCCGAGATGAAGGCGCGCGGCGCCAAGCCGGGCGATCTGGTCGCCCTGCTGTCGGCCACCGGCGCCCAGACGGAAACCATCCCGCCATCCCTGGTCCTGATCACCATCGGCTCGGTCACAGGCGTGTCGATCGCCGCCCTGTTCACCGGCGGCCTGCTGCCCGGCATCGTGCTGGGTTTGGCGCTGGCCGGGCTGGTCTGGTGGCGCTACCGCCACGAGGATCTGTCCCATGTCCGCCGCGCCAGCCGCGGCGAGATCGGCAAGGCGTTCCTGATCGCCCTGCCCGCCATCGCCCTGCCCTTCATCATCCGCGCCGCGGTGATCGAAGGTGTCGCGACCGCGACCGAGGTATCGACCATCGGCATCGTCTATGCGGTGATCGCCGGGTTGCTGGTCTACCGCCAGTTCGACTGGCGCCGCATCTATCCGATGCTGGTCGAAACCGCGGCCCTGTCCGGCGCCATCCTGCTGATCATCGGTGCGGCCACCGGCATGGCCTGGGCGCTGACCCAGTCGGGCTTCTCCAACACCCTGGCAACGGCGATGCGCGAGCTGCCCGGCGGCGTGCCGGTGTTCATCGCGGTGTCGATCATCGCCTTCATCATCCTGGGCAGCGTCCTGGAGGGCATCCCCGCCATCGTGCTGTTCGGTCCGCTGCTGTTCCCCATCGCCCGGCAGATCGGCGTGCACGAGGTCCACTACGCGATGATCGTCATCCTGGCGATGGGCATCGGTCTGTTCGCCCCGCCGTTCGGTGTCGGTTACTACGCCGCCTGCGCCATCAGCCGCATCAGCCCGGACGAAGGCATGAAGCCCATCCTGGGATATCTGGCGGCGCTGGCCGTCGGCCTGATCATCGTCGCGGCAGTGCCCTGGGTGTCGATCGGCTTCCTTGGCTGATCTCCTTCCCTCAACACTCCAGCCTCCCCACTCAAGGACATCGGACCAATGACGACCGTCGGATTCATCGGCCTCGGTTCCATGGGAATGCCCATGGCGGACAACCTGCTGACAAAGGGCTTCACCGTGCAGGGGTTCGATGTCCGCCGCGACAGCGTCGCCGCGCTGGCGGAACGCGGCGCCTGGCCGGCGGCCAGCGCCGCCGCCGCCGCCACCGGTGCCGACGCGCTGGTGCTGATGGTGGTGAACGCCGCCCAGGCCGAACAGGCCCTGTTCGCCGATGGTGCCCTGGAGGCCCTGCCGGACGGAGCGGCGGTAATCCTGATGGCGACCTGCCCGCCGGGAGCGGTGGCGGCCCTGGCGGCGCGGGTGGAGGCGGCTGGCCGCCGCTTCGTCGACGCGCCGGTGTCCGGCGGCGTGGTGGGGGCGGTCGCCGGCAGTCTGTCGATCATGGCGGCGGCGCCGGCCCCGGTGGTGGAGCGGGTCCGCCCGGTGCTGGCGGCAATGGGGGACAAGGTCTTCCATGTCGGCGAGCGGCCGGGCCAGGGCGCCACGGTGAAGACGGTCAACCAGTTGCTCTGCGGCGTCCACATCGCCGTGGTGGCCGAAGCCTTCGCGCTGGCCGCCAAGGTCGGGATCGATCTGGACATCCTGCTGGAGATCATGGGCAGTTCCGCGGCGTCGAGCTGGATGCTGAAGGACCGTGGTCCGCGCATGCTGCATTCCGATCCGGAGATCACCAGCGCCGTCGACATCTTCGTCAAGGATCTCGGCATCGTGCTGGAGGCCGGCCGCGACGCCAAGGCGGCGCTGCCGCTGGCGGCGGTCGCCCACCAGATGTTCCTCGCCACCTCGGGCCGTGGCGAGGGGACAATGGACGACAGCCAGGTGATCCGCAGCTACCACGCGATCAACGGAACGAATTGAGCGCCCCCGCCCACCCGGTCGAGCCAGACCGGTTGATCCCGGCGGGAAGCAATGCGATCCTGCGCCCTCTTCAGCGGGCGGGCAGGATGTCAACGAACACGTCACCGAATGGCGGCAGGCGTCTGACGATCGGGGTTGTCGATGATGATCCGGCCGTCCTCCAGATGGTAGCAGACCTGCTGACCGGCGAGGGGTACGAGACCATCCGCTGCCCCGACGCCGCGGCGCTCATGGCGGCGCTCGGCACCGGCCGGCTCGACCTGATCGTGCTCGACCTGCGGCTGCCGGACCGCGACGGCATCTCCATCGCCGCACAGCTGCGCGGCACCATGGATATTCCGATCATCATGCTGACCGGGCGCGGCGGCGACATCGACCGCATCATGGGGCTGGAGGTCGGCGCCGACGACTACATCGTCAAGCCGTTCAACAACCGCGAATTCATCGCGCGGGTGAAGGCGGTCCTGCGCCGTACCACCCGAGAGAGCGTCCCGGTCCCGGCGCTCTGCAAGCGCGGCTACCGCTTCGCCGGCTTCACCCTGGACGAGGACGGCCGGCGGCTGTTCGACCCGGCCGGCAAGCCGGTGCCCCTGACGGTGGCCGAGTTTGACCTTCTGGTGGCACTGGTCCGCGCCCATGGCCGGGTGCTCAGCCGCAACCAGATCCTCGACCTGACCCACCATGACCGGGACGATGTGTTCGACCGGACCATCGACGTCCTGATCCTGCGCCTGCGCCGCAAGATCGAGCGAAACCCGCAGCAGCCCTGGCTGATCCGCACCGAACGCGGGCTCGGCTACGTCTTCGACTGCGACATTGAGGCGTTCGGCCACTGACCGCCGGCCCACCGGGCTGGGTTCCGTTAACAAAGTTACAGCCACTCCCTGGAAGCGTGAAATCCGCCGTTCACCCTGGCCGCTTATGCTGGCAAGACGAACAAACGCGCCCGAGCAAAAGCGCGGTTGTCAAAAAGCAACCCGAACTCCTGGGAGGAGTGTTCCGTGACATCCGCTGGCAACTGGATCAAGTCCGTCGGCCTCGGCATCCTGGCGGCCGGATCGGTGATCGCCCTGACGGCGGCCCCGGCCAAGGCGCAAGGCTCGCTCACCGTCCTCTGCGGCGTGCAGGAGGAATGGTGCAAGGCGATCGCCGTCGCCTTCGAGAAGAAGACCGGCATCGCCGTTGCCATGAGCCGCAAAAGCGCCGGCGAGGCGCTGGCCCAGATCCGCGCCGAGTCCGCCAACCCGAAGACCGATGTCTGGTGGGGTGGCCCCGGCGACCCGCATCTTCAGGCGGCGGAGGAGGGGCTGACGCTGGCCTACGAAAGCCCGCAATTCGCCGACCTCCAGCCCTGGGCCCAGAGCCAGTACAAACAGTCGCAGGGCCGCAGCGTCGGCATCTATGCCGGCGCGCTGGGCTTCGTTTACAACACCGAGCTTCTGACGAAGCGCAAGATCAACGCCCCGAAATGCTGGGCCGACCTGCTGCGTCCGGAGTTCAAGGACGAAATCCAGATCGCGAATCCCAACGCCTCCGGCACCGCCTACACCGCGCTGGCCACCCTGGTCCAGGTGCTGGGAGAGGATGGGGCGTTCGATTACCTGAAGAAGCTGAACGACAACGTCAACCAGTACACCAAGTCGGGCAGCGCCCCGGCCGCCGCCGTCGCGCGCAGCGAAACGCTGGTCGGCATCATCTTCATGCATGACGGCATCAACCAGAAGATCAACGGCTTCCCAGTCGATGTCGCCGCCCCCTGCGAGGGCACTGGCTACGAGATCGGCTCGGTCAGCATCATCAAGGGCAGCAAGAACCTCGACGCCGCCAAGGCCTTCTACGAATACGCCCTGTCGCCGGAGGGTCAGGCCACCGGGGCCGAGACCAAGCAGTTCCAGATGCCGTCGAACCGCAAGGCGGCGATTCCGCCGGAGGCCCCGAAGCTGGAGGCGATCCGCATGATCGACTACAACTTCCAGAAATACGGCACCGCCGAGGAGCGCAAGCGCCTGCTGTCGCGCTGGGACGCCGAGATCAAGGCCGTCGCCCGCTAAGCGGTTTAGGGCCTTTCCACACCGATCAGGACATCCGTCGCCACCCTCCCCCGTCCTGGGGGAGGGAGAGCCCGGCCATGCCCGGACCATGAAAATCCGCAGGTGAAATGATGCGTCCTCGCTCAGCAATCTGGCTGGCGCTGGGGTGGGTGGGATTCGCCCTGCTGCCTTGGTTCGCCGGCAGCGGCACCCAGCCCGCGATCGCCCCCCCCTCGCCGGGTCCGGCCGGCTCCGCCCTGATCGACGGGCTGACCAGCGGGCGCTGGTGGCTCCTGCCGCTCGCCCTGCCGCTGCTCCTGGCCCTCGTCGCCACCGCTCTGCCCCGGTTCCATGCCCGGCAACCGGCGATCCTTCTCGCCAGCGGAGCCTTCGGGCTGGCCTGGGTCGCGGCGCAGGGCTTCGCCATCGGCCTCAACGGCTGGGCGTGGGGTTGGCTGACCGCCCTGTTCGGCCCGCTGCCGCTCGGCCAGGGCGGCTTCGGCGCCGGGGCGGCGCTCACCGCTCTGTCCTTCCTGTTCCTGATGACCAACGGCTTCGCCGGTTTGGGCTTCATGAAGGGCGACCGCTTCACCGCGGGCGCCATCGGGCTGGTGCTGGCCGCCATCGCCGCCTTCGTCTTCCTGCCGGTCGGCTATGTCCTGAGCGGCGCCGGCGACACCGGCACGGGCGGCTTCTCGGCCGCGGCGCTGTGGACACGCCTTGCCGCCCCCGACGTCTGGCGCCTGTCCTGCCTGACCGAGGCGAAGTCCTGCGGCGTTGTCTGGAACAGCGTCTTCCTGGCGGTGTTGACCGGCCTCGCCACCACCCTGCTCGGGCTGGCCTTCGCGCTGGTGGCGGTGCGCACCGGCTTCCGCGCCAAGAAACTGCTGCGCGTGCTGACCGTGCTGCCGATCATCACGCCGCCCTTCGTCATCAGCCTTGCCGTGATCCTGCTGTTCGGGCGCAACGGCACCGTCACCCTGGCGTTGGCGGAGTGGTTCGGCATCCCGGCCTCGCGCTGGATCTACGGGCTGCCGGGCGTGCTGCTGACCCAGACGCTGGCCTTCACGCCGATTTCCTTCCTGGTGATGATCGGCGTCGTCCAGGGCATCGGCCCGTCGCTGGAGGAGGCTGCGCAGACCCTGCGGGCCAGCCGCTGGGTCACTTTCCGCACCGTCACCTGGCCCTTGATGCGTCCCGGCGTCGCCAACGCCTTCCTCATCAGCTTCATCGAAAGCCTGGCCGACTTCGGCAACCCGCTGATCCTCGGCGGCAATTACGAGGTTCTGTCGACCAAGATCTACTTTGCGGTCGTCGGCGCGCAGAACGATCCCGGCCGCGCCGCGGCACTCGGCATCATCCTGCTGTGCCTGTGCCTGGGGGCCTTCTGGGTGCAGCGGCAATGGCTTGGCAAGAAGTCCTACGCGACGGTCGGTGGCAAGGGCGACAACGGCATCCCGTCGCAGCTCCCGCGCGGCATCAAGATCGCCGCCTATGCCACCGCCCTGCCCTGGGCCGCCTTCACCTTCGTGCTCTACGGCCTGATCCTGTTCGGCGGCTTTACCGAGAATTGGGGCCGCAACAACAGCCTGACGCTTCGCCATTACATAGCGGCCTTCGACCTCAGCTGGGGACCGGGCGGGCTGATCTGGTCAGGCCGGGCCTGGGGCTCGCTGTTCACGACCATCGAGGTCGCCGCCCTGTCGGCCCCGCTGACCGCCGCCGTCGGGCTGCTCACCGCCTACCTGCTGGTACGCCAGCGCTTCAAGGGCCAGGGCGCCTTCGAGTTCCTGACGATGCTGAGCTTCGCCATCCCCGGCACGGTGATCGGCATCAGCTACATCCTCGCCTTCAACCAGCCCCCCATCGAGCTGACCGGCACCATCGCCATCCTGATCCTGTGCTTCGTCTTCCGCAACATGCCGGTCAGCATCCGGGCCGGCGTCGCCGCCATGTCGCAGATCGACCGCAGCCTCGACGAATGCTCGCTGACGCTGGGGGCGGGCAGCGTGCAGACGATCCGCCGGGTGATCCTGCCGCTGCTGCGGCCGGCCATCGTCGCCTCGCTGGTCTACAGCTTCGTGCGCGCCATCACCTCGATCAGCGCGGTGATCTTCCTGGTCAGCCCGAAATACGAGCTGGCCACCGCCTACATCGTCGGCCGCGTCGAGCAGGGCGATTTCGGCCTCGCCATCGCCTATAGCTCGGCCCTGATCGTCCTGATGTCGGCCGTCATCGCCCTGATCCAGCTCGTCGTCGGCGAGCGCCGCATCGGCCGCCGCAGCGCCACCCCCGTCACGCTTCAGGAGAAGCCGGTATGAGCATCGCCAGCAAGCCCGCGGGCGTCGAGTTCCGCAACGTCAGCCGCCGCTACAACAATGTCGCCGCGGTGGACGATGTCAGCTTCACCATCGAGCAGGGCACCCTGGTCACCCTGCTGGGACCGTCCGGCTGCGGCAAGACCACCACGCTGCGGATGATCGCCGGGCTGGAGATGGCGAGCAGCGGAACCATCCTGATCGGCGGCAAGGACGTCACCCGGCTGCCGGCGACCGACCGCAACGTCACCATGGTGTTCCAGTCCTACGCCCTGTTCCCGCACATGAGTGTGGCCGACAACGTCGCGTACGGGCTGGTGGTCAGCGGCGTGCGCAAGCGCGACGCCGCCGCCAAGGCGGAGGAGGGGCTGGATCTGGTCGGGCTCGGCGGCTACGGCCAGCGCCTGCCGAGCGAGCTGTCCGGCGGGCAGCAGCAGCGTGTCGCCGTCGCCCGCGCCCTGGTGCTGGAGCCGGAGGTGCTGCTGTTCGACGAACCGTTGTCCAACCTCGACGCCAAGCTGCGCCGCAAGATGCGCGACGACATCCGCGAGCTTCAGCAGAAGCTCGGCCTGACCTCCGTCTATGTCACCCATGACCAGGAGGAGGCGCTGGCCGTCTCCGACCGCATCATCGTGATGAACAGGTCGGTGATCGCCCAGACCGGCACGCCGGACGAGCTGTACCGCCGGCCGAAGAACCGCTTCGTCGCCGACTTCATCGGCGGCGCCAACCTGATCGACGGTGAACTGGTGGGACGCGGCGGCGGCATGGCGACGGTGGCGCTCGGGCCGCTGACCCTGACGGTCCCCGATCCCGGACTGCCGGCCGGCGAGGTGCTGCTGGCCGTCCGGCCGAACGCGATCCGCCTGCGCCCCGGGGCCACCAGTGAAACCGGTAGTGACGGCATCCCGGTCACCGTCCGCAAGGCAACCTATCTCGGCTCGCACATGGAATATGGGCTGACCAGCGAGTTCGGCGACCTGTTCGTGGTCGATCCGAACGTCGCTACTCCTGTGCCGGCCGGGGCCAGCGCGCTGGCGACCTTCACCGGGGACGGCATCGCCGCCGTCGCACGCTGATCCGCCACATCCTGACCGGTGATTTTCCCGCTGGCGCCGGCGGGGCGGCCGGCGCTAGCCTCCAACCCGATGGTCAGACGCATGCTGTCCCCCGTTAGCGTTCGCGGCCGGCTGCTCGCCGCCTTCGGAACCATGGTGGTCCTGACGACGGCGGTCGGCGGGGTCGGCTGGTTCGGGCTGGGGGAGACGGAACGCGCCCTGCTCTCGCTCCAGCGCGATGGGCTGGGCAACATCGCGCTGGCGATGCGGATGGCGGAGCTGAGCACCGGGCTGGCCGCCCGCGCCCCCTTCATCACCGCCATCGAGGCGACCCCCGGCCTCGACGAGGAGCGCAGCCAGCTCGAACTCAAGCTCGCCGACCTCACTGGGCTGGTCAACCGGCTGCCGGGTCTGGAGCGCGCCTCGCTGCATGTCCCCTCCGACGTGCCATCGCTGGTCCGGCTCGCCGGCCGGCTCGACGGCACCTTGCGCAACCTGATGGACGCCACCGGCGAGGCCATCGCCGTGCGGGCGGAGGCGTCGGCGATCCGGCTCGGGCTGGAACGCCAGCGCATCCTCGGCGAGACGCTGGCCGGGGCGGCGGCGAAGACCTTCGAGCATCCCGGCTTCGAGGGGGCGGGAACGCCGCCCCTGCCCTTCTCGGTCCTGCGGCTGGCCGACCGCACGCGCGATGCCGTCTCCGCCGCGCTGACGACGACCAGCCCGGCCGACCTCTCCCGCTGGTCCGCCGGCTTCGACGCCGACCGGCGGAGCCTGCGGGCGATCGACACCGCGGCCCCGGCGCTGGCGATCATGGCCCCCTCGCTCGACCAGCTGCTGACCGTGCTCGACACCCAGGCGGCGGTCTTCGACATCCGCACCCGCCAGCTCGGGATCGAGCAGCGCAGCCGCTTCCTGGTCGCCGCCGCCAACACCCTGTCGGTCCAGCTCAACCGCGAGGTCGAAAGCGTCACCGGCGCGATGCAGACGGCGGCGCGCAGCCGCGGCGACGCGACCTTCTCCGCCCTGTCCTCGGGCAAGGCCAGCATCCTCGCCCTGGGCGCCCTCTGCGCGCTGGCGGCCATCGCGGCGGCGATTTATGTCATGCGCGACGTCGCCGGCAACCTGCGCGCGGTGACGCAGGCGATGTCGGCGCTGGCCGGCGGCGACCGGCAGGTCAGCGTTCCCGCCACCGGCCGGCCGGACGAGATCGGCGACCTCGCCCGCGCCTTCAGCGTCTTCAAGGAGAATGTCGCGGAGCGCGACGCGCTGGCCCGCAAGCTGGGCGAAAACTCGCGCATGCTGGAAGCCGTCTTCGTCAACATGAACGACGGGCTGTCGGTGTTCGACGAGACCGGCCGGCTGGTCACTTGGAATCCGCGCTTCCTCGACCTCAACGGCTTCACCCCGGCCGAGGTCGCCGGGCGCGACCTGCTGGAACTGCAACGCAGCCTGCTGCGGCGCGGCGTCAGCATCCGCATGCTCGACGGCAGCAGCGTCGATCTGGAGGCGCTGACCCGGCTGCGCACGGAACAGGCGGTCCGTTGCGAGCATCACTTCCCCGACGGCCGGGTGGTGGAACTGCACAGCAGCCCGATGCCGTCCGGCGGCTTCATCACCACCTATTCCGACCTGACCGAGCGCAAGGGCATCGAGAAACAGCTCCGCCACGCCCAGAAGATGGAGGCGGTCGGCCAGTTGACCGGCGGCATCGCCCATGACTTCAACAATCTGCTCGCCGCGATCATGGGCAACCTCCAGATGATCCATGACGAGACGTCCGAGCGGGATCCGGTGCGCGGCAAGGCGCTGCGGGCGCTCGACGCCGCCGAACGGGGCGCCACGACGATCCAGCGGCTGCTCGCCTTCTCGCGGCAGCAGGCGTTGCAGCCGCAGGCCGTCGACCTCGACGGGCTGGTGGACGGGATGCTCGACCTGCTCGCCTATGGCTTGGGCGGCAGCATCGTCCTGAAGACGGCGCTGACACCGGGGCTTCCGCCCGCCCTGGTCGATCCCGGCCAGTTGGAGAACGCGCTGCTGAACCTCGTCGTCAATGCCCGCGACGCGCTGGCCGATGGCGGCACCATCGTCATCGCCACGGAGGCCGGCAAACATAACGGGGAGGATGCGATCGTCCTGTCGGTCCGCGACGACGGCTGCGGCATGCCGCCCGCCGTGCTGTCCCGCGTCTTCGAGCCCTTCTTCACCACCAAGCGTTTCGGACGGGGCAGCGGGCTCGGCCTGTCGATGGTCTACGGCTTCGTCCGCCAGTCGGGCGGCGCCATCGACATCCACAGCGAGGACGGCGTCGGCACCCTAGTGGCGATGACCTTCCCCGCCGCCCGGCCGCTGCCGGAGACTCTGGCCCTGCCGCGCGACTCCGGCCCGGTCGAAGGCGGTCGCGAGCGCATCCTGGTGGTGGAGGACGACCCCGCCGTCCGCACGACCACGGTCGACATGCTGACGGCGCTGGGCTACCGGGCGGTGCCGGCCGCCTCGGCGGAAGACGCCCTGCTCCTGCTGAACGGGACGGGCTTCGATCTGCTCTTCACCGACGTCATCCTGACGGGCGGCATGAACGGCCCCGCCCTGGCCGCCATCGCCAAAGTCCGGCAGCCGACGCTGCAGATTCTCTTCTGTTCGGGCTACGCGCGGGATTTCCTGGTGGAGAGCGCCAGCCTGCCGCTCGACATCAACTTCATTCAGAAGCCCTATCAGAAGCCGCTGCTGGCCACCCAGATCCGGAGCGTCCTCGGCGCCGCTCCCACCACCGGCCGCGGCCGGCCGGAGACGCCGGCCCTGCCGGGACGGGCCTGACGTCCCGGCCCAGTCGAACCGGGACGTCCAGCACCGGTACTGGATTCAGCCCGAGAGCCGATCAGCCTCAGGCGGCGCGGATCTCCGCCAGGAACGCCTCAAGCTCGTGCTTCAGCAGGGCCGCGTCGGTGGCCAGCGTGTCGGCGGACTGCTTGACCTGGCCGGCGGCAACCCCGCTCTCCCGCTCGGCCTTCTGGATGTCGACCACGCTGTGCGAGACCTCGTTGGTGCCGATGGCGGCCTGCTGGGCGTTGCGGCTGATCTCGTCGGTCGCCGCACTCTGCTGCTCGACCGACGCGGCCATTTCGGCGGCCGACTGGTCGATATGCCCGACCTGACCGATGATGCCGCGCATCGCCTCCACCGTCCGGTCCGACGCCGCCTTCACCGTGCCGATCTGCAGGCCGATCTGTTCGGTCATCGCGTGCGTCTGGTTCGCCAGGTTCTTCACCTCGCTCGCCACCACGGCGAAGCCTTTCCCCGCCTCGCCGGCGCGGGCCGCCTCGATGGTGGCGTTCAGCGCCAGCAGGTTGGTCTGCGAGGCCACCGCGTTGATCGACGCGACGACCTGATCCACCTGCTCGATGGCGGCGGACAGCGCGTCCAGATGGGTGCGCGCCTGTTCCGCCCGCTCGGCGGTCGATTTCGACTGCTGGGCCGCCTGCACCAGCCGTCCCGACAGGCCGCGGATCGCCGTCGACATCTCTTCGGCGGCCGACGCCACCGCCTGCACATTGACCGAGGCCTGTTCGGAGGCCGACGCGACCGACGTGCAATCCTGCTCGGCCTTGCGGACCGCGCCGGACAGGTGCGATGCGGTCTGCTGGAAGCCGCTGGCGGACTGGCCGAGCTGGTCGACGATGCGGCCGACCCGGCTTTCGAACCGGTTCGCCAGATCGACCACCGCCGCCCGCTTTTCCGCGGCCGCCTGGGCGGCGGCGCTGCGGCGCTCCTGCTCCATCTGGCGGTTGCGCAGGATGTTCTCCTTGAAGACCTCCAGCGTGCGCGCCATGCCGCCGATCTCGTCGCGGCGCCCGCGCTCGGGCACCTCGGCCTCCAGATCATGATCGGCGAGGCGCAGCATGACGCCATGCACGCGCGACAGCGGGCGCGTCACGCTGCGGGCGACCGCCCAGCCCAGCAGCAGGGCCAGCGCCGACAGCCCGGCGACCACCAGCCCGAAAACGGTCATCATGCCGAAGAAGGCGGAGCGCAGGTCGTCGGTGTAGACGCCGGTGCCGATGACCCAGTCCCACGGCTTGAAATGGACCGAATAGGCCAGCTTCTCATAGGTCGGCCCCTGCGGATCGTTGGGCCGTGGCCATTCGTAGCTGACGAATTCCGGAACCGGCGTCAGGGCACCGCGCACCGCCTCGCGGATGACGTAGACGCCGTTGCGGTCGCGGATCTCCGCACCGCTCTTGCCGATCAGTGCCGGGTTGGCGTGCATGACGTTGATGATCTGCGAGGTCCAGATCCACAGATACTCCCCGTCGGCGTAGCGCATGGCGCCGATGGCCGTCCGGGCGCGCTCCTTGGCCTCATCCTCGCTCATCGCGCCGTCCTGCGCCAGCTTGTGGAAGCGGGCGGCAATGCTGCCGCCGCTCTCGGCGATGAAGCGGACGCTGTTCATCCGCTGTTCGACCAGCGCGCGGTTGACGAAATGGCCGCCGACCGCCGCCACCAGTCCGGCGGCGATGATCGACAGCGAGGCGAGAAATCCGATGCGCCACCGTAACGGCAGCTCCGACAAACGCATGATCTTTGTCTTCCCTCTTCCCGGCCGGCTCCTGCAGGCCGGATCGACGTTACGAGCCGCCGCCCGCACCGGCGACGATGCTGGTGACCGCTTCGACGGTGCCATGGTCCGCGGAATGGACCCGGTTCACCTCGTTGAACGCGGCGATCTGGGCGTGGCTGACATGGCTGAACTGTTCCGCCGCCCGCAGGGCGAGCGCCGGCCCATCAGGGGCATCGGCGACCGTGATGCGGAAGGTTACGGACACATCGATAGTTTCTGCCATACTACCATCCTTCAAAAGAGTACAAATGGTCGCGGAGCCGCCCGCCAAGGTGGTGGGGCGGCTCCGCCTCTCGTCAGGTCAAACCCGTGCGGTCAGGCGCGCTCGACGCAGAGCGCGACGCCCATGCCGCCACCGATGCACAGGGTGGCGAGGCCCTTGCGGGCGTCGCACCGGCCCATCTCGTGCAGCAGGCTGACCAGGATGCGGGCGCCCGACGCACCGATGGGATGGCCGAGCGCGATGGCGCCGCCATTGACGTTGACCTTGGCCTCGTCCCAGCCCATCCCGGCATTGACCGCCAGGGCCTGCGCCGCGAAGGCCTCGTTGGCCTCGATCAGGTCGAGGTCGTCGACCGACCAGCCGGCCTTCTGCAGCGCCAGCTTCGAGGCCGGGATCGGCCCGGTGCCCATGACGCTGGGATCGACACCCGCCGTCGCCCAGGAGGCGATGCGCGCCAGCGGCGTCAGCCCGCGCCGCTTGGCGTTCTCCGCCGTCATCAGCACCAGCGCCGCCGCCCCGTCATTGAGGCCGGAGGCGTTGCCGGCGGTCACCGTGCCGTCCTTGGCGAAGGCCGGGCGCAGCTTGGCCAGCGCCTCCAGCGTGGTGCCATGCTTGGGATATTCGTCGCTGTCTACGATGGTGTCTCCCTTGCGGCCATTGATGGTCACCGGCACGATCTCGTCCCGGAAACGGCCGGCTTTCTGCGCGGCTTCCGCCTTCTGCTGCGAGGCAAGCGCGAACCGGTCCTGCCGCTCCCGGCTCAACTCCCAGGCGCGGGCGACATTCTCGGCGGTGGTGCCCATGTGATAGCCGTAGAAGGCCTCCCACAGCCCGTCCTTGATCATGCTGTCGAGCATCTCGGCGGCGCCCATCTTGGTGCCGTTGCGCAGATGCATGAGGTGGGGCGACAGGCTCATGTTCTCCTGGCCGCCGACCACCATCACCTCGGCGTCGCCGCAGCGGATCGCCTGCCAGCCGAGCGCGACGGCGCGCAGGCCCGAGCCACAGACCTGATTGATGCCGAAGGCGGTCTTCTCGACCGGGATGCCGGCCTTCACCGCCGCTTGGCGGGCGGGGTTCTGGCCCTGGCCGGCGGTCAGCACCTGGCCCAGGATCGCCTCGGTCACCTCGGCGGCGTCGGTGTGGGCGCGTGACAGCGCCTCGCGGATCGCGGCGGCGCCAAGCTCATGGGCGGGGACGGAGGCCAGCGCGCCGTTGAAGCTGCCGATGGCGGTTCGGACCGCACTGGCGATGACGATCTCGGTCATGGAGGACTCCCTCGGAACGTTATGCCGGAACTTATGTTTTGCAGGAAGGAAGGCCGCCGCGCCCAATCGGGACCGCGGCGGCCGGTTGGTCGCAAAGGGTCAGAAGTAGAGGCCGATCAGGAAGATGGGCAGCGTGATGACCAGGGCCGTCGCGCAGTAGCCCATGATGTCGCGCACCCCCAGACCGGCGATGGCGAGCGCCGGCAGCGCCCAGAAGGGCTGCGCCATGTTCATCCACTCCTCGCCGTAGGCGATGGCCATCGCCGCCTTGCCGAGATCGACGCCGAGCTGCTGGGCGGCCGGCATGATGAAGGGGCCCTGCACCACCCAGTGGCCGCCGCCCGACGGGACGGCGAAGTTGATCAGGCCCGACGACAGGAAGGCGAGGACCGGGAAGGTCTCCTTGTTGGCGATGTCGACGAACAGGTTGGTGATCAGACCGCCCAGGCCGGAATGCTCCATCATGATCTGGATGCCGGCATAGAAGGGGAACTGCACCATGATGCCGGCGGTGCCGCGGGCGGCGTTGGCGACGGCGCGGGCATAGGCCATCGGCGTGCCGTGCAGGATCAGGCCGGCCACCAGCATGATCAGGTTGACCGTGTTGATGTTGAGGTCGAAGCCCTTGGCCTGGAAATGCAGGAACAGGTAGCCGATGCCGAGCGCCGCGACGACGAAGCCGAGGATGCGGCTCTCCTCCAGCTTTTCCGCCGGGCTGGCGTCGGGGCCGAGGACGCGCTTGGTCGAGGGCTCCGGCTTCAGCAGCGCCGGGTCGACCGCCACCACCTCATGCGGCTTCGGATGCATCATCCAGCAGACCAGCGGCAGGATGACGATCAGCGCCAGCGTGATGCCGACATTGTAGGTGGTGAAGATGGTGTCGGAGATCGGGATCAGGCCGACCGTCTTCTCCATCGGGTTGCCCTTGGTCGCGGCGACCAGCGGAACCGAGGCGGAGAAGCCGCCATGCCAGGTCATGAAGCCGATATAGGCCGAGGCGATCAGCAGCCGATAGTCCGACTTCGGCACGCGGCGGGCCACCTCGCGGGCGAACATGGCGCCGACGACGAGGCCGAAGCCCCAGTTGACGACGTTGGTGACGGCGGCGGCGAAGCAGACCAGCATGACGCCCTGGGCCGGCGTCTTGGCGATGGACGCCACCCGCCCCATGACGTTGCGCACCGGCTCGGAGCTGGCGAGCGCATGGCCGGTGACCAGCACCAGCGCCATCTGCATCGAGAAGGCCAGCAGGTTCCAGAAGCCGTTGCCCCACATGCGCACCAGATCGACCGGCCCGCTCGGCGTCAGCCACCAGGCGAAGCCGAAGGTCAGCACGGTCAGGATGATGGCGAAGATCAGCGGGTCCGGCAGATAGCGGCTGACCAGCCAGGTCAGGGCGCGGGAAATCGGCGTGATCGGGTTGAAGCGGGCGCTGGCGTCCGGCGCCGGCGGTGGTGCGGTGGTGACGCTCATGGCGGATCTCCGGCACGAGGGGGACCGCTCGCGCCGCCGGGCATGACAGCCGGGCAGCGCGGGGACGGCGGCCTCCCCAACGATCAAGATGCTTGAAAGGCGACGGTCAGGCGGCGAGCGGCATGACCGGCACGTTGGCGGGGACGATCAGCTCGGCCCCGGTCTGGGCCAGCACATCGGCGACCGTGACGCCGGGCGCGACCTCGCGCAGCACCAGCCCCTTGTCCGTCGGCTCGATCACCGCCAGTTCGGTCACGATCAGGTCGACGCGCCGCACCGAGGTCAGCGGCAGCTCGCAGCGTTTGACGATCTTGGGCGTGCCCTTGGCGCTGTGCTGCATCGCGACGATCACCCGCTTGGCGCCGGAGACCAGATCCATCGCACCGCCCATGCCGGGCACCATCTTGCCGGGCACCATCCAGTTGGCGAGCCGGCCCTCCTCGTCAATCTGCAGGCCGCCCAGCACGGTCACGTCCAGATGCCCGCCGCGGATCAGCCCGAAGGACATCGCGCTGTCGAAGGAGGCGGCCCCCGGAACGGCGCCGATCGGGCTGCCGCCGGCATCGCTCAGATCCTCGTTCTCCGCCCCCGGCTCCGGCACCGGCGCCATGCCGATGATGCCGTTCTCCGACTGGAAGAAGACGTTGACGCCAGCCGGCAGATGGGCGGCCACCATGGTGGGCAGGCCGATGCCGAGATTCACCAGGTTGCCCGGCCGCAGTTCCAGCGCGACGCGCTTGGCGATCAGGGTTTTCTCATCCATGGCGATGCTCCTTGGCGACCAGGCAGTCGACCAGCACATTCGGGGTGACGACGCTGTCGGGCGGAATGACGCCCACCGGCACGATGTCCTCGGCTTCGGCGATCACCGTTTCGGCCGCCATCGCCATCAGCGGGTTGAAGTTGCGCGCCGTCAGCGCGTATTCGAGATTCCCCAGGTAATCGGCCCGCTTGGCGGCGATCAGGGCGAAATCGGCCTTCAGCGCCTTTTCCAGCAGATAGACGGTGCCGTCCAGCTCGATGCGCTGCTTGCCGTCCTCCACCACCGTGCCGACGCCGGTCGGGGTCAGCACGCCGCCGAGGCCGAAGCCGCCGGCCCGCACCCGCTCGGCCAGCGTGCCCTGCGGCACCAGCTCCACCTCGGTCTCGCCGGCGATCATCTGGCGCTGGGTTTCCGGGTTGGTGCCGATGTGGCTGGCGATCACCTTGCGCACCGCCTTGGCGGCGATCAGCCGGCCGATGCCGACGGCCGGGCGGGCGGTGTCGTTGGCGATCACCGTCAGATCGCGCTTGTTCTGGCGCAGCAATTCCTCGATCAGGTGGGGCGGCGTGCCGACCCCCATGAATCCCCCGATCATCAGCACCGCGCCATCGGGAATCATGGCGACGGTGTCTTCCAGCTTCCGCACTTTACTCATTCGACGTCTCCCTTGGACGTCGGAGCGCAGCAGGGCATGCCCGGCCGCGACCCCGCGGGCGCGGAGCCCGCCCCCGGTCCGAAGCGGGACCGGACAGGCGAACCGCACGCTCATTCTTGGTTTCCTAGCGCTGCGATCGGCAGACCTGCGATACGCCCGCCAATGCAGGGGCGTACCGGGGTCCTCCGATATACCCACACTCAAGCAATGGGTGTGCCAGCCGCCGGGGACGGCGCCGGGAGCGGCGACACCTGGCAATTCCCCTGAGTCCACGCGGTTGCGACCGGCCTCCACCGGGGTGGATCGGCGGTGGCCGGTTCCGCCCGGTGCGCAAGTTTGTGCGTGCTGCGCAAGATCTTGCGCAGCGATGCCGTTGCGGGATGTCGGGTTCAGGAGATGCCGTATTCCTGCAGCTTGTAGAGCAGCGAGCGGCGGCTGATCCCCAGCTCCTGGGCCGTCCTCATCCGGTTGCCCTCGTTGCGGGCCAGCGCCTCGGCCACCACCCGCGCCTCGAAGCGGCTGACCTGTTCGCGCAGCGCGCCGCCGCCGGAAACCGGCGGCGCGGCGTCGGTCCCGGTTATCGGTTCACCATCCTCGGGACGGCCGGCGATCTGCTCCGGCAGATCCTCCGCGACGATCATGGCGCCGGTGCTCATCACCACGGCGCGCTCCATGGCGTTGGACAGCTCGCGGATGTTGCCGGGCCAGCGGTAGGCCAGCAGGCGCCCCATCGCCTGCTCGTCGATGCCGCTGACCTCGATCCGGTTCTCGGCGGCGAAGCGTTGCAGGAAATGGCTGGCGAGCAGACGGACATCCTCCGGCCGCTCGCGCAGCGGCACGGTCCTGAGGGTCACGACATTCAACCGGAAATAGAGATCCTGCCGGAACAGCCCCTGGCGGACCATCTCCTCCAGATTGCGGTTGGTGGCGACGATGACACGCACATCCGTGCGCACCAGTTCGGTGCCGCCGACCCGCTCGAACTCGCGTTCCTGAAGCACGCGGAGCAGCTTCACCTGCAGGCTGGGGGAGATGTCGCCGATCTCGTCGAGGAACAGGGTGCCGTGCTCGGCCTGTTCGAAACGGCCGCGGCGGCGGGCCTGCGCCCCGGTGAAGGCGCCTTTCTCGTGGCCGAAGAACTCGCTTTCCAGCAGCCCCTCCGGCACCGCGGCGCAGTTGACCTTGACAAAGGGACCGGCGTTGCGCGGGCTGTTGTAGTGGATGGCCGCCGCCACCAGCTCCTTGCCGGTGCCGCTCTCGCCGGTCACCAGCACGGTGGCGTTGCTCTTGGCGACCTTGGCGATGGTCTGGAGAAGCTCGCCCATGCGCGGGCTGGCGGTCAGGATGCGGTCGGTGCGATAGCTGCTCGACAGTTCGCGGTGCAGGGTGGCGATGTCGTCGCGCATCCGGCGCATCTGCAGCGCCCGCCCGACCTGCAGCAGGATCTCCGCGATGTCGAAGGGCTTGATGACGTAGTCGAAGGCGCCGTCCTTGATCGCCTGGACCGCGGCACCGACCTCGGCATAGGCGGTCATCAGGATCACCGCGGTGGAGCGGTCGAGCTTGCGGATCTCCGCCAGCGCCTGCAATCCGCTCATCCTCGGCATGCGGACATCCATCAGCACCACGGCGTGGCGCTGTGCCGCGAAGGCGGCGACCGCCTCGACGCCGTCGGCGGCGGTGGTCACCGACAGCCCGTCGCGCGTCAGCACCGCGGCGAGCATCTCGCGGATCGCCTCGTCGTCGTCCACCACCAGGACAGCCGGCGCCGAAATGGTCCGCATGGCAGGGAACTGGGGCGTCATGCGTCAACCGTTTGGTTGTGAAGGATGGGAATCCTCAGGGTCACCGTGGTGCCGGCACCCGGCACGCTGGCGATGGCGATGGTTCCATGATGCGCATCGACGATCCGGTGCGCCATCGCCAGCCCAAGCCCGGTCCCCTGAGGCTTGGTCGAAAAGAAGGGATCGAACACCTTGTCGAGGTTCTCCGGCGCGATTCCCTCGCCGTCGTCGGTCACTGTAATGACGGCCTCGCCACCATCCGCCGCCATGGCGGTGACGATGGCGATGCCTCCGGTTTCCGAAGTCGCCTGGACAGCGTTGATGATCAGGTTGAGCATGACCTGCTTCAGCGCCTCACCATCGGCTTCGACCAGGGGAAGGTCGGGGGTGGGATGCAGGGCGATGCGGGCGTTCGACTTGCGCCCGGCCAGCAGCGATACTTCGCGGATCAGATCGTTCAGTTGCACCGGCAGGAAGGCCGGCGGGCGCGGCCGACCGAACTCCAGCAGTTCGGTGACCAGGCGGTTCAGGCTGTCGACCTGACGGACGATCAGGGGGGCATAACGCTGCCACTCGGCAACATTGTCGGAGCTTTCTAGGAATTGCATGAAGCCGCGGATCGAGGTCAGCGGGTTGCGCACCTCATGGGCGAGGCCGGCGACAAGCTCACCCAACGCCGCCAGCCGGTCGGCCCGCATGATCTGGGTGCGGAGCCGCTGCTGCTCGGTCAAATCCTTCAACACCACCACCGCGCCGATGGCCTCGCCATGGCTGTCGCGCAGCACGCTGCTCGACACGGTGAGATGAAGAGTCTGCCTGGTTCCCGGGAACTCCAATGTCACGCCCACATGCGACCGGCCGGTCTTCAGCGTGTCGAGCAGCGGACTGGCGAACCGGACATCCGGCTTGAACAGCAACTCGTAGGGCTTGCCGATCACCTCGGTTGCGGTCACCCCGATCATCGCTTCGGCGGCCGGGTTGAGCGCGGTGACCTGCCCGGCCCAATCGACCGCGATCACGCCGTCGGCGATGCTGTGCAGGATGTTCTCGGTCAGCGAACGGGCATCCAGCAGAGCGCGCGCCATGGCGTTGACCTCGACCGCGATGGCACCGACCTCTCCCTGCGGCGGCTGGATCGCGTCGCCAAGGTCGCTCCGCATGCGGAGCAAACCGTCGATGATCTGTCTGATGTCGCGGCCGACCCCGCGTGCAAGCACCTGCGTCAGCACAAGCCCGAGCAATATTCCCCCAAGGCTGACCGTCAGAACCGCACGGTCCATCGCAGCCGCCTGCCGCTCGACATCATCGGAAAGCTCATTGGCCCAGATATAGCCGATCACGCTGCCGTCGCGGACGATGGGCAGCATCGCATTCAAGATGAAGCCACGCACCTGCCGGCCGCTTTCGACGGCCTGTTTCCCGCTTTCCAGCACATGCCAGCCCGGATGCTCAGGCGGTATCGTGGTGCCGACCGTCGCACTGTAGTCCCGGCTGGGCCCATAGGTGATGATGGCGTTGAGCGCTTTGCTGTAATAGCCGACCCCCACACCGGGATTCGCTCCGGCGATCATGTCGGTGAAGGGGATCAGCCGATCCGAAAGGGCGCGGATGGCCGCACCACGGTCGCCGGCCGCAACACCCATTTCGGTCAGCAAGGGATCGAACCCGGAACCGAGATACACATCCAGCAGGCGCGTCAAACCGAAGAGCTTTTCCGACTTTTCCCGAACCAGCGCCTGCCGCCCTTCCCGTTCCAGCAGGTAGCCGGTCAGCGAAATCGGCAGTACCACCACGGCAAGTGAAACCAGAAGCAGCTTGCCGCGCAGGGTGCTCGGAAGAAAACGGCGGATCCAGCCAAGGGGCCACATGGCGCCCACTCCTTTCAACCGGGCATGGCCTGGCTTTCGCCCGATTCCGCGGCCATAGCAGATTTGCGGCAGGCCGGGAAAGGAGGAACGCTTGGCGCGGGGGAAATCTTCGGCCATTGCGACCCGACTCACAGTGCAGACGGACGGGGTCGGCAGACTTTAGCCACCTTTTCCCAAAACAGGCGCACCGACCTGATGCCGGCCGACGCGGCGGATCCGCGCATATGATTGTGACCAGGGGCAACAATCTCGATTCTGCCGATTCCGGGAGCGGAACTGACGCAATGGTGTATTATGTCATGGCTCCAACACGGATAGATGGAACCATGACTGAGCAGGCGGCAAGAATCCTGGTGGTGGAAGACGAGGGGCTGGTGGCCATGGCTCTGGAGCAGACGCTCATCGCCTTCGGCTACGATGTCGTCGGACCGGCGTCCAACACGCGGACGGCTTTGAAGCTGCTCGCCAGCGAAGAACGCTTCCAGGGCGCCCTCCTGGACGTCAACCTCGGCGACGAGCGCGTCGACCCCGTGGCCGAAGCCCTGGCGGCCGCCTCCATCCCCTTCCTGTTCGCCACCGCCTATTCCGACCCGGCAGCACTGCCCGCCGCCTTCCGCGACCGCCCCGTTCTCAACAAGCCCTATCCACCCGAAAGGCTGCGGCAGGCACTCGCTCAGTTGCTGGGCCGGGCCGAAGAGGCCAGTGCCCGGTAAGCCGGCACGATCACGACGCAGCGGAGGCCGTCCATCCGGAAGTCGCGCGTCACTTCGCCGCCGAGATCATACTCCACCGCCTGCCGGATCAGTCGGGTGCCAAATCCGAGTCGGGCGGGCGGCGTCACCGGGATCGGCGCACTCTCCGCCCAATCCAGGACAACATTGTCACCGGATATGTGCCACGCCAGCGCGACATTGCCGCCGTCGGCGCTCCAGGCGCCGTATTTGGCGGCGTTGGTGCACAGCTCATGCAGCACCAGAGCGAAGGCCAGCGACGCCTTGGTGGTCAGGTTGGCCGGTGGTCCAAGCATGGTGAAGCGACCGTCGTCCTTCGTGGCCAGCGGACCGGCCACCCGCCCGGCCAGGGTTGCGAGATCGACGCTTTCCCAGTTCGACAGCGTGAGCAGCGTGTGGGCATCCGCCAGCGCCTGCAAACGCCCCGCCAGTGCCTGCCGGATTCCGGGCACGTCACTCCCTGCGCGGAAGGTCTGCTCGGCGAGCGACTGAATAACCGCCAGCGTGTTCTTGACCCGATGGCTCAGTTCGTCGACCAGAACGCGCAGATGGCGTTCAGCCTCCTTCTGCTCCGTCATGTCGACCGCCGTGCCGGTGAACCGGAGGGGCCGCTCACCGTCGAACCAGACCTTCCCACGCGCCAGCACCCAATGCACGCTGCCATCCGGCCACACGACGCGATAATGGGTATCGTAGGAGGCGCGGATGGCGGGGTCGAGACAGCGGCGGCACAGATCGTCGACCGCATCGCGATCCTCAGGATGCAGACTGTCGAGGAATACCGGGTAGGACATCGCCGTGTCGGCGGATTTGCCGAAGATCGTCTTGCAGATCGCCGACCAGGTCAGTTCGCCGGTGACGATGTCCCAGTCCCACATGCCCATCCCGGCACTGTCGAGCGCCAGATGAAGGCGGTCCTCGCTGAGGTCAAGCGCCCTCTCGACGATGCGGCGCTCGGCTGCCGCCTTCTCCTCCCGCATGCGCGCCAGTTGCAGGCTGCTGCCGACGCGCGCCACCAGTTCGCGGGCGCCGAAGGGCTTGACCAGATAATCGTCCGCACCCGCCGTCAATCCTTCCACGCGGGCTTCCTCGCCAGCCCGGGCGGACAGCAGGATGACCGGGACGTTTCCGGTGCGCGGGTCGGCGCGCAACGCCTGCAACAGGCCGAAACCGCCGAGCGTCGGCATCATCACGTCGCTGAGCACCAGATCCGGAACACGGGTCCTTGCCGCAGCCAGAGCCTCCTCGCCATCGCCGGTCGCTACGACCTGATAACCGGAGGCGATCAGGATTCGTCTTACATACCCCCGCATATCCGCATTATCATCCGCCAGAAGAACCAGCGGTCCTTCCGGCCTCGCCGGACCGGAAACGGCGTCGTTGCCGACCTCCCCGTCAATGTTTTCATCGCCCCCAACCTCCCTGGCATCCGCATCCCCGCCATCCGAAAGCCAGCGTTCAACCTCGGCGGCAAAGGTGTCAGCGCGCGAAGGGTCGGCCGGCACAAGCGGCGACAGCCTGAGACGATCGGCCGGCAAATGGGCATGACCCAGAGGAATCGTCACATGGAACCGGCTGCCTTCGCCCAGGATGCTGTCAACCCGGATGGTGCCGCCATGCAGCCCGACCAGTTCCCGAACCAGGGCCAGACCGATGCCGGTACCTTCATGGGAGCGCCCCTGCGCGCCTTCGACCCGGTGAAAACGCTCGAACAGGCGCGGCAACTCGTGTGCGGGAATGCCACTGCCGGTGTCGCTCACCGTCAATGTCACCGAACCGTCAGCCGCGCACAGCCGCACGGTGATTTCGCCGTTGCGCGTGAACTTGAAGGCATTGGACAGCAGATTGAGGACGATCGTTTCCCAGGCGTTGCGATCGACGAAAACCGCCTCCGGCAGGGGAGAGCAGTCGACCACGAGCCGCAGCCCTGCCCTGTCGCAGGCCGACTGGAAATGCCCGGCAAACTCCCGGGTCG
>NZ_CP039636.1:460000-550000 GCF_004923295.1 Azospirillum sp. TSH100
CGCTCATGGCTCCGCGGAAATGGATCAGGCGTCCGAGCGCCGGGACCTGCCCAGCGATCCCCTCAAGTTCCTGATCGTCGACGATCACGCCCTGGTCCGCTACGGTCTGTCCCTGGCGTTGCGGCAGCGGTACGAGGATGTCGCGATCATCGAGGCGGGAACGCTGGCCGAGGCCATGCGCAAGGCGCGTTCCGAACCGGGACTCGCCGCCATTCTCTATGATCTCCAATTGGATGACGGCGATGAGCACAGCGGCCTCGTCGAGATGCTGGAGGCGGCCGGCGACGTGCCGCTGATCGTGGTGTCCGGGGTGACCGACGGCAATGTCATCGCCTCCTGCATTCGCGCCGGCGCGCGCGGCTTCGTCCACAAGGGCTGCGAAGACACGGTGCTCGACCAGGCGCTGCCGATCGTGCTCGACGGCGGCATCTTCGTCCCGGCGCCGCCGGCCGTGCGCGGCGGCACGCCCATCCGCATTCCGCTGCCGCCTTCCGCGGCTCCGGTCCGCACCGAAAGCGATGCGGTCAGCGGCCTGACCGATCGTCAGCGCGAGGTTCTGCGGCTGCTGCTGGAAGGCCAGTCGAACAAGGAGATCGCGCGCGCCCTGGGCGTGCTGGAAGGCACCATCAAGGTGCATCTGCGCACGGTGATGCAGCGGCTGGGCGTGCGCAACCGCACCCAGCTGGCGCTCGCCACCATGAAGTCCGGGATCAAGCTGTCATCGCAATAGGCGGACGGGTGTGCGATGCGTAAGGTCAGGCTCCATAGAGAGCCTTGCCGGCAGGAGGCGTTGTGATTTGACCCCTTTGAAAGGGCTTCGCGATGACGGCCGGTCAGTTCCGGTTGACGGTGGAGCGGTTGGGCGACTGGAGCCGCTCTTCCACTTGCCCGGATGTCCACCACCGATCTTCCGCATGGCGAGAGGGGCTGCGACAGAGCCGCCGTCCACATCGCGGCAACCGTGGCACGCTGGTTCAGAAGTCCGGGCTGCCAGTCGCAACCAGCCGGCAGAATTACTCGCGGGCGGAATTTATGTCGCACTAAAAAGCTTGGCTCCACCCTATGCCAAGCGCTACTTTCCCGCACACAAGATCAATATCTGAGATTCTGGGAAAAATCAATGCTGGGTAATATAGAAAAGCCTGTCTTGACCATGCCAATGCTTTGGCAAGAAGCGGCTCAATTTGCCGAGTATGAAAGTAATATATTTGAGACAAAGCTTTTTGGTGTCACGGATGGGAAAGCTGTTGGCACTTATCTTGAGCATAAGTTTACCAATCATCTTCTTGGAATCTATAAATTCAACCAAGGAAATTCCGCTTCAGGTATTGATTTTCCTGAATTACAAGTTGACATGAAGGTTACAAGCTCCAAGCAGCCGCAATCTTCTTGTCCATACAAATCCGCGAGACAGAAGATTTTTGGTTTAGGCTATCACCTGATTGTCTTTGTATATGAAAAATATGACGACCATGAAGCCCGTACTGGGCGTCTGAATATCTTAAATACTATCTTCATCGATCGTAGCCGAACGGCAGACTACCAAATGACACGCGGCATTTGTGATATCCTTGACCGGAATGGGAATGAGGACGATCTGATAGCCTTTATGGCTGACCGCAACCTCCCCATAGACGACATCGAGGCGCAGCGGATCGCAGAGGAATTGATGAGGACGCGCCCAAATCAGGGCTACCTAACCATCTCCAATGCGCTACAGTGGCGACTCCAGTATGGCCGGGTTATCCAGGAAGCTGGAGCAGTGCCTGGTATCGAACGAATTAGGTAGGTATTTTCATGGCGCCGAGAAAGGCGAAGGCTACTTGTGAGTTTGGTGACTTTCAAACCCCCGACGAGTTGGCCTCAAATGCCGTCGCGGTACTCAAAGAGATAGGCTTTGATCCCGCCTCAGTCATCGAAGCTACCTGTGGGAGAGGGGCCTTTGTCATCGCCGCAAGCGACGTCTTTCCCGGTGCCCGTGTCTTGGCCGGAGAGGTGAACGGTCAGTATGTCGCGCACCTGAAGGACCGGCTTGCAGAAGGAGATCGGGCTCAGAGGGATGTGACAGTTAGGCACTGCAACTTTTTTGAAACTGATTGGTCAGCGGAAGCTGCCAAGCTGCCCGATCCACTGTTGATCACCGGTAATTATCCCTGGGTTACCAGTGCTGCTCTGGGAGCCATCCAAAGTTCCAATCTACCTGCGAAGTCAAATTTCCGCGGCTATGGTGGCCTTGACGCTCTTATGGGAAAGAGCAATTTTGACATCTCGGAATGGATGCTCTTGCGAAACCTGGAGTGGCTGGACGGTCGTTCCGGAGCCATCGCCATGCTGTGCAAGACGGCAGTCGCCAGGAAGATCCTCAATCACGCTTGGCGGAGCGAACTCTCAGTTAGGCGCGCGCGCATCTATGCCATCGATGCTATGGCATCCTTCGGTGCGGCCGTTGATGCTTGCTTTTTCTTCCTGGAGGTCGGGCCCGGGGGGAAGGCACGAGATTGCGATGTATTCGAGAGCCTGGGCGCCAAGGAACCGATCAATACGATCGGCTATCACGATCATCTGATAGTTTCGGATGTTGAAGCCTATCTTGCGCACCGGGACCTTTGTGGTCAGGATCCGCATTATATCTGGCGCTCAGGGATCAAGCACGACTGCTCACGGGTTATGGAGCTTACTTATACGAACTCGACGTATGTGAATGGAGATGAGGCTGTAGTCGAGATTGAGGACATTTTTCTTTACCCAATGCTTAAGAGTTCTGACTTAGGCGGAAGGAGCAGGAAAGAGCGTCGCAAGTTCATGGTCGTCCCACAGCGGGCCGTGGGAGAACCGACCGCCAGGATTGCCAGCATCGCTCCACATACCTGGCGCTATCTGCGGGACAATGCTGAGGCTCTTGGCGCCAGGGGGAGCACAATTTACAAAGGAAAGCCCGAGTTCTCAATTTTTGGTGTAGGAGATTATTCTTTCTCCCCATGGAAAGTTGCTATCTCCGGTTTCTACAAGAGTCTGGAATTCAAGGTCATCGGCCCTGTCGGCGGCAAACCTGTTGTATTCGATGATACGGTCTATTTCCTTGCATGCTGGTCGGAGGATGAAGCACGCCTGCTGCACCATCTCCTTATGTCTGAGGAAGTGCAAAGTCTTCTCGGATCGATGGTCTTCTGGAGCGACAAGAGGCCGATCACAGTGGATCTTCTCAAACGACTTAATCTACAGAAGGTAGCGGAGTGTCTCGGCGTCGAACATGAATACATGCGGCACACGTCTAAGGAACGTAAGGTGGACAGCCAGATGTCCCTTGCATTGTGAATAGCCGCTGCCCTTGGGGTGCGGTTCCACAAAGAGCCTTGCCCGCGGAGAGGCATTGTGTTCGTCGAAGATGAAAGGGGCTTAGCGATAAGCGGTGGTCAGTTCCGATGCAGGCGCTCGCCACCATGAAGTCCGGGATCAAGCTGTCGTCATAGTTCGGCGCCCGGAAGCGGCCTATCGCGGTGTCGGGCCGATGCCGCGCTGCTGGGCGGCATCCAGCAGGCTGACCAGTTCGCCCGACACCCACCAGCGGCAGCGGCGACGTTCCTCGGTCGCGACGGTCACGACCCGCTCGATCAGCCTGCTTTCGCCGGGGTTCAACTCGCGGCCGTCACGCAGGGCGCGTTCGGTGATCCCCAGCAGCGTCTTGTCGATGGCCGTCACCTCGATCGGATAGCCGGTCTCCTCCGCCAGTTCGCACAGCTCGGCCATGGCGGCCAGCGCATCCTCGCGGCCATAGGCGCCGATCTGCCGGAACAGGCCGGCCAGATGCTCGCCGATCGCCGTCAGCCAGGGGTTGGTGGAGGCGGCGATGCCGCGGCGGCGCAGGCGGTGGTTGAAGCCGTTGATGAAGCGCACCGCGTCGATCAGCGGCCGGGCCGAGCTGCTGGCATTCAGCGTCAGCAGCCGGTGGCTCAGCACCGGCACCACCTCTCCCTCCACCAGCCCGGTGGTCCGGCCGACGGCCGCCGCCACCGCCGCCCAGTTGCGGCCGCCACGCTCGACGCCGAAGCCCTGCAAGGCGTCGTACCAGCGGAAGGCGCGCTCCTGCAAACGGTCCACCGTCTCGCCGGCGGTCAGCTGCGGCGGGGCGGGGCGGCCGAGATGCTGGTCCTCCAGCTTCTGGCGCAGGCATTGCCAGGCGAACTGCACATGGCCGACGGCCGCCTCGACCAGCAGCGGGTTGGGCGACATGCCGTAAAGCGCCAACGCCTGATCGGGATCGCGCGACCCGTTGATCAGGGCGAGGGCGTACTGCATTGCGCCGTCGACCGTGCCGCCGTCCGTCAAACCACGGTCCGCCATCCCCGACACGGCGTGCAGGATGCCGATGGTGTCGCGCGGGCGGACGGCACCCTTCCACAGCGGCGCATGGTCCAGCATGGAATCCAGCATCGCCAGATCGCCCATCGACAGCGGCGCCACGCCCGACAGTCCACGCTTGCGCAGCAGCGCCAGCCGTTCGGCGTTGGCGGTCGCCAGCAGCGGTCCGGCCCCGCCGCGCTGGCGCAGGACGGCGAGCGAGCGGACGCGCAGTTCCTCCGCCCAGTCGGCGGCGGCGGGGGAGGCGAGGACGGATTCAAGCGGGTGCTCGCTGGCGCGGCCGGCGATGTCGGTCTGCACCCGTCCGGCCAGCTCGCGCATATGCGGCAGCAGGGCGAACCACCAGGCGCTCGCGTCGACCACATGCATGCAGCCCGGCGGCCGGCTTTCCGCCAGCATCAGCGCGTCGGCGCGCAGCATCACCGGATCGAACCAGCCGGTCCAGATGCGGCGCGCATGTTCGGTGCGCGGGCCGTTCAGCATGGCGACGATCAGGCGGCCGACCTCCAGCGTCATCTGGTCGTCCTCCAGATGGCCGGCCTGCACCAGCTCGAACAGTTTGGATTTCTGCGCCCGGTCCAGCGGCGCCAGGATCGCCTTCACCTTGTCCAGGCTGACGGCAGCCGGATCGGGTTCCACCGCGCGGAGCGGTATGGTCTGAAGGGAGGCGCTGCGGTTGGGGCGGCCGGCCATGGCGTTCACGGGCGCTGCTGAATCGCGGAAATT
The DNA here is from genome assembly GCF_004923295.1 of Azospirillum sp. TSH100. Classification (NCBI taxonomy): domain Bacteria; kingdom Pseudomonadati; phylum Pseudomonadota; class Alphaproteobacteria; order Rhodospirillales; family Azospirillaceae; genus Azospirillum; species Azospirillum sp. TSH100. The sequence continues at coordinate 465,086 of NZ_CP039636.1, forward strand.
TTATTTACTGGTATGAATGATTGCTACTGGTATGTCGTGACATATTCTGTCGAGCTGTGTCGGAGCGGTCGGAAGCTGAACCGCCGCCGCTTTTCGCCATCATGCGAACGCAAATGAAACGAGATGTATCAAATACTTCCTAAATTTATTTCATTTAAGCGCTAAATCGTACCTTCACACCCGTCTGCCGCGCACTCATTATCCGTCCAGGCATTGCCTCCAGCATCAAGGCGCTCACATGGTTCCGCAGCAGATCGCCGACACCACCCCCAGGTTGTTCAAAGTCATGGCCCCAGTCGACTCCCGCAAGGTTGAGCAGGTCGAGCCCGAGCAGGCCGTGGACGATTTCGTCGCCCGGCTCGCCGGGGCGGGCCTGTCCGCCGAAGAGCGCACCGAGGCTTACGAGGCGGCGCTGAAGCACCTGATGGGGCATCTGATCCGTCAGGAAGGCTGGCTCGCCGAGGAGTTCACCGCCGCCGCCCGCGCGCTCGGCGCCTACTGACCGGTTACTCTGCCCCGAGGCCGCCCGTCCTGTTGAGGACCGGCGGCCTTTCTGCGTTTTGGGCATGAGAGTGAAGATGCCCTGACTCCCCCTCTCCCCGGGGGGAGAGGGCACTTTGGGCGTCTGTCCCACCCTCATCGCTCGTTGAAGCTGTCGGACAGGGCGAAGTAGATCGGCTTCAGCAGATATTCCAGCAGCGACCGCTCGCCGGTGGGCAGTTCCACCTGTGTGGTCATGCCGGGCAGCACCGGATGCCGGGCGTCGTCGCGGCCGACATGGTTGCGGGCGAGGGCGATGACCGCCTTGTAGTAGGGGCGGTGCTGCTCGTCCAGGAAGGTGGAGGCGGAGATGCGCAGCAGCGTGCCGGTGATGGCGCCGTACCGCGCGAAGTCGTAGGTCAGCACCTTGACCGTCGCCTCCTGTCCGACCTGGAGATGGCCGACGTCGCGCGGGGTGACATGCGCCTCCACCGTCATCTCGTGGTCGACCGGGACGATCTGCATCAGCACGCCGCCCTCCGGCACCACGGCGCCGATGGTGTTGACCCGCAGGTCCTGCACCAGCCCGCGCACCGGCGACAGCACGGTCAGGCGCTCGGCGCGGTCGTCCAGCTTGGCGCGGGCCTCGCGCAGCTGGGCGATCTCGGCGGTGACGGTGCCCATCTCGGTCACGGCGTCCTGCGACAGCTTGGCCGACTGGTCGAGGATGCGGTTGGCGGCCTCGGTGATCGCCTGCCGGGTGGCGATGATCTGCCCCTCGATCCGCCGCTGCTCGCCCATCAGGCGCGACTGCTCGCGCTGGGTTTCCAGCGATTGCAGCTTGGACGACAGGCCCATCGATTCCAGCCGGTTGCGGATGTCGACCGAGCCGGTGATGAAGGTGATCTGGTCCTTGATGCTGGCCAGCTGCCCTTCATACAGCGCCAGTTCGGCCTCGCGCTGCGACACCTGGGCGCGCAGCACGGCGATGGCGGTGTCGCGGGCCTGCCGCTGGGTCTCGTAGATCAGGCGCTGGTCGGCGATCTGCGCCTCCGCCTGCGGCGTATCGGGACCGCCGACGCCGGCGAAGTCCGGCGTGCGCCCGGCGGCGAAGGCGCGCAGCCGCTCGGCCCGCAGCTCCAGCGTCAGCAGGCGGGCATTCATCTGCTCCCGTTCCGCCTGGACCTGCTTGGGATCGAAGACGATCAGCGGCTGGCCGGCCTCGACCAGATCGCTTTCCTTGACCAGGATGGACGACACGATGCCGCCCTCCAGATGCTGGACGACCTGGGCATTGCCCGACGGCACCACCTGACCGGCGGTGACGACGGCCTCCTTCACCGGCATCAGCGTGGCCCAGGTCAGCAGGGCCGCCATCAGCAGGACCAGCACGAGGATGGTGGCGCGGACCAGCGACAGCGTCGCATCGTCGGCGCTGAGCGATTTGCCGGTGGGGCGGGCGAGGTCTGAAGCGGCCATCTTGCGGTTCACACGGGAAGGAGGAAAAAAGCGAAAGGCGTCGGCGTCCGGTCGGCGCCCGGTCAGCGTTGCGGCGTGGCGGCGACGCCGGGCGGGCGTTGCAGTCCGATCCCGCCGAGCAGCGCCCCGGCGATGCCGTTGGCGACGCTGTTGCCGCCACCGGCCAGACCGCCGCCCGGACCGACCGGCCGCGGACCGGGCAGGCCGCCGGCCGTGGCGGGGGCGATCATGCCGGCATCCATGGTCAGCACCGTGTCGGCCAGCGTCAGATGGCTTGGCCGGTGGGTGACCAGGAAGATGGTGCTGTGGCCGCGCAGGGCGGCCAGCGCCGCGTGCAGCGCCTTGTCGCCCTCGAAGTCCAGCCGGCTCGCCGGCTCGTCCAGCAGCAGGATGCGGGGACGGCGGATATAGGCGCGGGCCAGACAGATCTTCTGCGTCAGGCTGGGCGACAGGCGCAGCGACTGGTTGTCGCCGATGCGGGTGTCCAGCCCGCGCGGCAGCGCCTCCACCTCGTCCAGCGCGCCGGCCAGCGACAGCGCCCAGCGCAGTTCCGCCTCGTCGGCGGTCTGGTCGGCGAAGCGCAGATTCTGCGCGATGGTGCCGTAGAACAGCGAGCTGGCCTGCGGCACATAGCCGATGGACTTGCGCAGATCGACCGGGTCCATCTGGCGGATGTCGACGCCGTCGACCCGCACATTGCCGGCCTGTGGAGCGTAGAGCCCCAGCATCACCTTCAGCAGCGACGACTTGCCGGCGCCGTCCGGTCCGACGATGGCGACGATCTGCCCCGGCTTGACGGTGAAGCTGACACCGACCAGCGCCGGGTCGGCATCGTTGCGGTAGCGCAGCGACACGCGGGAGAACGACACCTCGCCCTTCAGCCGGCGCGGCTGCAGGGTGGCGCAGCGCGGCTCGCGCTCCGGACGGATGCTCATCAGCCCATTGATCTGGCGGGCGTTGGCGCGCAGCTGCTCGATGCGCGGCAGCATGGAGACGGCGGTCTGCAACGGCACCATCACCCGCCACAGCAGCATCATCGACGCCATCAGCGCGCCCGGCGTCATGGTGCCGGCGAAGACCTGCATGGCGCCGACGCCGACGGTGGCCAATCCTGCGACCGGCACCACCAGACCGGCCAGCGCCGCATGGGTCGCCGAGAGATTGGCGGCGGTGTGGCCCGACCTTGCGGTGCGGGCCGACAGCCGGTCATAACGGTCGCGCCAGTGCGCCAGCCCGCCGATGGCGCGCAGCGCCGGCATCTTGGCGACCATCTCGACGAAGAATTCCTGCCGCTCGGTGTCGGCCCGCGCGGTGGTGCCGGTGCGGGCGCGCACCAGCGGGTGGACGGCGGCGCCGATGGCGGCGGTCACCAGCACGGCGGCCAGCGGCACCAGGGCCAGCGGTCCGCCCAGCACCCCCATCACGCCGAGATACAGCAGGGCGAAGGGGACGTCGAACAGGGCCGCGACCTGCCCCTGGCTGATGAAGTCGCGGATCGATTCCAGATCCTTCACCCGGGCGATCTGGGTGCCGATGGCCGCCCGCTCGCTCATGCCCACCGGCAGCATCAGGATGCGCTCGATGGTGGCGTTGCTGATGCTGCGGGCGATGCGTGACCCGGCATGGGCCAGCGCCCGGCCGCGGATCTGGCGCAGGGCGAAGTCGCCGGCAATCACCAGGAAAGCACCGACGGCAATCGTCGCCAGCGTGTCGAAGGACCCGGTGCCGATGACCTTGTCATAGACCGCCATGGTGAAGAGCGGGGCGGCGACCGACAGCACATTGATGACCGCGCTCAGCCCCAGCACCGCCCACAGCAACGGGAAATAGGCCTGGATGACCGTGCCGACCCAATTCTGGCTCCCGGCGCCGGCGGCGGTCTCCAGCGGGGTGAAGACGTAGGCGGTTCCCTTGCCGTAACTCAGCGTCACCGTCTCGCGCACCTGGCCGCTGAAGGCGGTGACGCCGTCGGCATCGGCGGAGAGCAGGGTATAGATGCGGCCGTCGCGGGCGCGGAACAGGCACGGCAGCAGCGACGGCTCCGGCCGGGCGAGGTCGAAGCGCAGGCTGCGTCCGTCGAAATGCAGGCGCTGGAGGACATCGCACAGCTCCTCCACCGTCTGCACCTCGGAGAAGTGGGGCAGGGCCTCCGCCAGCGTCTGCGGTGCGCCGCGCCAGCCCAGCGCGTCGAGCAGCGGCACCATGCAGGCGCCGACCGCCGAGGCTCTGGCCAGCCGGCGGCGCAGGATGTCGGCATCGTCATGGGCGGCGCGGATCGGTTCCGCATCCGGTTTGGCGGCGTCTTCGTCCGCCGGGGCGGCGGGGGGGAGGCGACCAGGACCGGCTGTCCGACGATGCCGCCAGGGGTGCTCTCGGCCGCCGGATTGCGGGTGACCGCATGGCCGTCGACGATCTGCACCACCCGGTCCGCCAGCGACAGCAGCGACGGGCGGCTGGTGACCAGCAGGATGGTGACGCTGCCGCGCAGCTCGTCCAGCGCCCGGCGGAACGCCTTGTCGGACTCGACGTCGAGGGAGGAGTTCGGCTCGTCGAGCAGCAGCACGGCCGGCTCGCGGACCAGGGCGCGGGCAAGGCAGATCATCTGGCGGGCGCCGCGGGGCAGCGCCTCCTGCGAGGCATCGCCGACGATGGTCTCGTATCCCTGGGGCAGGCTGGCGATGCGGCGGTCGAGGCCCAGGCGCCGGCAGACCTCCATCGCCAGATCGGCCCGGCCGGGGTCGAACAGCGTGAGGTTTTGCAGGATGGTGCCTTTGAACAGTTCCGGATGTTCGCCGACATAGACGACGCCGCCGATGCCGGTCATGGCGTCGGCTTCGGCGAGGGGGCGCATGTCGGTGCGCACACCGACCCGCACCGCGCCGGCGGTCGGGCGCAGCACGCCGAGGATCAGGCGTAGCAGGGTCGTCTTGCCCGAACCGTTGGTCGCCAGCACGCCCAGCAACTCGCCCGGTCCGACGCTCAGCGACAGGCCGCTCAGAATCTCCGGTCCGCGGTCGTAGGCGAAGCGGACCGCGTCCATCTCGATGGAACCGGCGGCCGGCGGCGTGGCGAGCGAGCGCTCGCTTTCCGCCATGCCGCCGCTGTGCCGCTGCGGAGCGGCGCCGTCCGCCCCGACCTCCAGCAGGACATGGCCGATGCGGCGCAGGGCCAGCGACACCGACTGGTAACGGACCCAGCGGTCGAACAGCGCCTGCACCGGCTGGACGCAGCGACCGGCCAGCATGGAGCAGGCGGTCAGCACGCCCGTGGTCATCGCCCCGTCGATCACCGACACGCTGCCCAGCAGCACCACCAGCATCATCGTCGCCTGCGCCAGCGTGGCGGCGACGACGGAGGCCGAGCCGCTGAGCCGGGCGACGGCGAAATCCTCCTCGCTGCACCCCTGTTGCAGGCGTTCGTGGCGGCGCAGCAGGCCGGCCTCGGCCCCCAGCCCCTTCACGGTGTGGACGCCGCCCAGCACCTCGCTGATGAAGTTCAGGCGCCGCTCCTCCAGCGTGTGGCGGCTTTCCAGCGCCCGGCGCATCCGCCGTCCCAGCACGGCGCCGACGATCAGGAACAGAGCCAGCACCGCCACTGGGATCGCCGCCAGCCAGCCGGCCAGCAGGGCGATCAGGCCCAGGTAGAGGACGGCGAAGGGGATGTCGATGGCCGATTGCAGCGCCTGGCCCGAATAGAATTCGCGTACCAGCTTGATGGCGCGGTAGACCTCGAAATGGGTGCCGATGCCCTGCTGCGAGAAGGTGTTCAGCGGCATGTTCATCAGCCGGTCGATCAGCGACGCGCTCGACCGGTGCTCGATCCTCGCTCCCATCCAGGTGGTCAGAGCCGAGCGCGCGACCCGCAGGATGGCCTCCATCACCGCCGCCGCGCCACAGCCGATGCCGAGCAGGAGCATGGTGCCGTAGGACTCGTTCGGCAGGATGCGGTCATAGACGTGCAGCAGGGTGACCGGCAGGGCCAGCCCGAAGATGTTCAGCGCGAAGGAGGCCAGGATCAGCATCGCCCGGTCGCGGCGCGGCCCCAGCATGCCGGACAGCAGGCGACGCGCGGCCTTCTCGGCCGCCCGGTCGCGCTTGACCTGATCGCGGTTGGCGCCATTGCGCCCGGTCCGGGCGGGCGCTGTGGCTTGGGGGGTGGGCGGGGCTGCGGCTTGCAAAACGACCAACCTGTTCACGGGATTAACCGGGTACGTCAATCAACATCATAATTGCTAGTGATAGGTAAATCCGCGAATAGCAACAAAAGGCAACCGAGTGACAAAGCGTGTTGCACCCGACGCTTCCGAGCTTGCGTGAAAGCGGTGGAAACCAAGCGTTTCAAAGCAATTTTGCGCTGATTGCCGGTCATCCTATTGCGGCCGCAGCGACAGATTCATCCTTCATGCTGTTGAAACTCATCACAGGATGTTTCTTATCACAAGCAAGTGAGGACGCTAGAACCTAGGGTCGTGACGTGTGGCGCGGTGCGATTTTGCACCCGACTTATGGAGCGGTCCGATGGCTGAGGAAGCGGTTCAGGAGAAGGTTCCGGCGGTCGATGATCGTCAGATCCTGGACGATCTGACCCTTCTCCAGCAGGTCGACGGCACCCGGCTGGGCGGTGTCATCCATGAGTCGAGCACCGTGCAATTGCAGCGGCCCGACGACACGCTTGGCTACGTCCAGACTGACTATCGTGGTGCCGAGGATCTGATGGTCGGCGGCGCGGTGCAGACCGGCACCGTCGTCGGCGAAGCGGTGGCCGTCACCACCGATCAGGCGGTGAACGCGCTTCTGCTGAACGGTGACGTGCTGCTTACCGAAGGCACCCGCGGCTCCGGCCCGAGCGGTCCTGAGGGGGCCGGCCCGTCGGACGGCGGACCGCGTGAAGCGGCCGGAACGGCGGCGGAACGGGCGGAGCTTCTGTCCAACGCGCGGACGACCTCGACCTACGATCCGCTCCAGGTGGCGCAGTCGGCCATTCCCATGCCCGGCACGCCCACCCAGGTGATCGACAACGGGACCGTTCCCAATGCCGAGGGGGTGACCTTCCTCCAGGGCGCCGTTGCCACCACCGACATCGCCGCCGACATCGCCACCACCGCGACGCCGGCGCAGACGGCCGTCTCCGATACGCCCAGCCTGACGGTGAACGGGGTTTCGGGTGACGAGGACAGCGCCATCGCCCTGAACATCGCCGCTGCCCTGACCGACACCGGCGGGACGGAGGTGCTGACCGTCACGCTGGCGGGCATCCCGGACGGCGCGGTTCTGCGCGACGCCTCCGGCACGGTGCTGATGGTGGTGAACGGCAGCATCGTGCTGACCGCCTCCCAGATCCCCGGCCTGACGCTGACCCCGCCGCCCAACAGCGGCGACAGCTTCAGCCTGACGGTGACAGCCACCAGCACCGATGGCACCGCCGCGCCCGCGAGCGTCGCCGCCACCCTGCCGGTCACCGTCAATCCGGTGTCCGACACGCCGACGCTCAGCGTCTCGGCCGTCACCGGCGCCGAGGATACGGCGATTCCGCTGACCATCAGCCCGGCGCTGACCGACACCGACGGCTCGGAGGCGCTGACCGTCACCATCGCCGGAATTCCGGCCGGTGCGGTGCTGACCAACACGGCCGGCGACAGGCTGACCATTTCCGGCGGCTCGATCACCCTGACGCCGGGCCAGCTCGCCGGTCTGGCGATCACCCCGCCGCTGAACAGCGACGCCGACTTCACCCTGACCATCACCGCGACCAGCCGCGACGGCACCGCCGCCCCGGCCAGCACCAGCCAGCCGCTGCTCGTCACGGTGAACCCGGTGACCGACACGCCGACGCTGACCGTCGCCGCCGCGACGGGCAATGAAGACTCCGCGATTCCTCTGACCATAACCCCGGCCCTGACCGACACCGACGGGTCGGAGACGCTGAGCGTCACCATCAGCGGCATCCCCGCCGGCGCCAGCCTCGCCAATGCGGCGGGCGATCCGCTGACGATCAGCAACGGTTCGGTCACGCTGACGCCCGGCCAACTGGCTGGCCTCAGGATCACGCCGCCGGCCAACAGCGACGTCGACTTCACCCTGACCGTCACCACGACCGCTCAGGACGGCACCGCCGCTCCGGTGAGCGTCAGCGCCCCCCTGGCGGTCACCGTCAATCCGGTCACCGACACGCCGACGCTGTCGGTCTCTGCGGCGAGCGGCAACGAAGACAGCGCCATTGCGCTGACCATCAGCCCGGCGCTGACCGACACCGACGGCTCGGAGGCGCTGAGCGTCACCATCAGTGGCATTCCGACCGGCGCCAGCCTCAAGAACACGGCGGGCGACGTGCTGACGATCAGCAACGGGTCGATCACGCTGTCGCCGGGCCAGCTCGCCGGCCTGACGATCACGCCGCCGGCCAACAGCGACGTGGATTTCACCCTGACCATCACCGCCACAGCCAGGGATGGCGGCGCCGATCCGGTGAGCGTCAGCGCGCCCTTGGCCGTTACGGTGATCCCCGTCACCGACACGCCGACCCTGTCGCTCTCCGCGGCGACCGGCAATGAAGACACTGCCATTCCTTTGACCATCACGCCGGCGCTGACCGATCTTGACGGGTCTGAGACGCTGACGATCACCATCGCCGGCATTCCGACCGGTGCTGTGCTGACCAACACGGCGGGCGATGTTCTGACCATTTCCGGCGGCTCGATCACCCTCACGCCGGGCCAACTCGCCGGTCTGGCGATCACCCCGCCGTCGAACAGCGATGCGGACTTCACCCTGTCCGTCACGGCGACGGCAAAGGATGGCGTCGCCGACCCGGTCTCGGTGACGCAGACCCTGGCGGTGACCGTCAACCCGGTGTCGGACACGCCCACCCTTGCCGTCACCGCCGCGCGTGGCGACGAGGACAGCGCGATCCCGCTGACGATCAGCCCGGCGCTGACCGACACCGACGGGTCGGAAACGCTGACCATCAGGATTTCCGGCGTCCCGGCCGGGGCGACGCTGAGCGCCGGCACGTCGGTCAGCGAAAGCGACGGCACCACCAGCTGGACGCTGACACCGGCCCAGCTGGCCGGCCTGAAGATCACGCCGCCGCACAACAGCGACGTCGATTTCGACCTGACCGTCACCGCGATCGCCCAGGACCGCAGCGCGCCGGTGGCGACGGCGACGCAGACCTTGCACGTCACCGTCGATCCCGTCACCGACACGCCGACGTTGAGCGTCACGGCGGCGACCGGCAACGAAGACACCGCGATTCCGCTGACGATCAGCCCGGCGCTGACCGATCCCGATGGGTCGGAGACGCTGACGATCACCATCGGCGGTATCCCCAGCGGTGCGGTGCTGACCAACACCGCCGGCAACACGCTGACCATCGCCAACGGCGCGATCACCCTGACGCCGGATCAGCTCGCCGGCTTGAAGATCACACCGCCCGCCAACAGCGACGTTGATTTCACCCTGACCGTCACCGCGACCGCCAAGGACGGCGTCGCCGACCCGGTGTCGGTGACGCAGACCTTGCCGGTGACCGTTTCCGCCGTTTCCGATGCTCCCGTGCTGAGCGTTCAGGCGGCATTGGGCAGCGAGGACACGGCGATCCCCCTGACGATCAGCCCGGCCCTGACCGACACCGACGGATCGGAGGTGCTGACCGTCACCATCGCCGGCATTCCGTCCGGTGCCGCTCTCGCCAATACGGCCGGCGATACGCTGACGATCAGCAACGGCTCGATCACGTTGACGCCGGATCAGCTCGTCGGCCTGAAGATCACGCCGCCGCTGAACAGCGACGACGACTTCACCCTGACCGTCACAGCGACCTCAAAGGATGGCAGCGCCGCTGCGGCGATCACCACTGCCCCGCTGCTGGTGACCGTCAATCCGGTGTCCGACACCCCGACCCTGTCGGTGTCCGCCGCCCGTGGTGACGAGGACACCGCCATTGCGCTGACGATCAGTCCGGCGCTGACCGACACCGACGGGTCGGAGACGCTGACCATCAGGATTTCCGGCGTCCCGGCCGGGGCGACGCTGAGCGCCGGCACGTCGGTGACCGAAAGCGACGGCACCACCAGCTGGACGCTGACACCGTCCCAGCTGGCCGGCCTGAAGATCACGCCGCCGCACAACAGCGACGTCGATTTCGACCTGACCGTCACCGCGATCGCCCAGGACCGCAGCGCGCCGGTGGCGACGGCGACGCAGACCCTGCACGTCACCGTCGATCCCGTCACCGACACGCCGACGCTGAGCGTTTCCGCTGTCACGGGCAACGAAGACAGCGCGATCCCGCTGACGATCAGCCCGGCGCTGACCGATCTTGACGGCTCTGAGACGCTGACGATCACCATCGCCGGCATTCCGACCGGTGCGGTGTTGACCAACACGGCGGGCGACGTTCTGACCATTTCCGGCGGCTCGATCACCCTCACGCCGGGCCAACTCGCCGGTCTGGCGATCACCCCGCCGTCGAACAGCGATGCGGACTTCACCCTGTCCGTCACGGCGACCGCCAAGGACGGCGTCGCCGACCCGGTCTCGGTGACGCAGACTCTGGCGGTGACCGTCAATCCGGTGACCGACACCCCGACCCTGTCGGTGTCCGCCGCCCGTGGTGACGAGGATACCGCGATACCGCTGACGATCAGCCCGGCGTTGACGGATACCGACGGGTCGGAGACGCTGACCATCAGGATTTCCGGCGTCCCGGCCGGGGCGACGCTGAGCGCCGGCACGTCGGTGACCGAAAGCGACGGCACCACCAGCTGGACGCTGACACCGTCCCAGCTGGCCGGCCTGAAGATCACGCCGCCGTCGAACAGCGACGTCGATTTCGACCTGACCGTCACCGCGATCGCCCAGGACCGCAGCGCGCCGGTGGCGACGGCGACGCAGACCCTGCACGTCACCGTCGATCCCGTCACCGACACGCCGACGTTGAGCGTCACAGCGGCGACCGGCAACGAAGACAGCGCGATCCCGCTGACGATCACGCCGGCGCTGACCGATCTCGACGGGTCGGAGACGCTGACGATCACCATCGGCGGCATCCCCGGCGGTGCGGTGCTGACCAACACCGCCGGCAACACGCTGACCATCACCAACGGCGCGATCACGCTGACGCCGGATCAGCTTGCCGGCTTGAAGATCACGCCGCCCGCCAACAGCGATGTTGATTTCACCCTGACCGTTACCGCCACGGCCAAGGACGGCGTCGCCGGCCCCGTCAACGTCAGCGAACCGCTGGTGGTCACCGTCAATCCGGTGTCGGACACGCCGACGCTGAGCGTCGCGGCGGCAAGGGGTGACGAAGACACCGCCATCCAGCTGGTCATCACGCCGGCGCTGACCGACACCGACGGGTCGGAGGTGTTGACGATCCGCATCACCGGCATTCCCGCCGGAGCGACGCTCGCCAACACGCTGAACGGCACGCTGGCGGTCAGCAACGGCGCGATCACGTTGACGCCCGATCAGCTCGTCGGCCTGAAGATCACGCCGCCGTCGAACAGTGATGTCGACTTCACCCTGTCGGTGACCGCCGTCGCCAAGGACGGCAGCGCCGTTGAGGCGACCACGACCGTGCCGCTGGTGGTGACGGTCAATCCGGTGACCGACACGCCGACGCTGAGCGTCACCGCCGCGTCCGGCAACGAAGACACCGCGATCCCGCTGTCGATCACTCCAGCATTGACCGATCTCGACGGGTCGGAGACGCTGACGATCACGATCAGCGGCATCCCGACCGGTGCGGTGCTGACCAACACGGCCGGCGACACGCTGACCATCGGCAACGGTTCGATCACGTTGACGCCCGATCAGCTCGCCGGCCTCAAGATCACCCCGCCGTTGAACAGCGACGGCATTTTCACACTGACTGTCACGGCCACCGCCAAGGATGGTGTTGCCGACCCGGTCAGCGTGACGCAGACCCTGGCGGTTACCGTCAATCCGGTGACCGACACCCCGACCCTGTCGGTGTCCGCCGCCCGCGGTGACGAGGACACCGCCATCGCGCTGACCATCAGCCCGGCGCTGACGGATACCGACGGGTCGGAGACGCTGACCATCAGGATTTCCGGCGTCCCGGCCGGGGCGACGCTGAGCGCCGGCACGTCGGTCAGCGAAAGCGACGGCACCACCAGCTGGACGCTGACACCGGCCCAGCTGGCCGGCCTGAAGATCACGCCGCCGCACAACAGCGACGTCGATTTCGACCTGACCGTCACCGCGATCGCCCAGGACCGCAGCGCGCCGGTGGCGACGGCGACGCAGACCCTGCACGTCACCGTCGATCCCGTCACCGACACGCCGACGCTGAGCGTTTCCGCTGTCACGGGCAACGAAGACAGCGCGATCCCGCTGACGATCAGCCCGGCGCTGACCGATCTCGACGGGTCGGAGACGCTGACGATCACCATCGGCGGCATTCCCAGCGGCGCTACCCTCGCCAACAGCGCCGGTGACACGCTGACCATCAGCAATGGCGCGATCATCCTGACGCCGGGCCAACTCGCGGGCCTGAAGATCACGCCGCCATTGAACAGCGACGGCACCTTCACCCTTAGCGTCACGGCCACCGCCAAGGATGGTGTTGCCGACCCGGTCAGCGTGACGCAGACCCTGGCGGTTACCGTCAACCCGGTGACTGATACTCCGACCCTGTCGGTGTCCGCCGCCCGCGGCGACGAGGACACCGCCATCGCGCTGACCATCAGCCCGGCGCTGACGGATACCGACGGGTCGGAAACGCTGACCATCAGGATTTCCGGCGTCCCGGCCGGGGCGACGCTGAGCGCCGGCACGTCGGTCAGCGAAAGCGACGGCACCACCAGCTGGACGCTGACACCGGCCCAGCTGGCCGGCCTGAAGATCACGCCGCCGCACAACAGCGACGTCGATTTCGACCTGACCGTCACCGCGATCGCCCAGGACCGCAGCGCGCCGGTGGCGACGGCGACGCAGACCTTGCACGTCACCGTCGATCCCGTCACCGACACGCCGACGCTGAGCGTCACGGCGGCGACCGGCAACGAAGACACCGCGATCCCGCTGACCATCACGCCGGCGCTGACCGATCTCGACGGGTCGGAGACGCTGACGATCACCATCGGCGGCATCCCCAGCGGTGCGGTGCTGACCAACACCGCCGGCAACACGCTGACCGCCAGCAATGGTTCGATCACGCTGACGCCGGCCCAACTCGCCGGCTTGAAGATCACGCCGCCGGTCAACAGCGACGACGATTTCACCCTGACGGTCACCGCCACCGCCAAGGACGGCGTCGCCGACCCGGTCTCGGTGACGCAGACCTTGCCGGTGACCGTCAATCCGGTGTCCGACACCCCGACGCTGAGTGTTTCCGCCGCCACCGGCAATGAGGACACCGCGATCCCGCTGACGATCACCCCGGCGCTGACCGATCTCGACGGGTCGGAGGTGTTGACGGTCCGCATCACCGGCATCCCGACCGGTGCGGTGCTGACCAACACGCTGAACGGCACGCTGACGGTCACCAATGGATCGGTCACGCTCAATCCCGATCAGCTCGCCGGCCTGAAGATCACGCCGCCGCTGAACAGCGACGACGACTTCACCCTGTCGGTGACCGCCGTCGCCAAGGACGGCAGCGCCGTTGAGGCGACCACGACCAAGCCTCTGGTGGTGACGGTCAATCCGGTGACCGACACGCCGACGCTGAGCGTCACCGCCGCGTCCGGCAACGAAGACAGCGCGATCCCGCTCGACATCCGGTCTGCCCTGACCGACACCGACGGGTCGGAGACGCTGAGCATCAGGATTTCCGGTGTTCCGGCCGGGGCCACGCTGAGCGCCGGCACCTCCGTCACCGAAAGCGACGGCACCACCAGCTGGACGCTGACCCCGGCCCAGCTGACCAACCTGAAGATCACCCCGAAGGCCGACAGCGACGTCGATTTCACCCTGACCGTCACCGCGACGGCCACCGACCGCGGCCTGTCCCCGGTTTCGGTTCAGTCGACGCTGGCGGTCACCGTCATCGCCGTGGCCGACAAGCCGACGGTTTCCGTCACCGCCGTCTCCTATGATCTGGGCGTCGGGCAGAACGACACCTTGACCGGCACCGCCGGCAACGACACGCTGTCGGGCGGTGCGGGCAACGACACCATCCTGGGCGGCGCCGGCGACGACGTGATCTATGGCGACGGCAGCGGCACCTTCACCACCGCCCTGTCGATCACCCCGGCCGTGACCGATACCGACGGGTCGGAGTTCATCTCCAAGGTGACGATCACCGGCGTTCCGGCCGGGGCGACGCTCAGCGCCGGCACCCTGAATGCCGACGGCAGCTGGACCCTGACCCAGGCCCAGCTGTCCGGCCTGAAGCTGACCGCGAAGGAAGGCGACACCACCCACCCCATCACCCTCACCGTCGTCTCGACGTCGGAGGAGCGGGAGAACGGCAGCACCGCCGACAGCACCGCCAAGACACTGACCATCAGCTTCACCAACACGCCGAAGGGCAACGACAGCCTGGACGGCGGCGACGGCAACGACACCATCGTCGGCGGTGCGGGCAACGATACCCTGACCGGCGGTCTCGGCGACGACAGCCTGGACGGTGGCGCCGACAGCGACCTGCTGGCCGGCGGCCCCGGCAACGACACCATTGACGGTGGTGCCGGCACCGACACCGTCACCTACGCCGCTTCCGCCACCGCCGTGAACGCGAATCTCGCGACCGGTGTCGGCACCGGCGAGGGCACCGATGTTCTGCGCAACCTGGAGAACGTCACCGGCTCGGCCTTCGACGATGTCATCACCGGCGACGGCGGGGCCAACATCCTGCTCGGCGGCGCCGGCAAGGACACCATCACCGGCGGGGCCGGGACCGACACCATCCATGGCGGGGCGGGCGACGACCTGTCGATCTTCACCGTCGGCACCGACGGCGGCACCTCGTCCGCTCCGGAGCAGCAGGACGGCGACGCCGGCATCGACACCTTCCGGGTGATGCTGACCAGCGCCCAGCTGTCGAACGCATCGATCCTGGCCGATCTGCGCACCCTGCGCGACCGCATCGAGACGGCGGCGGCCGATACCAACGCCGCGACCAAGGACACCGACGTCGCCGGCGCAGCGACCCTGACGGCCCTTGGCATCAAGGTGGCGGATTTCGAGAAGCTGGAGCTGTATGTCGACGGCCAGCCGGTCGATGTCCGCACCGCTCTGAACTACGCCCCGACAGCGACCGCGGCGACAACCACCACCACGGAGGACAACGCCATCTCCGGCCGGCTGGCGGCGACCGATCAGGACACGACCAACCACCGCACCGATGAGACGATGACCTTCAAGGGGCCCGGCGACAACGGCCAGCCGGTGCGCCTGTCGCACGGGACCTTGGTGGTGAACGCCGACGGAACCTTCACCTACACGCCCGACGCCGATTTCAGCGGTACGGAGACCTTCTCCTTCACCGTCACCGACGGCTATGGCGGCACCTCCACCGCCACGCAGACCATCAAGGTGACGCCGGTCGCCGACGCCATCACCCTGACCACGCTGAACGCGCGCGGCAACGAGGATGCGGCCGGAGGCATCGCCATCGCTCCCACCATCACGCTGAGCGATATCGATGCCGCCAGCCCGGAGGCGGTGGAGACGGTCACACTGACCATGTCGGCCTCGCAGCTGGATGTGGCCGGCGCCAAGCTCTACCTGAATGGCACGGAGCTGACGCGCAGCGGGACCACCACCTACAGCTGGACGATTCCGACCAGCGCCCTGGTTGCCGGCGGATCGGCCGGAACCTGGACGGTGTCCGGACTGAAGATCGTCACCACCCGCAACTCCGACGCCGACCTCACCTACACCCTGACGGTCGGGACCATCGACACCACCAGCGCCGGCACGGTGCGTGGCACCCAGTCGGCGACCGGCACCATCACCGTCGACGCGGTGGCCGATGCGCCGACCGTGACCGCCGCCGCCGCCGCGACGGACGAGGACACCGCGGTCGCGCTGACCATCACCCCGGCGCTGACCGACACCGACGGGTCGGAGAGCATCGGCTACGTCACCATCTCCGGCGTGCCGGCGGGGGCGAGCCTCAATCTCGGCACCGTGCTGAGCACCCAGGGTGACGGCAGCACCATCTGGAAGGTGAATGCGGCCGATGTCGCGAACCTGCGCCTGACCCCGCCGCATGATTTCTCCGGCACCATCACCCTCAGCGTCGTCGCGACCTCGGTCGAGCGGGAGAATGGCTCCACCGCCGATTCCGCGCCGGCGACGCTGTCGGTGACCGTCACCGGCGTCGCCGACGCCCCCATCGTCATTCCCGTGGCCGCCACTGGCCTGGAAGACACCGCCATCCCGCTGTCCATCGACGCCCACCTGTCGGACCTGACCGGCGAGACGCTGGACCACATCACCATCACCAACCTGCCGGAAGGGGCGACGCTGTCCGCCGGCATCCACAATGCCGACGGCAGCTGGACCCTGACCCCGGCGCAGCTGACCGGCCTGACCTTCACGCCGCCGCTGAATTATTCCGGCACGGTGACGCTGAAGATCACCGCCACCTCGGTGGAGGGGGCGACCACCGCCACCTCGGCGCAGCAATCGCTCACCGTGACAGTCACCGCCGTCGCCGATACGCCGGTGCTGTCGGCCTCCGACGCGGTGGGGCGCGAGGACACCGCCATCCCGCTGTCGGTGGTCGCCGCCCTGACCGACCGCGACGGCTCGGAAACGCTCAGCATCCTGGTCGGCGGCGTCCCGGCCGGGGCGACGCTGAACCATGGCCATTACGACGCGACGCTCGGCAAATGGGTGCTGACCCAGGCCGACCTGAGCGGCCTGACCATCACCCCGCCGTCCAATTCCAACACCGGCTTCGACCTGACCTTCACCGCGCGGGCGACGGAAAGCTCCAACAGCGCCTTCGCCGACGCGGCGGCGGTGACCGTCCATGTCGATGTGCAGGGCGTGGCCGACGTGGTGACGCCGAGCGGCGCATTGAGCGCCCGCGGCGACGAGGACACGGCGATCAACCTGCGGCTCGGCGATCTGGTGATGGCCGACAATGACGGGTCGGAACGCCTGTCGCTGGTCATCAGCAACCTGCCGTCGGGCTCCTGGCTGTCGCTGGCCGCCGGGCACGAGAGCGGTCTGGTCTATCTCGGCAACGGCCGCTGGTCGGTCGATGCCCAGTACCGCAACGAACTGACGCTGACGACGACGAAGGACTTCTCCGGCACCGTCGCCCTGAAGGTGGACGTCATCACCACCGACAGCAACGGCGCGCCGATCATCACGGTGAACGGCGTCACCTCCGGCGGAACGCTGAAGGAGACGCGCGACCTGACCGTCACCGTCGATCCCAAGGCCGACGAGCCGGTGGTCTCGATCAGCGCCAGCGGGCTGGAGGACGCGGTCGGCGGCATTCCGCTGACCATCTCCGCCCTGACCGGCGACATCGACGGGTCGGAGCACATCTCGTCCATCGTCATCTCCGGCCTGCCGTCCTGGGTGACGCTGACCAGCACGGATGCTGCCGCACTGACCGACAATCATGACGGCAGCTGGACGGTCGATCCCACCAAGCTCGGCACCCTGCGCCTGCTCGTGCCGGCAAACAACGCCGACGATTTCACCATCACCGTCAAGGTGACGGCTGTCGATGGCACCGACAGCCTGACCAAGACCTACACCCCGACCGTCACCGTCACCGCGGTGGCCGACGCCCCGGTGTCGCACGGGGCGAACGGCGCAGTCGAGGCCTACCATGTCGACGACGTCACGGTGACGGGGGCGGTGCCGACCGATCTGGTGCTGAACCTGAACGCCTATCTTCAGGACACAGACGGGTCGGAAAAGCTGGCGGTCACCATCACCGGCGTGCCGGAAGGCACGGTGCTGTCCCATGGCCGCGACAACGGCGACGGCACCTGGACCCTGACCCCGTCCGACTATGAAGCGGCGCTGGCCGACGGCGGGCTGAAGCTGAGCGTCAAGGACACGGCCGCCGCCGGCATCACCCATGTGGTGGCGAACGGCACCGACACCGCCGGCATGACGCTGACCGTCAAGCCCTACAGCATCGAGAGCGAGGGCGACCGCAATGTCGGCGTGTCCGACAGCTTCGAGGTGAAGTGGACCCTGTCCACCGGTGGCACCGGCGGCACCGGCGGAAGCGGCGGTACGGGTGGCACTGGCGGCACCGGTGGCACTGGCGGTACGGGTGGCTCCGGGGGAACCGATGCCGGGACCGGCGTCGGCACCGACCGGCCGTCGAGCCTCACGACGGCCGAGGATACCGCCGTCGCCCTGAGTCTCGATTCCGGACTGAACAACTGGACGGGCGTGACGGCGGTGACGCTGTCGGGCATTCCCGACGGCGCCGTCCTGAAATACTCCGACGGCACCGTGCTGGCGGTCACCGGCGGCACGGTCTCGGTGGACCCGGCGAGGCTCGCCGGCCTGACGCTGACCCCGCCGTCCAACAGCGATGCCGACTTCACGCTGGGCATCAAGGTGGTTTCCGGCACCAGCCACACCGAGACGACCCTGACCCAGGCGGTGACCGTCACCGCCGTGGCCGATGATCCGCTGCTGACCGTGCGGACGGCGTCCGGCAACGAGGATACGGCCATCGCGCTGGACATCTCCGCCGCGCTGGCCGACACCGACGGCTCCGAAACCCTGGCCAGCATCGTCATCAGCGGGCTTCCGGCCGGGTCCACCCTGTCCGCCGGCTATTACGACTCCACCAACAGCCGCTGGGTGCTGACGCCGGCCGAGCTGAGCGGGCTGAAATTCACCCCGCCGCAGGATGCCAGCGGAACCTTCCAGCTGACGGTGACCGCGGTCTCGCGCGAGATCAGCAACGCCGACCGGGCGACCACGACCAAAACGCTGACCGTCGACGTGGCGCCGGTCAGCGATGCGCCCGCCATCTCCTTCACCGCCCCTGTGGTGCAGGAGGATCATGCGGCGAGCCTGTCGATCGACGCCGCCGTCACCGATCTGGTGGGCGCCGGCGAGGTCATCACCGCCCTGAGGGTGACGGTGCCGGCCGGCTTCACCCTGTCCGGCGGCACGGCGCTGGGCAACGGCGTCTATGATCTGACCGGCCTGTCCGCCTACGACCGCGCGCACCTGACCCTGACGCCGCCGGCCAACAATGCCGGCACGGTGACGCTGACGGTGGAGGCGGCGTCCCAGGACGGCACCGCGACGCCGGCCTGGTCGACCGGCACTTATGCCGTCACCTACACGGCGGTCGCCGACGCGCCCGTCGTCACCGTCCACGACGCCACGGGGGCGGAGGACACCGCCATCGCCCTGAACCTGTCGGCCGCCCTGGTCGACACCGACGGCTCGGAAACGATGGCGATCATCCTGTCGGGTCTGCCGGCGGGTGCCGTCCTGAACCATGGCTCCAACAACGGCGACGGGTCCTGGACCCTGAAGCAGTCGGAGCTGTCCGGCCTGACCGTAACCCCGCCGCGCAACTATTCGGGCGGCATGACCCTGACGTTGACCGCCACCAGCCTGGAAAGCTCCAACAGGGACACCGCCAGCACCAGCGCCACCATCCATGTCGACGTGACGGCGGTCACCGACGCGCCCACCGTCATCGTCGCCAACGCGTCGGGCAGCGAGGACACCGCCATCGCGTTGAACCTGTCGGCCGCCCTGGTCGACACCGACGGGTCGGAGACCATGACCATCGTCCTGTCGGGCCTGCCGACCGGCGCTGTCCTGATCGACGCCAACGGCGCCACGCTGACGCCGACCGCCGGCTCGGTCAGCCTGACCGCCGCCCAGCTGTCCGGTCTCAAGCTGATGCCGCCGGCCAATGCCGGCACCGACTTCAACCTGACCCTGACGGCGACGACGACGGAAAGCTCGACCGGCATTTCCGCCACCACCAGCCAGCTGTTCCGGGTCAGCGTCGATCCGGTCGCCGACCAGCCGATCATCACCTGGTCGCCGCTGTCCGGGACCGAGGACACGGCGGTGCCGCTGAACCTCTCCGTCGCGCTGGCCGACACCGACGGGTCGGAGCGGCTCGGGCTGCTGACCATCACCGGCGTGCCGACCGGCGCGCTTCTGTCGGCCGGCACCCACAATGCCGACGGCAGCTGGACGCTGACGCCGGCCCAGATCAACGGCCTGACCCTGACCCCGCCCGCCAACAGCGATGCGCCGATCAGCCTGACCGTCACCGCCGTCAGCATCGAATCCAACGGCAGCACGGCGACCACCACCGTCACCGTGCCGATCACCCTCGCCGCAGTGTCCGACACGCCAACCCTGGCCGTGTCCGCCGCGACCGGCAACGAGGACACGGCGATCGCGCTGACCATCATCCCGGCGCTGACCGACACGGACGGTTCGGAAACGCTGAGCGTCACCATCAGCGGCATCCCGACCGGCGCCACGCTGACCAACGGCGCCGGCGACACGCTGACGATCACCAACAACGCGATCACTCTGACCCCGGCGCAACTCGCCGGGCTGGCGATCACGCCGTCGCCGAACAGCGACGCCGACTTCACCCTGACCGTCACCGCCATCGCCAAGGACGGCAGCGCGGCACCGGCCAGCACCAGCCTGCCGCTGGCCATCACGGTGAACCCGGTCACCGACACGCCGACCCTGAGCGTGACCGCCGCGACCGGGGACGAGGACACAGCGATCGCGCTGACGATCACCCCGGCGCTGACCGATACGGATGGCTCGGAGACGCTGAGCATCACCATCAGCGGCATCCCGACCGGCGCCACGCTGACCAACGGCGCCGGCAACAGCCTGACGATCAGCAACGGTTCGATCACCCTGACCCCTGCCCAGCTCGCCGGGCTGGCGATCACGCCGCCCTCGAACAGCGACGCCGACTTCAGCCTGACCGTCACGGCGACCGCCAAGGACGGCAGCGCCGCCGCGGTTGCCGTCACCTCGACCCTGGCGGTGACGGTCAATCCGGTGTCGGACGCCCCGACCCTGACCGTGTCGGCGGCGACCGGCGACGAGGATACGGCGATCCCCCTGTCGATCACCCCGGCCCTGACCGACAGTTCGGAGGTGCTGAGCGTCACCATCGCCGGCATCCCGACCGGCGCGGCGCTGACCAACAGCGCCGGCAGCAACCTGACGGTCAGCGGCGGCAGCATCACCCTGACCCCGGCCCAGCTGGCCGGGCTGAAGATCACGCCGCCGCAGAACGACAGCGCCGCCTTCACCCTGACCGTCACCGCGACCTCCACCGATGGCAGCGCCGCTCCGGCCACCACCGTCGCGCAGCTGCCGGTCACGGTCCGGGCGGTGTCCGATACGCCGACCCTTCAGGTCGATCCGGCATCGGTGGCGGAGGACGGCACGGTCGCCCTGTCGATCATTCCGGCGCTGACCGACCCGTCGGAGGCGTTGAGCGTCACCATCGCCAACATACCGACCGGTGCCCATCTGTCGAACATGGCGGGCGACACCTTCACCATCGTCAACGGCTCGATCACGCTGACACCGGACAAGCTGGCCGGTCTCGCGATCACCCCGCCGCAAGACAGTGGCGACAGCTTCACCCTGTCGGTCACCGCCACCTCGACCGACGGCACCGCCACCCCGGCGAGCCTGACCCGCTCGCTGGCGGTGACGGTGGCGCCGGTCGCCGACACGCCGACGCTGACCACGCCGGCAGCCCATGGCTCGGAGGATACGGCGATCCCGCTGACCATCACCGCCGCCTCCACCGACACCGACGGGTCGGAGACGGTGACGGTGCTGGTCACCGGCATGCCCACCGGCGCCAGCCTGAACCACGGCACCCACAACAGCGACGGCAGCTGGAGCCTCAGCACGTCGGACCTGACCGGCCTGACCTACACCCCGCCTGCCGACGCCAACGGCACCGTGACCCTGTCGGTCACCGCGACCGCCCATGACGGGTCCAGCACGGCAGTGGTGACGCAGACGCTCGCGGTGACGGTCGATCCGGTGAACGACAAGCCGACGTTGGCCGCCGCCCACACCACCACCGTGATCGCCGCCGACGCCACCGACCATCCGGCCGTGACCTCCGACGTGACGATCGCCGATGTGGACAGCAGCGTCATGTCCGGCATGTCGATCCGCATCGCCGCCGGGTCACAGACCGGCGACACGTTGAACCTCGACAGCCTGACCATCGCCACCGATGCGTCCACCGGGCGCAAGACGATCGCCGGCACCGGGATCGAGGTCAGCTGGGACGACAGCACCCACCAACTGTCGCTGTCCGGCACGGCGTCGACCGCGACCTACACCGACATCCTCAACCATCTGGCCCTGATGCCGAACGGCGGCGGCGCCCGGACGCTGGAGGTGACGGTCAGCGACGATCAGGGGCTGTCCAGCGACCCGCTGGCGGTGCAGGTGCTGGTCTCCGCCGGTACGACGATGACCGGCAGTTCAGGCGCGGACCTCCTGCATGCCGGCGCCACCACGACCAGCATGTCCGGCGGGGCCGGCGACGACCTGTTCATCTTCGCCCCGCGCGACGGCACCCTGACCATCAATGGCGGGGTGGGCTGGACCGACGTCGTCGAGGTCGGCGCCTTCGTCGCCAATGCCGGCACCAACTGGCTGCAGCAGCTGGACGGGCACGCCTACACCCTGGACCCGTCGGGCCACGGCCTGACCTTCACCCAGGAGACGACCGTCACGCTGGAGGACCAGAACCATCACCAGCTGGTGTTGCAGAACATCGAGCGGCTGACATTCTGATGGAGCAGGGCAGGAGAGCGGACAACAGGCGGCTTCAGGCGACCGGCGTGCCGTCCGCCTTTTTCTCGCCGGCGTCGCTGCCCGCCTGCATGTGGCTGATGATCCGCTTCATCAGGCGGCCAAGCATCGCCCGTTCGTTTTCCGCCATGGCGGCGATCGGCGGGCTCAGCGACTGGCGCAGGGGATCGCGGTCCAGCAGGGTCAGCCCGTCCGCCGTCAGGTCGAACAGCCAGCCGCGCTTGAAGCCGGGATGGGGGCGGCGGGCCAGCAGCCCCTTGTCCACCAGGGTCGAGACGGTGCGCGATACCGGCGCCAAGTGGATTTTCTGGAACCGCGCCAGCGCGGTCAGGGTGCGCGCCGGCTCCGGCGCGTCATGGAAATAGCGCAGCGCCACCCATTGGGCCGGGAAAAGCCCGTCGGTGAAGCTGATGCCATAGACAAGCCGGCTGACCTGATCGAGCAATGTGACCAGATCGTCGTCTGTCGAGGCACTGTCGCCATCCTCCGGCCTTTCCGACACGCGTTCTTCCCCCTCCCCGATACCGCACGAACCGGCGGCAAGCTTGGCCGCGGACTGTAGCGAAGTCAACGCGCCAGCGGAAGCGGCAGTCTGCGCGCCAGCGTGGTGAAAGTGGGGCGGAGATTCGCGTGGATTATCGTCGAGGGAAATCCATGCCCCCGGCGGCGATTCCTTGGCGAAAACGGCCGGGCGACCCCACCTGTGGTCCGACCTTCATAAATCGTGGACATCTGGACATGACCGGCTTTGCACGCGTGACCAACGCCTTTCTGTTCGACCTCGACGGCACGCTGACCGACACGGTGTACCAGCATGTGCTGGCCTGGAAGGAGGCGCTGGACGAGGAGGGCATCGCCCTGTCGGTCTGGCGGATCCACCGCAAGATCGGCATGAGCGGCGGCCTGTTTACCAACATGCTGCTGCGCGAGACCGGTCTCGCCGCCGACCAGGCTTTGCTCGACCGGCTGCGCCAGCGCCATGCGCAGGCCTACCGGCGGCTGGCGTCGGGCGTGGTGCCGCTGCCGGGCGCGCGAGACCTGCTGGACACGCTGACGGAGTTGAAGATTCCCTGGGCCATCGCCACCAGCGGCCGGATGGAGACGGCGCGGCCGGCGCTGGAGAAGCTGGGCGTCGATCCGGCGAAGTCCGCGGTCGTCACCCGCGACGAGGTCGAATATGCCAAGCCCGATCCCGACCTGTTCCTGACCGCCGCCGCCCGGATCGGCGTCGACATCGCCAGCGCCTTCGTCGTCGGCGACAGCATCTGGGACATGATCGCCGCCAAGCGGGCGCGCGCGCTGGGCATCGGCCTGCTGTCCGGCGGTTACGGTCGGGAGGAGCTGGAGCGCTCCGGCGCGTTGCGCGTCTACGAGGATCCGGCCGACATGCTGGATCACCTGGACGAAGTCGGCGGCCGTCGCGGTCTGGCGCAGTAAAGAAGCAGCCTTTCGGCAAATGAAAGGCCTGCAAAACCAATAATAGCGCTGTGAACCATTGCCGCGAATTGGATCATGCACAGTCACAGCGCTATGATGCAGTGCAACATAAGCATGAAGGACATGCGGTAACGGCGCGTTTCACAATGACAGGCCGATGGCAGCATGGCGTTGCCGATGATGACGCCGCTCCACGACGCCCGATCATCGAAATCCCAGATCAGGAGCCGCCGCATGTCCGCCAAGCAGTATTCCGCCCAGCAGCCCGCCGCTCGCCACACCCTCGCCCGCGCTCTGGTCGCCTCGGCCTTTGCCCTGGCTTCGCTGCTGTCGGTCGCCGCCGGCGCAGCCACGGTTTCCGCCGCGCCGCACCGCGCGGTCCCTGCGGTCGAACCCGACAGCCAGTCCTTCCTGTTCAACTGATCGCGGCCGGACAAAAAAATGAGCCGCCGGAAAACCGGCGGCTCTGAAGTCCGAGAGGAACGTCCAACAAGTTGTGCCGGGTCAACCCACGGCGCATCCAGCGGTACAAGACTAATATATTAATATCCTATTCGCGTGGCAAGCGACTTCTCTTCCCGCGGTCAGCTTTTTTGCCCAGCAACCCTCCTGGTCCGCCGGCAAAGGGAAACGCCCCCCGGCGCTGGGCCGGAGGGCGTCTTTGCCACCGTTCGGACGGGCTTCGGAAGAACCGTCAGTCGGCGCCGGCCGTGGCGTTCGGGAGGACGGCGCCGTGCTTGGTGCCGCGCTGGCCCAGGACCAGGGCGATGATGACGAAAGCGGTCAGGTCGAAGACGGTCAGGCAGGCGAACAGCGGCTCGTACCCGATGGTGGTCGCCAACTGGCCGATGATCAGCGAGAAGATCATGCCGCCCAGATAGCCGGCCATGCCGCCGAAACCGGTCGCCGTGGCGACATCCTGCTTTTCGAAGGTGTCGGTGACCAGGGCGTAGAGCAGGCTCGACAGCATCTGGTGGGCGAAGGCGCCGAGCGAGAACAGGAAGATCGCGGTGATCGGGCTGGCGGCGAAGCTGATCAGCGCCGGGCCGACCATGCACACCGCTCCCACGCCCACGCCGGCGATGCGGGAGTTGACCAGCGACATCCGGAAGCGCTTGACGAAGAAGGGCGACAGGTAACCGCTGAGGATGCAGCCGATGTCACCGGCCAGGAACGGCAGCCAGGCGAACAGGGCGAACTGCTTGATGTCCATGCCGCGGGTGGAGACCATGTACAGCGGGATCCAGAAGCTGAAGGTCTGCCAGGCCGGCTCGGTCAGGAAGCGGGCGGCGGCGATGCTCCAGAACTTGCCCTTGCCAAGCACGCGCTTCATCGACGGCTTCGGCAGCTCGACATGCTCCTGGCCTTCCAGGATGTAGGCGTGCTCTTCCTTGGTCAGGCGCGGATGGTTCTCCGGGTTGCGGTACAGCATGTACCAGAGGGCGGACATGCCGACGCCCAGCAGACCGGTGACGAGGAAGGCTTCCTGCCAGCCATAGGTCAGCGACAGCCAGATGACGAAGGGCGGGGCGATCATCGCGCCGATCGAGCTGCCGGTGTTGAACCAGCCGGTGGCGATCGAGCGCTCCTTGGCCGGGAACCACAGGGTGGAGGTCTTGACGCCCGACGGCATGGCCGCCGCTTCGCTGACGCCCAGCAGGCCGCGGAAGAAGGCCATCGACTGCCAGCTGCCGGCCAGCGCGTGCATGGCGGCGGCAATGCCCCAGACGCCGGCGAACATCGCGTAGCCCAGCTTCAGCCCGATCAGGTCGGTGATGTAGCCGGCGACCGGCTGCATCAGGCTGTAGCAGAGCTGGAAGGCGCTGACGATGAAGGAATACTGCTCGGTCGAAAAGTGGAGCTGTTCCTTCAGCGTCGGCGCCAGGATGCCCAGAGTGTTGCGGTCGATGTAGTTGACCACGGTGCCCAGCATCATCAGGGCAAGGATTTGCCACCGCAAACCACGGATCTTGTTCATGTTTTCCTCACATGCCTGCCACGGCAGGCGCCGGTGCGCACGTACAGGCCCTTAAGGCGGCGATCCTCGGGAGGGACGCCTGGCCGGCGGGTGTTCGGTGCCGGGCGACGGGGTCGCTTCCACTCCGTTTCAAGAGGGGCGGGAGCATCGCTGACGGAGTTATATTAATATATCAGTGTCGGGTGCAAGCGGTTTTCCGGGGCCGCCTTCGGTTCTTGCGAAAATGTCGCAGTCCAATGATGCGGTGCGCTGATTTCTTCGCATCCGCAGCATAACCGCGCCTGTCATTCGATGGCGGCTTCTTGCTGCGACGCAGTATAATTGGGGGTTGAGAAGCCTGTTCTCCTGTTCGGATTCAAAGGCGGACTGGTCGGCCCGCTTCATCCGTATTCAGGAAGCCACAGCGCCGGTTCGCGATAAATGATCTGGATCAAAGGTCTATCTGAGACCGTCCGCCTCTGCCGGAACCTGCCTTCGGACTGTTCCAGTTGATTCTTCCGCAGGATTGCCGGGTTTTCCGCCAATGCTGCGGTGCGACAAATTGAGGCCTTCCTTGCAAAAGTAATATATCAGACCGTGGTGCAGCGCAGAAGGACGGCACCCGGAAATTCCGCATTGGACTGACCAGCGTCAATGTGTCCAGCCCGCTCCGGGCCGACCATTCCCTCTGGCCGACAGCCGTTTCCTGACGCCCGCCGTGCCGGCATTTCAAAGCTCTGCCGGCCTCCGTCATCGAAGACGCCTCATGGAGACGATCGTCGCCAGCACAAAGGAATTTTCCGGCATGACCCACAGCCCGACCTCCACCGCCTCCGTCAGCCCCGTCCCGGCATCCCCCCTCATGGCCCGCATCATGGACGGCAACGAGGCGGCGGCCTCCGTGGCCTATCGCGCCAGCGACGTCATCGCGATCTACCCCATCACGCCAAGCTCGCCGATGGGGGAATTCGCCGACGAATGGTCGGCGGCGCGCCGTCCCAACCTGTGGGGCAGCGTGCCGCAGGTGGTGGAGATGCAGTCGGAAGGCGGTGCCGCCGGTGCGGTCCATGGCGCCTTGCAGGCCGGGGCGCTGGCGACGACCTTCACGGCGTCGCAGGGCCTGCTGCTGATGATCCCCAACATGTACAAGATCGCCGGAGAGCTGACGCCATTCTGCATGCATGTGGCGGCGCGCACGCTGGCGACCCATGCGCTGTCGATCTTCGGCGACCATTCCGACGTGATGGCCTGCCGCCAGACCGGCTTCGCCATGCTCGCCTCGGCCAATGTGCAGGAAGCGCAGGATCTGGCGCTGGTCGCCCATGCCGCCACCTTGCGCGCCCGCGTCCCCTTCCTGCATTTTTTCGACGGCTTCCGCACCTCGCACGAATTCAACTGCGTCGCGCCGCTGGCCGACGACGATTTGCGCGCCCTGATCGAGGAGCCTTGCGTCGATGCGCACCGCCGCCGCGGCCTGACGCCCGACCATCCGGTCGTTCGCGGCACGGCGCAGAATCCCGACGTGTTCTTCCAGGCCCGTGAAGCCGCCAACCCCTGGTACGATGCCTGTCCGGCCATCGTGCAGGAGATGATGGACCAGCTGGCCGCCCGCACCGGCCGCGCCTATCACCTGTTCGACTATCACGGCCATCCACAGGCGGAGCGGGTGGTGGTGGTGATGGGATCGGGGGCGGAGACCTGCAATGGCACGGTTGACCGGCTGGTCGGGCAGGGCGAGCGCGTCGGCTGCCTGACCGTCCGGCTGTTCCGGCCCTTCGCCATCGCCGATTTCGTCGCCGCCCTGCCGGCGACGGTGCGCCGCATCGCCGTGCTCGACCGCACCAAGGAACCGGGGGCGGTCGCCGACCCGCTCTATCTCGACGTGGTCGCCGCTTTGGCCGAGGCCCGCGCCGCCGACCCGACTGCCGTTGATCCCATGGTGATCGCCGGCCGCTACGGCTTGTCGTCCAAGGAATTCAACCCTGCCATGGCGAAGGCGGTGTTCGACGAGTTGGGCCGCGACCGGCCGAAGCGCCGCTTCACCATCGGCATCACCGACGACGTCACCCACCATTCTATCCCCTGGGACCCGAATTGGGCGGTGGAGGAGCCGGGGGTCTCCCGTGCCGTGTTCTTCGGTCTGGGCGCCGACGGCACGGTGGGCGCCAACAAGAACTCGCTGAAGATCATCCAGTCGCGCAGCGGCGGCCATGCCCAGGCCTATTTCGTCTATGACAGCCGTAAGTCCGGTTCGACCACCGTGTCGCACCTGCGCTTTTCCAAGGAGCCGATCCGCGCGCCCTACCTGATCGGTCAGGCCCAGTTCGTCGCCTGCCACCATCTGCCGCTGATGGAGCGGGTCGAGGTGGTTGAGATGGCCGCCCCCGGCGCCACCATCCTGCTGAACGCTCCCGGCACGCCTGAGCAGGTGTGGGACGCGCTGCCGGCGGAGGTCCAGCGCCTTTGCATCGAGCGCAGGCTGTCGCTGCACGCCATCGATGCCGGTGCCGTCGCGCGGGAAGTCGGCCTCGGCCGCCGGGTCAACACCATCATGCAGACCTGTTTCTTCGCCCTTGCCAAGGTGATGCCGGTCGAGGACGCCATCGCCGAGATCAAGGCGGCGATCCGCAAGACCTACGCCCGCCGTGGCGAGGCGCTGGTGGCGCGCAACATCGCCGCCGTCGATCAGGCGCTGACCCATCTCCGCCCCGTTCCGGTTTCCGACCGCGTTACCGCCGACCATGATCGCCCGGCCCCGGTGCCGGAGACCGCGCCCGACTTCGTCAAGCGCGTCACCGCCATGATGATCGCCGGCCATGGCGACCGGCTGCCGGTGTCCGCCTTCCCGGTCGACGGCACATGGCCGACCGGCACCTCCAAATACGAACGCCGCAGCATCGCGGCGGAGGCGCCGGGCTGGAACGCCGACCTCTGCATCGAGTGCAACAAGTGCGTGCTGGTCTGTCCGCATGCCGCCATCCGGGCCACCGTGGTGCCGGAGTCGGCGCTGGCCGGCGCGCCGGCCGGATTCGAGACGATTCCCTACAAGGGCCGCGAGTTCCCAGGCGGCCGCTATCGCCTGCAAGCCTCGCCGGCCGACTGCACCGGCTGCACGCTGTGCGTCGCCGCCTGTCCCGCGGAGGAGAAGGGCGCCTCAGGAAGGGAAAAGGGCGGCCGCAAGGCGTTGGAGATGCGGCCGATCCAGGCGCTGGCCGGCCAGCAGGAGGCCTTCGACTTCTTCCGCGGCCTGCCCGCCATCCCGCGCGAGTCGGTGCCCGTCACCGTCAAGCACAGCCAGTTTCTCGAACCGCTGTTCGAGTTCTCCGGCGCCTGCGCCGGCTGCGGCGAGACGCCCTACATCAAGATGCTGACCCAGCTGTTCGGCGACCGCATGGTGATGGCGAACGCCACCGGCTGCTCGTCGATCTATGGCGGCAACCTGCCGACCACGCCCTACACCACCGATGCCAGCGGCCATGGTCCGGCCTGGGCCAATTCGCTGTTCGAGGACAATGCCGAATTCGGCCTCGGCTTGCGCGTCGCCATCGACCAGATGGCCGAACAGGCGCGTGACACGCTGGGCCTGCTGTCGGCGCAGCTTGAACCGGGGCTGGTCACCGCGCTTCTGGAGGCCGACCAATCCGACTCCGCCGGCATCGCCGCGCAGCGGACCCGCGCCGCCACGCTGATGGGACAGCTCGCGGCGCTGAAGGACCCGCTGGCCCGCCGGCTGGAGCAGCTGGCCGACTATCTGGTCCGCAAATGCGTGTGGATCGTCGGCGGCGACGGCTGGGCCTACGACATCGGCTATGGCGGGCTCGACCATGCGCTGGCATCGGGCCGTGACGTGAACATCCTGGTGATGGATACGGAGGTCTATTCCAACACCGGCGGCCAGCAGTCCAAGGCCACCCCCATCGGCGCCTCGGCCAAGTTCGCCACCGCCGGCCGGTCGGCGGCCAAGAAGGATCTGGGGCTGATGGCGATGGCCTACGACCATGTCTATGTCGGCCGCACCGCCTTCGGCGCCCGCGACAGCCACACGCTGAACGCCCTGATCGAGGCCGAGTCCTACCAGGGCCCGTCTCTGGTCCTGGCCTACAGCCATTGCGTCGCCCATGGCTACGAGCTGTCGCACGGGCTGGAGCACCAGAAGCTGGCGGTGGACAGCGGCCACTGGTCGCTCTACCGCCGCGACCCGCGCCGGCTGGCCGACGGCAAGACCGCCCTGCAGCTGGACAGCGGCGCCCCCTCGGCCGGGCTCGCCGCCTTCATGGCCGGGGAATCGCGCTTCAGCGCGGTTGAGCGCGCCAACCCCGAGCGCTACCACGCGCTCCTTGATGAAGCCGAGGCGGAGATTCGCCGCAAGCGCCACCTGTTCGAGCATATGGCGGGGTTCAAGGAGTAGGGGCGACTGCCCCCACCCTGCCCCTCCCCGCCCAGCGGGGGAGGGGCAGGGTGGGGGCAGTCGAAGCCAACATCCTCACCACAATGCCGCACCCTTTTCCTCTTGCCCAGGGTATTAATATATTAGTATATTGAACCCATCGCCCGTGCCTGCCTCCCATGCGCCGGGCTCCGATCTTCAGCTCCCCTTAAGGATGCCCAGTCATGCGTTCCCTGACCCGTGACCAGCTTGCCGGTGGCGCGTTCGACGTCGCCCACACCGACGGCGCTCCGACCCTGCCCGTGACCATCCTCCAGATCGGCGACGGCAATTTCCTGCGCGGTTTCGTCGATTGGATGGTCGATGTCGCCAACGGCCAGGGGCTGACCAAAGCCGGTGTCGCCATCGCGCAGCCGCTGGATCAGGGCATCGCCCCGCTGCTGAAGGCACAGGACAACCTCTACACCGTCCTGCTGCGCGGCATCGAGAACGGGCGCGAGGTCGAATCCCGCCGTGTCGTCTCCTGCGTCTCGGAGGCGCTGAACCCCCATGCCGACTGGGCGCGGATGGTCGAGCTGGCGACGTCGCCGGCCCTGCGCTTCCTCGTCTCCAACACCACCGAAGCCGGCATCGCCGACCGCGAGGAGGCCCATGCGCCCGGCACCTGTCCCGACAGCTTCCCGGCCAAGGTCGCGGCGCTGCTGCATGCCCGCTACAAAGCGCTGGGCGGTACCGCCGACAGCGGGTTGGTCTTCCTGCCCTGCGAGCTGATCGAGGCCAACGGCAGCAACCTGAAGCGCATCGTCCTGGCCCATGCCAAGCGCTGGGGTCTGGAAGCGGGTTTTGCCGACTGGGTCGAGACGCACAACCATTTCCTGAACACGCTGGTCGACCGCATCGTCCCCGGCTATCCGAAGGACGAGGCGGCCGCCCTCAGCGCCAAATGGGGCTATGAGGACAGGCTGGCCGTCGCCGCCGAGCCCTTCCATGTCTGGGTGATCGAGGGCCCGGCCCATCTGGCCGAGGAACTGCCGCTGCACAAGGCCGGCCTCAACGTGGTGTGGACTGACGACCTCCAGCCCTACCGCACCCGCAAGGTCCGCATCCTGAACGGCGCCCACACCGCCAGCGCGCTGGCCGCCCATTGCGCCGGGCTCGACACCGTCAAGTCGATGATGGACGATCCGACCGTGTCGGCCTACCTGAACAAGGTGATGTTCGAGGAGATCGTCCCCTACGTTCCCCTGCCGGAGGCCGAACGCCAGGATTACGCCCGCACCATCATGGAGCGCTTCAGCAATCCCTATATCCGGCACGAGCTGATCTCGATCACGCTGAACTCGGTGTCGAAATGGCAGGTGCGCGTCCTGCCCAGCCTGAAGGACGCGGTGGTCCGCGACGGTGCGGCCCCCGCCGGCCTGTCCTTCTCGCTGGCGGCGCTCCTGCGCTTCTATCGCGGCGCTCTGGCCGACGGCGCCTACACCGGTACGCGCGAGGCCGGAGCCTATCCGATCAGCGACAATGCCGATGTGATCGCCGTCATGGCGGCCGCCTGGGCCGCCAACGCGGGTGATGCCAAGGCTCTGGTTGCCGCCGTCCTGTCCGACACCCGCCTTTGGAAGGAGGACCTGACCGCCATCCCCGGCCTCGCCGCCCGGGTGGCCGACAGCCTCGCCGCCATCGAGGCGAAGGGCATGAAGGCGGCGATGACGGAACTGGTGGCAGCATGATGCAGCGGCCCTGACCGTAACACAGGGGGCGCGTCCGCAGTGGCGCCCCCCGAAGGTGCAGGATGATGACACCCCTTCTGAACCGGCGCATCGCCGAACTCGAACTCGACGCCGCGGTGCTGCGCCATCGCCTGCTGCATGTCCCGCTGGCGATGCAAGAGGATTGCAACCTGCGGGCAAGCCATAGGATCATCGGCCGCGAAGCGCTGAGCCTGTTCCGGGCCGTCCGGCAGGAGACGCGCGACGGTGACGACGGGAGCGAGTGCGACGAGGCGCTCAGCCGGATCGAGGCCGCCTATCGGCTTGTCCACGAAGCGATAGCGGTCCTGGCTGATCTGATCCTTGCCGAGCCTGCTGCCGCCGGTCCGCCGACGCGGCACTGACGGGCCGCATCCAGATGCGTGAGGAAGACCGACGATGCAGACGACAGAGACCAGGAAGCGGACGCGCCGCGGCACCCAGCGGGTGACGATGACCGACGTGGCGGCCGCCGCCGACGTGTCGCCCAGCACCGTTTCGCTCTATCTCCGCCGGCCGGAGTCGGTGTCGCGCCATCTGGCCGAACGCATCGCGCGGGTGATCGACGAGATGGGCTATGTGCCCAACCTGGTCGCCGGCAGCCTCGCCGCCGCGCGCAGCCGCACCGTCGGCGTCATCCTGCCGTCCATCCTGAATTCCTTCTTTGCCGAGACCTACAACACGCTCCAGGGCATGTTCCAGGCGGCGCATTACCAGACCCTGCTCGGCGTCAGCGAATTCAGCCCGGAGGAGGAGGAAAGCCTGATCCGCGCCTTTCTCGCCTGGTCGCCGGCAGCGATGGTGGTGACCGGCTTCCACCACACCGAACGGACCCGCGCCATGCTGGCCTCCTGCGGAGTGCCGGTGGTCGAGATGTGGGACATGCCCGGCCACCCCGGTGAGGCGGTCAACATCAGCGTCGGCTTCTCGCATTTCGAGGTCGGCCGCATGCAGACCAGCCACCTCTACGACCAGGGCAGCCGCAAGGTCGCCTACATCGGCGCCGCCGCCCACCAGGATCTGCGCGTCCGCAGCCGCACCGACGGCTACGAGGCGGAGGTGATGCGCCGCGGCCTGCACGATCCCATCGACTTCACCGTCCCCGACGCCGCGACGACCGAGGTCGGCCGCTGGCTGATCGACGAGATCCTGACCCGCCATCCCGACATCGACGGCGTGGTCTGCTCCAACGACGCGCTGGCGCTGGGGGTGCTGTTCGAGGTGACCCGCCGCGACCTGCGCGTGCCCGACGATCTGGCGGTGGTGGGATTCGGCGATCTGCCCTTCAGCGGTTCCTGTCCGCCGCCGCTGACCACCGTCCGCCCGCCCCAGCGAGAGATCGGCCGCCTCAGCGCCACGCAAATCCTGGCGGCCCTCGATGGAGTCCGGGTGACGCCGAAGCACCACAATCTGGATTGCGAGTTGGTGATCCGCGGCAGCACCCGGCCGGCGAAAGCCAAATAGGAGATTGGACGGAAGCTCGGCCAGGTCGGCGCAGGTCCGGAACCACGTCAGATTTATGCGATTCGTCCCGAGCCATTGCTCGTAATTCCTGAAACACCCATGGAGACGACGGCATTGCCCTTGGCTGCCGCCGTCATCTCCATAGGGATAGGTCGGTGCGATTTGGAATGTGATCGTTTCAAGCGGTGTCGCTTGGATCGTGAATCGCGCGAAAAATTATAATGCTAGAGTTTGTCATGTAATTTAATGGTCACAAGACAGACCGTGAATGCACGTAGGCAAGAAATCAGGAAGAGGGTTGTGGTACGAGAGTGAGGTTTTGCCACAGTAGAACCTTGAAAGAGAGCTGCGTGTTGCTTGATCCGGCAGATGCATTCTCTGCAGTATTCTTGACGGGCATCATTCCAAATGGAACGATGACGCCGCCGACCAAAGCGGAACCGATAAGCTGCTGCTTGTTCGGAGACAGGGAACCGGCGTTCGACACCAGAGAAGCTGTGGATTCAATGTTGTCGTTGAAGTTGTTTATCGTCGTTGTGTCTCCCTTTGTCGACGTCGACGTTCTTGAGAGCTGATAGGTAAGCATGTCTACAGATTGTCCCCCGACGGGGAGCGACCATGACTGCAAGACAAGAGTACCCTGGTCAAATGCAATCGAATTCTTCCCCAAATCGATGCTGTAATTCTGAATTCCAATTTCAACATAAGACGGCGTTATCAAATTGTAAGTTGCTGTTCCAACTATAAGGCCAAGATATTTAATATCATAGGTGACATCCGTTTGCGACGTGCTGCCAAGGAACTGACTGATATCCATCATGATTCCCTCCATTTGATCTATTTTGCGTTTGAAAATCGCCCGTGCGCTCTTGGGGGCAACTCAATGGCTGCCATATACAACTATATTGAATATTATTAATTCATCAATATCTGAAAAGGAAACTTAAATCACCGAAATGAATCCAAATGTTAGAGAAATATTATTATAATACACTCATTGGTATTTAGCCGCATAGGCAAGCGACCCGCCACGATCCACCTTTACGAGAATTTCTACGCTCTTTATGTTCTGATTGTGATAGATCTGTACGCAGAACAACCCTTGAAGGGGATGGCAAGTTCATGGCGCTCGCATTGCATTCTTCCCGCCGCAATTTCCTTGTCGGGGCCGGCCGCGTCGCTGGGGCCGCCGCCGCGGTCCGGCTGCTGCCGGGCGGTGCCTTCGCGGCCGAGACGGGCGCAGGCTATTGCCCGCCGCCATCGGCCTGGACCGATCTGGCGAAGGCGGTGAAGGGTGGGGCGGTGCTGCGGCCGGAGGATCCGTTCTTCGCCGACATCTGCCGTCCCAACAACCTGCGCTATGGCGCCACCCTGCCGGTCGGTATCGCCCGCTGCGGCACTCCCCAGGATGTCCAGGCCTGCATCAAATGGGTGAAGGAGCAGGCCATGCCCTTCGCCGTGCGCTCCGGTGGCCACAATTACGCCGGCTTCTCCACCACGCCCGGCCTGCTGATCGACATGACGCCGATGGCGGGGGCGGAGCCGTTGGCGGGCTCCGACGGGCTGGTCAGGGTGCTGGGCGGCACGCTGAACTCCTACGTCTACAAGCAGATGGAGCGGCTGGGCCGCACCATCACCCACGGGCGCTGTGATTCGGTCGGGGCGGCCGGCTTCCTGCTCGGCGGCGGCATCGGCTTCAACATGCGCAAATTCGGGATGGCGTCGGACCTGCTGCGGGCGACCGAGCTGGTGACGGCGGACGGCAGCCACGTCAAGGCCGATGCCACCACCGAATCCGCCCTCCATTGGGCCTGCCGTGGCGGCGCCGGCGGCAATTTCGGCATCAACACTTCCTTCACGCTGGAGACCCGCCCGGCGGAGCCGGTGACCGTCTTCAATCTGGTCTGGACCAAGGATCTGCCGAAGGTCCTGAAGCTACTGCTGACCGAACTGGCGGCGGCCCCCGACGAGTTCGGCAGCAAGATCAACGTCACTATCCCCAGCTGGCAGGAGCGTTGCGCCAATGTGCCGCTGAAGCTGTCGATTCTCGGCCAGCTGCACAAATCCAACAAGACGCTCAAGGAGATCTTCAAGTCGACCTGGGAGTTGGTCGACAAGGACCAGTCGCAGGTGAAGGAGACTGTGCCCTATTGGACGGGGCAGGATTTCCTGACCGAAACCACCTTCCCCTATTATTACCAGGAAAAATCCAGCTTCATGAAGGCGGCGGACATCGGCGACGAGGCGATCGCCGCGATGTTCGACTGGGCGGCCAGGATGCCCGCCACCTCGATGCCCGTCGCCTTCAAGTTCTTCCAGGTCGGCGGCGCCATCAACCGCGTCGGTCCGACGGACACCGCCTATGTCCACCGCGGCTATGACTGGCTGTTCTCGGTCGAGGCCAACTGGTGGCGGCCGACGGATTCGGCCCTGCTGATCGAGCAGGCGCTGGACTGGCAGCAGCGCTTCTACGACGATGTCAACCGCCGGACCAGGGCGCAGGGGGCCTTCCAGAACTTCCCCGACCCGTCGCTGGCCGACTGGCAGCGCGCCTATTACGGCGAGAATCTCGCCAGGCTGGCCCAGGTGAAGAAGGCGGTCGACCCGGCCATGCTCTTCACCTTCGCCCAGGCGATCCGCCCGGCGTAACTCCGGGCCGGGGCTGCGGGAGGTCAGTCCGCCCGCAGCCCCTGTGCCTGGAACTGCCCGCGCACCCGCTCCACCAGCGCGCGCGAGGGCGGTTCGGTGTCGGTCAGCATGTATTTGCGTCCCAAGGCCTTCCACTTGTGCTCGCCCATCTTGTGGAAGGGCAGCACGTCGACGCGGTCGACGACGCCGAGCCCGGCGACGAACTCCGCCAGTTGGTCGATTTCGGCCGCATCGTCGGTCAGGTTGGGGACCAGCACATAGCGCAGCCAGATGCGCTTGTTCATCCCGGCGAGCCGTTCGGCGAATTCCAGCGTCGGGCGCAGCGGAACGCCGGTCAGATGGCGGTAGGTTTTTTCCGAAAAGGCCTTGATGTCGAGCAGGACGAGGTCGACGTCCTCCAGCAGATGGTCGTCGGCATGGTTGCCGAGAAAGCCGGAGGTGTCGAGCGCGGTGTGCAGCCCCATCGCCTTGGCCCCGCGCAGGATGGCGGCGGCGAATTCCGGCTGCACCAGCGGTTCGCCGCCGCTCAGCGTCAGCCCGCCATGGGCCCGCTTCAGGAAGGTGGCGTAGAGCGCGATGTCGTCGAGAATTTCCGCGGAGGTGGTCCGCGTCCCGTCATGCATGTGCTGGGTGTCGGGATTGTGGCAGTACAGGCAGCGCAGCGGGCAGCCCGACATGAACAGCACATAGCGGATCCCCGGCCCGTCCACCGTGCCGCCGGTCTCGACCGAATGGATCCAGCCGGAAACGGAGCCGGGGCGGGCCTGGGGGAGGGGGGGTGTCATAACGTCAGGAATCCAATTTCAAAACTTTGCAGCTCGCGGATCGCCCTCTCCCGCCTCTCGCACAAACGAAGTTTGTGCGAGAGGCGGGAGAGGGAGCTGAGCCAATACCCCTCAATGCTTGTCGTGGAACGTCCGGCTGATGACGTCGAGCTGCTGCTCGCGTGTCAGCTTGATGAAGTTCACCGCGTAGCCGGACACCCGGATGGTCAGCTGCGGATACAGCTCCGGATGGTCCATGGCATGCAGCAGCGTCTCGCGGTCGAAGACGTTGACGTTGATGTGGTGGCCGCCCTGGGCGGCATAGCCGTCCAGCATGCCGACCAGATTGTTCACACGCTCGTCCTCGGTCCGTCCCAACGCGCCGGGGACGATGGTGAAGGTGTAGCTGATGCCGTCCTGCGCGTGCGAGTAGGGCAGCTTCGCCACGCTGGCCATCGACGCGATGGCACCCTTCTTGTCCCGCCCGTGCATCGGGTTGGCACCCGGCGCGAAGGGCTGGCCGGCCTTGCGGCCGTCCGGCGTGTTGCCGGTCTTCTTGCCGTAGACCACGTTGGAGGTGATGGTCAGCACCGACTGGGTCGGCATGGCGTTCCGGTAGGGCTTCTGCTTGCGCAGCGCGGTCATGAAGCGCTCGACCGCCCACACCGCGATGTCGTCGACCCGCGCGTCGTTGTTGCCGAAGGCCGGATAGTCGCCCTCGATCGCGAAATCGGTGGCGAGGCCGCTGGCGTCGCGGATGACCTTCACCTTGGCGAACTTGATCGCCGACAGGCTGTCCGCCACCACGCTCAGCCCGGCGATGCCGCAGGCCATGGTGCGCAGGATGTCGCGGTCGTGCAGGGCCATCTCCATCCGCTCATACATGTACTTGTCATGCATGTAGTGGATGGCGTTCAGCGCGTTCATGTAGACCTTGGCCAACCACTCCATCATCGGCTCGAAGCGGGCCATGACCTCGTCATAGTCCAGCACGTCGCCGGTGATCGGCGCGAAGGCCGGGCCGACCTGCTCGCCCGAAACCTCGTCCTTGCCGCCGTTGATGGCGTACATCAGCGTCTTGGCCAGATTGGCGCGGGCGCCGAAGAACTGCATCTGCTTGCCGATGCGCATGGCCGAGACGCAGCAGGCGATGCCGTAATCGTCGCCCCAATAGCCGCGCATCAGGTCGTCGTTCTCGTACTGGACCGAGCAGGTCTTGATCGAGGTGTCGGCGCAGAAGCGCTTGAAGCCGTCCGGCAGCTGTTCCGACCACAGGACCGTCAGGTTCGGTTCCGGCGCCGGCCCCAGGTTGTGCAGGGTCTGCAGCATGCGGAAATTGGTCTTGCTGACCAGCGTCCGGCCGTCCAGCCCCATGCCGCCCAGGCATTCCGTGACCCAGGTCGGGTCGCCCGAGAACAGCTGGTCATATTCCGGCGTGCGCAGGAAGCGGACCATGCGCAGCTTCATCACGAAATGGTCGATCATCTCCTGGGCTTCCGCCTCGGTGATGACGCCGTCACGCAGATCGCGGTCGATGTAGATGTCGAGGAAGCTGGACACCCGGCCCAGCGACATCGCCGCACCGTTGGCCTCCTTCACCGCCGCCAGATAGGCCAGATAGGTCCACTGCACCGCTTCCCGCGCGGTTGCGGCCGGCCGCTTGACGTCGAAGCCGTAGGAGGCGGCCATCGTGACCAGCTCCTTCAGCGCGCGGATCTGCTCGGAGATCTCCTCGCGCAGGCGCAGCACGTCCTCGTCGATGCGGCTAACCTCCAGCGAGGCGAGCTGGGCCTTCTTGTCCTTGATCAGGAAATCGGCGCCGTACAGGGCCAGCCGGCGATAGTCGCCGATGATGCGGCCGCGGCCATAGGCGTCGGGCAGGCCGGTGATGACGCCGGACTTGCGGCAGCGCAGCATCTCGGGCGTGTAGACATCGAACACGCCGTCATTGTGCGTCTTGCGCAGGGCCGGGAACACCTCCTCCAGCTTCGGCGAGGGGGTGAAGCCGTAGGCTTCCAGGCCGGTCTTGACCATGCGCCAGCCGCCGAACGGCATGATCGCGCGCTTCAGCGGCTTGTCGGTCTGCAAGCCGACGATCACTTCCAGCTCGCGGTCGATGTAGCCGGCGGCGTGCGAGGTGATGGAGGCGAAGACCTCGGTGTCGGCATCCAGTACGCCGCCCTTGGCGGCGCGTTCCTGCTTCAGCAGGTCGGTGACCTTGGCGAACAGCGCGGTGGTGCGGGCGGTGGGACCGGCGACGAAGCCCGCGTCCCCTTCATAGGGGGTCAGGTTGCGCTGGATGAAATCGCGGACGTCGACCGAGCGGCGCCAGACGCCCGGGGCGAAGCCGCGCCAGGGGTCGGCGGCGGACTGCTGCTCCGTGGCCTGGGCAAGTCCGTCCATCAGCAGGGTGTCCATGATGACTCCTCAGAGATATAGCCGTCGGCGCGGGTCGAATGCCGTGTCGGCGGTCTCGTGGTGCCCGCGAACCGCGCGGGACGATTGAAAGCATAGGCGCGATCGGCGCCGAATTCGTTGATACACGTCATATTTTCAGGCCGGGCGCCGGGTGGCCGATCTCTTGACCGACGCTATGTGTTGCGCCCGCTCTGTAGTTTTACTACATACCCCCGGACGGGCTTCCGGACAAGGCAAACGGGGCCGGCATTTTGTCGCAGGCAGGGGATGGAGCGGTTGGAAATGCTCGGAAGGGCCACGTCGGCGGCGCGACGGAATCGGTCGTTCGCAGCGCTGTATATGTAGCTTTGCTACATGTGCTAGACTGACCCACAATCAGAAGGGAGCGCCCCCCACATGCTGGCGAGAATCGCCGCCGTCCGCGACCAGATCCGGCCATCGGAACGCAAGCTGGCCGATTATGCGATGGCCCATCCGGGCGACGTCATCAACCTTTCCATGGCCGAACTGGCCGACCGGGTCGGGGTCAGCGAACCGACGGTGGCGCGCTTCTGCGCGGCGCTCGGCTGCCGCGGCTTCCGTGAATTCAAGATCAAGCTGGCGCAGGACATCGCCGGCGGCATGCCCTTCCTGCACCAGGATCTGTCGGTCGGTGGGGATGTGGATGCGGATGGGGGTGTGCCGGGGGCAGTGTTGGCCGGCAAGCTGTTCGACCGCACCATCGCCACGCTGATGCAGGTGCGCAACAACCTGCCGGCCCAGGCGGTGGACCGCGCTGCCGACGTTCTGGCCTCGGCCCGGCGGATCGAGTTCTACGGCTCCGGCAATTCCGGCACGGTGGCGGAGGACATCCAGCGCAAATTCTTCCGGCTTGGCATGCCGACGGTCGCCTACACCGACTCCCACGTCTATTTCGCCTCCGCCCTGACCCTGGCGAAGGGCGATGCCGTCGTCGCGGTGTCCAGCACAGGCCGCACCCGTGACATCCTCGACGCCGTGCAGAACGCCCGCAAGGCCGGCGCCGACGTGGTGGCCCTGACCCGTTCCGGCTCTCCTCTCGCCGACATGGCGACCGTCAGCCTCGTCGCCGACGTGGCCGACGATTTCGACATCCATTCGCCGATGACCGTCCGCATCGCCCATCTGGTCCTGGGCGACATCCTGTCGATCGCCGTGGCGCTACGGATGGGCGACACCCTCCAGGAGCGGCTGAAGCGCCACGACCGCGCGGTGGACGCCCACGTATCGGAACGGGCCGGCAATAGTTAAGACAGGTCAGAGATTCGCGCGGGGCGGAGCCGTTGTGCGGCTCCGTTCAACAAAAAGGCGGAGAAAGGATGAAATTCCTATATACTGCGGCAGGTTCCATCCGTTTGCGGAGGCCTGCCATGCCGCTCGACAGCCAAGTTTTCGCCGCGTGGATGGAACAGCGGCCGGGGACCTGTTCCACGCTGTTTCACCCGCCCGGCGCTTGCCCATGCCGACCGACGCGTGGGTTGGCGCCATGGCGTGACATGGAACAACGGGCGGATTCCTGTTCCACACCGTTCCATCTTCCATGGCGACCCGATGGCTTACTGCTGGCCCGGCAGCTTTGCCCCTTCGCGGGCGTAGACCTG
Source organism: Azospirillum sp. TSH100 (assembly GCF_004923295.1). Classification (NCBI taxonomy): domain Bacteria; kingdom Pseudomonadati; phylum Pseudomonadota; class Alphaproteobacteria; order Rhodospirillales; family Azospirillaceae; genus Azospirillum; species Azospirillum sp. TSH100. Next base: position 506,259 of record NZ_CP039636.1, read on the forward strand.
GATCGGCCGGCAATCCTCGTCGAGCGTGACCACCAGCGCGCCCGGCTGGTCCTTCAGATACACCCAGGCGTCCCAGCGGACGATCGCATCGCGGAACATGTCGCGATAGATCCCGTAATTCACGCCGCGGATGTTGCCGGGGGGGAGGCGCAACCCGGTCAGAACCGACGCGGTCTGCGGGTTGCAGTCATTGGCCACGTTGCTGTTGATGACGGCAAGCAGGGCTGGATCGGGCTGTGCCATCGGCGGGGGCGAGAGAGTGGAGGCGCAGGCGGAGACCAGCAGGGTCAGCGTACCGGCCGCGGCGGCGGCCGCGAGGTTCGGCGTTTTCATCGGGGACGGCACCATTCGTTTTCTTCGTCTTTCTGGAAATATGGGTGGCGGATGCGGCGGCGTCGATTGCACGTTCGGCAAGTCTCCTGCGTCACGTTCGCCGACCGGCCGCCGGGGCGGCTGGCGGCTCTTGCCTCCCGTCCGGCTTTGGCGCAAGAGGTGACGCGAGAAAGTCCCTGCACCGTTCACGCTGCGGAGTTCCAAGCCCCATGACGACCGATCAGAGCCTCTCCTTCGTCCCCACCTGCGATCTGTTCGACCGCTTCAAGGATGACGCCCGCTATGTCCTGCCGGGCTTCCGCGACTTCGGCGCCGTCACCCGCTTTGCCGGCGGGGTCGTCACCGTGAAGTGCCTGGAGGACAATTCCCGCGTCAAGGAACTGCTGGCCACCCCCGGTGCCGGCCGCATCCTGGTGGTGGATGGCGCCGGCAGCCTGCGCTGCGCCCTGATGGGCGACATGATCGCCGCGTCGGCCGTCAGGAACGGCTGGGCCGGCGTGGTGATCTGGGGCTGCGTCCGCGACGTGGCCGAACTGGCGACCCTGCCGCTCGGCATCAAGGCGCTGGCGTCGATTCCGCGTGCCTCTACCCGGCGCGACCAGGGGCTGGTCGACGTCGCCGTGGAGTTGCCGGGCGCTGTCATCCGCCCCGGCGACATCCTGTTCGCCGACGAGGACGGCATCGTCCTGCTGACGCCGGAGCAGGCCGCCACCTTGAAGTAAAGCATGGGTGCCGAAGTGGTCATACCAAGCGCCGGTAATACCAGTGCAAAAAGAATGGCTGCTTCATCCTGTCCGCTTCACGTAAGCGGGGCGCCCCCTTGCACTTTCATTTAAGCAGGCATATAAACCCGCCATGAGTTCAAGCGGGCCGTCTCACGGTTCCCATCCACGGGCCGGCCTTTCATTTATGAGGAACCCTGCCGTGCTCGAAGCCTACCGCCAGCACGCGGCCGAACGCGCCGCCCTCGGAATTCCGGCCCTGCCCCTCACCGCGAAGCAGACGTCGGAGCTGATCGACCTGCTGAAGGCCCCGCCGGCGGGCGAGGAGGCCTTCCTTCTCGACCTCATCACCCACCGCGTTCCGGCCGGCGTCGACGATGCCGCCCGTGTCAAGGCCGGCTTCCTGGCCGCCGTCGCCAAGGGCGCCGACAGCTCGCCGCTGATCTCCAAGGTCAAGGCTACCGAACTGCTGGGCACCATGCTCGGCGGCTTCAACGTCCAGCCGCTGATCGACCTGCTGGCGGACGCCGAATGCGGCACCGCCGCCGCGGAAGGTCTGAAGAAGACCCTGCTGGTCTTCGACTTCTTCCACGACGTCAAGGAGCTGGCCGACAAGGGCAACGCCAACGCCAAGGCGGTGCTGCAGTCCTGGGCCGATGCCGAGTGGTTCACCTCGCGTCAGGAAGTCCCGGCCTCGATGACCCTGACCGTCTTCAAGGTGTCGGGCGAGACCAACACCGACGACCTGTCGCCGGCCCCCGACGCCTGGAGCCGTCCGGACATCCCGCTGCACGCGCTCGCCATGCTGAAGAACCCGCGCCCGGGCATCGAGGCCGACGAGCCGGGCCAGCGCGGCCCGACCAGGCAGCTGGAAGCGCTGAAGCAGAAGGGCAACCTGATCGCCTATGTCGGCGACGTGGTCGGCACCGGCTCCTCGCGCAAGTCCGCCACCAATTCGGTGCTGTGGTTCACCGGCGAGGACATCCCCTTCGTCCCGAACAAGCGTTTCGGCGGCGTCTGCCTCGGCACCAAGATCGCCCCGATCTTCTTCAACACCATGGAAGACGCCGGCGCCCTGCCCATCGAACTCGACGTCAACAAGATGGAGATGGGCGACGTCATCGAGCTGCGCCCCTATGAGGGCAAGGCGCTGAAGAACGGCGAGGTCATCGCCGAATTCACCGTCCGCTCCGAGGTGATCTTCGACGAGGTGCGTGCCGGCGGCCGCATCCCGCTGATCATCGGCCGCGGCCTGACCGCTCGCGCCCGCGAGGCGCTCGGCCTGCCGGCGTCGGAGCTGTTCCGCCAGCCGGCCGCTCCGGCCGACACCGGCAAGGGCTACACGCTGGCCCAGAAGATGGTCGGCCGCGCCTGCGGCCTGCCGGAAGGCAAGGGTGTGCGTCCCGGCACCTATTGCGAGCCGAAGATGACCACGGTCGGGTCGCAGGACACCACCGGCCCGATGACCCGCGACGAGCTGAAGGATCTGGCCTGCCTGGGCTTCTCGGCCGATCTGGTGATGCAGTCCTTCTGCCACACCGCCGCCTATCCGAAGCTGGTGGACGTCAAGACCCACCATGAGCTGCCGGACTTCATCTCCACCCGCGGCGGTGTGTCCTTGCGTCCGGGCGACGGCGTCATCCACTCCTGGCTGAACCGCCTGCTGCTGCCGGACACCGTCGGCACCGGCGGCGACAGCCACACCCGCTTCCCGATCGGCATCAGCTTCCCGGCCGGCTCCGGTCTGGTCGCCTTCGCCGCCGCCACCGGCGTCATGCCGCTGGACATGCCGGAATCGGTGCTGGTCCGCTTCAAGGGCGAAATGCAGCCGGGCGTCACCCTGCGTGACCTCGTCAACGCCATCCCGCTCTACGCGATCAAGGCCGGCCTGCTGACGGTCGAGAAGAAGGGCAAGAAGAACATCTTCTCCGGTCGCGTGCTGGAGATCGAAGGTCTGCCCGACCTGAAGGTCGAGCAGGCGTTCGAGCTGACCGACGCCTCGGCCGAGCGCTCGGCGGCGGGCTGCACCGTGCTCCTGAACAAGGAGCCGATCATCGAGTACATGAACTCCAACATCACGCTGATGAAGTGGATGATTGCCAACGGGTACGCCGATGCGCGCACCCTGGAGCGCCGCATCAAGGCGATGGAGGCGTGGATCGCCGATCCGCAGCTGCTGCGTCCGGACGCCGACGCCGAATACGCCGCGGTGATCGAGATCGATCTGGCCGACATCAAGGAGCCGATCCTGGCTTGCCCGAACGATCCGGACGACGTGAAGACGCTGTCCGAAGTCGCCGGCGACAAGATCGATGAGGTGTTCATCGGCTCCTGCATGACCAACATCGGCCACTTCCGTGCCGCCGGTAAGATCCTGAACGGGAATTCGGACATCCCGACCCGCCTGTGGATCGCCCCGCCGACGAAGATGGACGCGATGATGCTGACCGAGGAAGGCTATTACGCCACCCTCGGCAAGGCCGGCGCCCGCATGGAGATGCCGGGCTGCTCGCTGTGCATGGGCAACCAGGCGCAGGTCCGCAAGGGCTCGACCGCCGTCTCGACCTCGACCCGCAACTTCCCGAACCGTCTGGGCATCGACACCCGCGTCTACCTGTCGTCGGCCGAACTGGCCGCCGTCGCGGCGCTGCTGGGCAAGATCCCGACCACCGAGGAGTATCTCGCCCAGGTCGGCGTGGTGAACAAGTCGGCTGGCGACATCTACCGCTACATGAACTTCGACCAGATCCCGGCTTTCCAGGAAGTCGCGGAAAAGGTCGCCGTCCCGGCCTGATCGTCGGACGCAGCGGTCGGTGACGAAAAACCCCGCCGGAGCGATCCGGCGGGGTTTTTCGTCACTCTGGAGCTTCAGGGTGCGCAATAGGCGCTGCGGTCCTCCGCCCGCGACGGCTTTTCCAGATAGATCCCCCGCCGCGGGATGGCGATCCTGTCGAACTCTTCGGCCAGCTTGTGCAGGGCGGCACGCATTTCGGCACCCCGCATCGGCTCCCCATGGCCGGCGATGAGCAGTTCGGGTTCCAGGGCCGCCAGCCGGGCGACCGATTCCCGAGCCTTGTCCCATTCGACGGTGAAATACATTGGCGGCCCGTGCATCTCGGCCCGCTGCACCGCCACTGCATAGACCGATTCCTGGCCCGTGGTGACGAAGGCGTCACCGACGATCATCGAACGGTCCTGCTCCCGCCAGAAGGAGACATGGCCGACGCTGTGTCCCGGCGTGTGTATCCAGCGCCATCCCGGCATCCCCGGCACTGAGCCGTCGTCCGGCAGGGCGCGCAGGCGCGCTCCGACATCCACCGGCTTGCGCGGATAGAAGCGTGCCAGTGCCGCCATCGCCCCGCCGCCGACCGACGGATCGCCGGGCGGGTAGGCGGCCTGACCGTTCAGATAGGGATGCTCCAGCGGGTGGGCGTAGACCGGCGCATCCCATTCCTCCGCCAGATCCTCCAGCACGCCGACATGGTCGAAATGGCCGTGGGTCAGGACGATGGCCGCCGGCCGGGAGACGCGGCCAAACCGCTCCGCCGCGGCTGAGCGGATGAATCCCTTGGTGCCGATCAGCCCGGCATCGACCAGCACCCAGCCGCGGTCGCCGGCACCCGGCGGTCCCCAGAACACCACATTGACGATGCCGAGCCGCCGATAGGCGAGGTCGGCTGCGATCTCGTGCGTGTGGTCGCCGCGCAATGCGTCAAGCGCCAAGTCGATCGCGCTGCTGTCCTCCGACAACGGAATCTGCGGGGCCATGGTCGTTCCTCTCCCACCTGTGTCCTTTCAGACAACAGCAGGGAGTGGCGCTTGTCCTGCCGCCATGTTCCCTGCGGTCAGGCGTAGTCGCTGAAATGACGGCGCATTGCCGCCTCTTCCTGCCGAACTCTGATGAAAAGCGGGATCAGGTAAAGTGGGACGCCGATGACCAGTGTCACCGGCGCATTGAGGGCCAATGCGAAGCCAACCAGTTCCGGGAGGATGTTGAGGAGGTAGTTCGGGTGGCGGACCAGCCGGAACAGACCGCTGCGGACGAGCCGATGGCTCTGGCTGACGATGATCTTGATCGTCCAGAGCGGCCCGAGCGAGCGGATAACGGCCAGCAGCGCCAGCGCGGCCAGCCCATAGAGTCCCATACCCAGCCAGGAAAGCGCGTCGTTCCAAGGCGCCGCGCGTAGGGCGCCTTCGGCAATCGCGGCAATGTAGAAAGCGGTGTGGGCCAGTGCCAGCATTACGCTGTTGCCCGCGCCGTATTCGGTGGCGCCAGCCAGCTTCAGCGCCTTTTCATGCTTCACCGACACATAAAGCGTGGACAGACGGAGGAGCAGCGCGGCAGCCACAAACAGCATGACGTAGGCGGGCATACCCTCTGTCCTTCCATTCCGCTTCCGTGCGTCCGGTCAAGTATGGCCGGACGCTCCAGCATCGCCTTATAGCAGATCGGTCGGTGGCGGCTACTGCTTGGCAGAATCGGCCGCCCAGGCTTGGACAAAGCGTGTGGCGCGGGTGGCCAGTTCCGCCACCGGCAGGCCGGGGCTGTAGAGGGCCGAGCCCAGTCCGAAACCGGCGGCACCCGCCGCTCGGTAAGGCCGCATATTGTCCGGCGTGATGCCGCCGACGGGAAGCAGGCGCACGCTGTACGGCACGACCGCGCGCAGGGCCTTCACGATCGGCGGAGCGATCTGTTCCGCCGGGAACAGCTTCAGAGCGTCGGCGCCGGCGGCAAGCGCCGCGAAAGCTTCCGTCGCCGTGGCGACGCCGGGAACGCAGATCATCGACCGCGACTTGGCAGCGCGGATGATCGCAGTGTCGGCATGCGGCATCACCACCAGATCGGCACCGATGTCGGCCAGTTGATCGACCTGATCAAGGGCCAGGACGGTTCCGGCCCCGACCAAGGCATCCTTTGGCAGCGCGTCGCGGATGGCGGCGATGCTGTCGAAAGGATCGGGCGAATTCAACGGCACTTCGATCAGCCGGAAGCCGGCGTCGTAGAGTGCACGTCCCGCGGGCTCCGCCTCCACCGGGGTCAGGCCACGCAGGATGGCGACCAGCGGCAGGGCGGCGAAGGCGCTGTCGAAGCGGGCGGGAAGCGAAAGTTGCGTCATGGTGTGCTCTTGATGCTGGAGGAGTTGGCCGAAAGCGATGGCAGCAGTCCCGCAGCCGCGGCGAACTGGAACAGTCCCCGCGGCGCGGTATTGCCGAGTTGCGCCGTGGGTGTAATGCCGAAGGCGGCAAGTCCGCGGGTGTAGCGGCGGCAAAGCCCCGGATCACCGATCAGCAACAGCGGCGTGCCGGCCGACATCTCCGCAAGCAGAGCCAATCCCGACCGCAGTTCGTGCCCGATCAGCAGGCCCGACAGGTAATGCGCCAGCGCCTCCGCCGGCAGGCGTTTCGTCAGCCCCAAACTGCGGGTGGCGAACAGCTGGTGGGGCAGGTCGCCCGGTCCGGCGGACTGGGCAGCGCGGAGGCCGATGGCGAAGGCCTCCTCCTCATCCTCCGCCTTGGCGTCCACTCCCGCCGGCATCAGGCGGCCGAGCAGAGAATGGGTCTTCAGGACCGCGAACAGCTCGCCTGTCATGTAGGTCGTAAAGCCAGTGATCCGGCCGTCGGAGATCCGCACCCATTTTGAATGGGTGCCGGGCATGGCGACGCAGGCGTTGCGGCCCCAGCCCGCATTCTCCGCCACCGCCCCGGCGATCTGGATCTCCTCTCCCCGCATCACATCGGGAGTGCCATCGGCAGGATCGTGCAGCACACCCGGTGCGATCAGGACCCGGCGGCCGGTCGCCATGATGACGTGGGTCGATTTGTTGGCCAGAACCATGGCGTCGGCCGGTGTGGCGACATAGGGGGCCTCGACCCAGCCCTGGGCGCTGCCGACCATGCCGCCGGCCACGACCGGCAGGGCGGGGTGGGCATCCAGCCAGTCGCCGCACAGACCGGTCAACGCCGCCTCGAAGCCGGCGGCGCCGGGCTGTGGCAGGTTCTGGATGCCGTGGGAGCTCGACCGTTCGGCGAGGATGCGGGCGTAGCTGTCCATCAGGAAGCCGCGCAGGCTCGACGTTCCCCAATCCAGCGCGATCAGCACCGGAGCGCCGATGGTAAGTCCATTCGAGGAGGTCACGGAGCGGTCCATCCCAGGTCCTTGGAAATTGCCTCGGCCGTCGTGCGGACCAGTGGTCCCAATGCGGCCATTCGGTCTTCGGGCATATAAGGCACGGCACTGGCGACGCTGATCGCCCCCACCACCTGCGTCCGGCCATCGCGCAGCGGTGCGGACACGCAGCGGATGCCGAGTTCGTTCTCTTCCAAATCCATCGCCCAGCCCTGGGCGACGTAGCGGTTCATCTGCGCCTCGAATTCCAGCCAGCCGGCTGGACGTGGCCGGCCGTCCCGCAAGCCGGCTGGGCGGGCCAGCGCATGGAGTGCCGGCCAACGGTCCGGTGGCATCCCCAGCATGAGTGCCTTTCCCAGACCGGTGGAGGCGAGCGGCATCCGTTGTCCGGTGCAGGAGCGCATCTCCAGCCCACGGGTGCCGGCGATCTTGTCGAGGTAAAAGACCTCGCCATGCTCCTCCACCCCAAGATGGATGGTGTCGCCGGTGGTCCGGGCAAGCTGTTCTAGATGCGGGCGGGCGATGGCGACCAGCGGACGCTGTTCCAACGCCGTCATGCCCAGTTGGATCAGCTTCGGGCCCAGCAGATAGCCCTTGTACGGGATGTGGTGGAGATATCCTTCCGCCACCAGACTGGCGAGCATGCGGTTGGTTGTGCTGCGCGGCGTGCCCAGCCGGGCCGCGATTCCCTTGACGTCTCCGATTCCGGCAGCCACGCAGTCGAGCAGCGCCAGGCCGCGCAGCAGGGTCTGCGTTCCTGTTCCCCGCGGCTTTTCGTGCTCGGATTCCGCCACCTCTGTCACCGCCATTGCTTCGCCTGTTGCCCGTTCCGCAGAGCCCACTTGCCGGGATGCTGGCTCAGCAGGAAAAATGTGTCAAATAATTTTGCAATGGCTCAAATAGTGAGCCATTTTTGATGGCGACGAACCGTCGCGGCTGCTGTCGGAGCGCTGCGAAACCTATGATCGCCCTTTTAAAATCCTGTCGTATCGGTCAGAAATGAAAACATGTCGGGGCCGGCGGACATGGTCCCGCACAAAATGGTCATCCTGGGAGAACCAATCATGCGTCTCACCGTCCTTTCCTTCGTCAGCGCGACGGCGCTGCTGGCCGGCTTCGGCACGGCGCAGGCCGATATCGTGATCGGCCTGGGCACGGCGACGACCGGACCGGTCGCGGCGCTGGGCGAGCAGTCGGTGTATGGTGCCAAGCAGGCGGTCGCGGACATCAACGCCAAGGGCGGCGTGCTGGGCCAGAAGCTGGTGCTGAAGGTGGGCGACGATGCCTGCGATCCGCGTCAGGCGGTGGCGGTCGCCAATCAGTTCGTGCGCGAGAAGGTGACGGCCGTGGTTGGCCATCTCTGCTCCGGCGCCAGCATCCCGGCGGCCGACGTCTACCAGGAGGAGGGCGTGGTGATGGTCACCCCGACCGCCACCAACCCGCTGCTGACCGCCAAGGGCCATCCGAACATCTTCCGCGTCTGCGGCCGTGACGACCAGCAGGGCGTGGTTGCCGGCACCTATCTGGCCCAGACTTTCAAGGGCAAGAACATCGCCGTGCTCGACGACAAGCAGGCCTATGGCAAGGGGCTGGCCGACGTCGTGGTGGAGACGCTGGAGAAGGCCGGCGGCAAGGTCGCTTATCGTGGGTCGGTCACCGCCGGCGAGAAGGACTTCTCGGCGCTGATCACCAGCCTGAAGGACAAGGGCGTCGATGCCGTTTACTATGGCGGATACCATCCGGAACTGGGCCTGATCGTCCGTCAGGCACAGGAGCAGGGGATGAAGCCGCAGTTCATCGCCGGTGACGGCCTGAACAATCAGGAATACTGGTCGATCACCGGCCCCGCCGGCGAGGGCACGCTGTACACCGACAGCCCGTCGGCGGCGAGCGATCCCAAGGCGCAGGAGCTGATCGCCTCCTTCAAGAAGGCCGGCCTGCCGGAGCCGGGCAACTTCGCCTTCTACAGCTATGCCGCGGTCCAGGTGATCGCCGAAGGCTTGCAGAAGGCCGGCAGCGCCGACAGCGGGAAGCTGGCCAAGACCCTGCATTCCGGCAGCTATGACACGGTCGTCGGTTCGGTGGAGTTCGACAAGAAGGGCGATATCACCAAGCCGAATTATGTCATGTATATCTGGAGCAATGGCCAGCCCAAGATGTTGGCCCAGAAGTAAAGCATCCGGAAGGCCGGCCCCGTTTTCATGCGTGGGCCGGTTCTCTTGCGTATTTGTTGATGAAATCTTCGACGGACATCGGCCGGTCGAAGTAGTAGCCCTGGAAGATCGTGCAGCCACAATCTTTCAGGAAATCCCGCTCCGCCGTGGTCTCCACCCCTTCCGCCACCGCCTTCAGGCCCAGGCGGCTGGCGATCGACAGCATGGTTTCCACCAGCACGGCATTATGGCTGTTGCTGTCGACATCCTGGACGAAGGAGCGGTCGATCTTGATTTCTCCCACCGGCAGCCGCGTCAGGTAGGACAGCGAAGAGAAGCCGGTGCCGAAATCGTCCAGCGAGAAGGAGACGCCGAAGGCGGCAAGCTCCGACATTTTGGCGACGGTGTCGGCGCAGTCGCCCACCGCGATGCCTTCGGTGATCTCCAGCGTCAGGCGGCGCGGGTCGGTGCGGGTGGCGCGCAGAGCGCTGATGACGCCGGCGCAGAATGTCTGCTGGCGGAACTGGCGCGGACTGATGTTGACCGACAGGTGGCAGTCGCTGCCGGCATCAGCCAGCCGGCGCAGCACATGGCAGGCTTCCATCAGAATCCAGTCGCCCAGCGGCAGGATCAGGCCCGATTCCTCCGCCACCGCGATGAAGGCGCCGGGGGCGACGAAGCCGCGCTGCGGATGCTGCCAGCGGATCAGCGCCTCCGCCGCCACCAGCGTGCCGTCGGCGCGGGTCTGCGGCTGGAGGAACAGGGTGAATTCCCCCGCATCGATCGCCTTGCGCAGGTCCTGCAGCAGCAGCAGACGGGCCTGGGCATCCACCAGCATCGCCGGATCATAGTCGCGGATGGTGTTCCGCCCGCCATCCTTGGCAGCGTACATGGCGGTATCCGCCTGCTTCAGCAGATCCTCCACCGACTCGTCCGGCGTCTTGGGGAAGACCGTCAGGCCGATGCTGGCGAAGATGCTGTGTTCGCAGCAGTCGAGACGGAAGGGCTCGGCGACGACCAGCCGGAGCTTTTCCGCCACACGCCAGGCAATCGCGGCGGCTTCGACCACCGTTTCGCCGAGGTCGGGCAGCAGGATGACGAACTCGTCGCCGCTCAGCCGGCTGACAACATCGCCCTTGCGCAGGGTGGCGGTGAGCCGCGCCGCGAGTTCGCGCAGCAGCGCATCGCCGGCAATGTGGCCGCGGGCGTCGTTCAATCCCTTGAAATCATCAAGATCGAGAAACATCAGCGCGCCGCACCGTCCGCTCTGCCGGGCCGCCCGTAGATGAACGTCGAGATGCTCCAGCAGCAGACGGCGGTTCGGCAGGTTGGTCAGCGGGTCGTAATAGGCGAGACTTTCGATCTGACGCTCCGCCCGCTTTCTCTCGGTGATGTCCATCACCACGGTCAGGTAGCCGCGAACAGCATTGCCGCTGTCGCGAAGAACGCTGGTGACCGTCGAGACCGAGATGCGGGCACCGTTTTTGCGCAAGCCGGTCCATTCCCCGGTCTCCGGCCGGCCGCTGCAGCGGGTGCGGGCGACCAGTGCCGCGAAATCGGCCTCGACCGGACGGTCGAGTTCGATGGCGAGACCGTCGGCATGGGCGCGCAGCTCGTCCCGGTCATACAGGCGCGGCAGGTCGGCGGTGCCGATCATCTCCGCCGCCGGATAGCCGAAGATGCGCTCCGCCTCGCGGTTGAAGACACGGACGACGCCATCGAGCGTGGTGGCGATGATGCCGCAGGCGGCACTTTCCAGAATGCCGGTGTTCAGCGACAGGCTGTCCTTCAGCGCTTCCCGGCTGGCATAGGTCTCGGTGACGTCCTGGAAGACCATGACGACGCCATGCAGCGTGCCGTCGCGGTCGCGGATGGGGGAGGCCATGTCGGCGATGTGGCTGCGGGTTCCGCCGCGCGCCACCAGCACGGTGTGATTGGCGAGACCGACCATTGCGCCGTTTTCCAGCACCTGCTGGACCGGCACCGGCACCCGTTCCCCGGTTTCGGCATTCTCGATGTCGAACACGTCGGCGATCGGCCGCCCGGTGGCCTCGGTTCCCATCCAGCCGGTCAGCCGTTCCGCCACCGGGTTCATCAGGGTGACCCGGCCACCGGTGTCGGTGGCGATCAGCCCGTCGCCGATCGACAGCAGGGTAACGCGCGCCTGCTCCTTCTCCCGCCAGAGGTCGCGCTGGGAGTGGTGCAGGGCGTCATAGGGGTGATGGACTGCGGTGACGAACACCGCGCGGTAGAGATACCAGTAGCCGATGACCTTGTAGACATGCCCGGCAACGTTGGCGAGGTCGTAGACGCTGAGATAGAGCGTGAAGCACAGTTCGCTGATCGCAATGGCGACGGCGGCGATCACCAAGCGGTGGACATCCAGCGTGCGGGCGTCGCGCCGGCGGCGGTAAAAGATCAGGGCAGCCCCGGCATAGAGCAGGACGAGCCCATATTCGGCCGCCACCTTAAGCGGCGTCAGTCCTTGTCCGTCCACATAAGTGCGCGGCAGCAGGTCGGGATGCCACAGCACCATCCAGAAGATCGCCGCGGTCGTCAGCAGAACCGCACCCATCAGCGGGTAGCGCAACATCGGCGCGGACCCCGCCCGCCAGGGCAGCAAAGCCGCCATCAGCAGCGCCAGCGCCGCCATCAGCCGGGCGCCGAGCCAGAAGGCGATGGCCTTTTCCGGGCTGGATGGCGTTACGAAATCCGGCATCCCGGCATAGGACAGCAGATGCCCGAAATCGAGCAGCGCTATCCCGAGGAAGCCGGTGGACAGTGCCAGCAGGGCCGGCGGCGTCTCGTCGGTGTGGGAATGCCAGCCGATGGCGAAGATCAGCGTGGCGACGGAGATCGAGAACATCTCGAAGAAGCTGTGCAGTGGCAGGTAGTGCGCCAGCTCCATCGCACCGGAAAAGCGGGAGGCCTCCAGAAGCAGAAGGAAGGGAACCACAAGGGTCAGCAATGTTGCGATGGCGCCGGGCGGCTTCACGCGGCCTTGCGCCGCTCCTGTCCGCATCGGGACTGTTGCAGTCATTTCGATCCCCCCGGCCACTGGACCGGTCGCCCGGCCCGCGGTCGTTGTACCTCTTTTGCGTATATTAGAGCTTAACGTCATTGGCCGTCCATACACGGCTGACCCTTACCGGCTGCACGTTTGAAACACTGTGGAACCTTTTTTGGATTGTGTTCCACCGTCCATTCGGCGGAAGGAAAGAGCTGACGGGACGGCAGTGAGCGGAGAAAGCCGGGTTTCGGGAATGTGGGGCTGTCCGCGGCGGGGCAAGTCGGTCCGCATCTTATCCCAACCCATGGAGCGCCTGTGGGGTGTCCGAGAAAACAGGTTCCAAACCACTGATGATATTTGCAAATCCGGCTGCGCCAGCGCTCCGGGCGCGCGGCGGTCCGGCCATTCGGCAAGGCTGCATCTGCTTGATTGCCGGCCGCTGCTCCCAACCTCTATCCTCGACCGGAACGGGCCTGTCGGCCAGGAAGCATGAGGAAAGCCGCATGTTCATCGCGATGAACCGTTTCAAGGTCCGCCATGGGGCCGAACAGGAGTTCGAGGAGGTCTGGCTGAACCGCGAGGTGCATCTGCACAAGGTGCCGGGCTTCGTCGAGTTCCACATGCTGCGGGGACCGGACCGGGAGGAATACCGGCTCTATTCCTCCCACACCGTGTGGGAATCGGAAGCGGCGTTCCTGGACTGGACGCGGTCGGAAGCGTTCCGCAATGCCCATGGCAACGCGGGTGCCCGCAAGCCGCTTTATGTCGGACCGCCGGAGTTTGAGGGATTCGAGGTCATCCAGACCGTGCCGCGCGATCCGAACGCCTGAACCCAGAACACGTGAACCTCGGGAGGAATAGCCATGCTGGATCTGGTGATCGAACAGCGCCGCAAGAGCCTTGGCGGTTTTGAGGTCGGGCGTGTTCTGCCCTTCGTTCAGCGCCGGATGGTCGGCCCCTTCGTCTTCTTCGACCATATGGGACCGGTCGATTTCCAGCCGGGCCTTCCCCGCGACGTCGACGTGCGCCCGCACCCGCACATCGGCCTTTCCACCGTCACCTACCTGTTCGAGGGCGAGATCATGCACCGCGACAGCGTGGGGTCCGAACAGCCGATCCGGCCGGGTGAGGTGAACTGGATGACCGCCGGGCGAGGCATCACCCATTCGGAGCGCTTCGAGCGCGCCCGGATGGAGGGCGGAGCGATGCACGGCATCCAGGCCTGGGTCGCCCTGCCGGAGGCGGATGAGGAGACCGACCCGGCCTTCGCCCATTACGGCACCGGCGATCTGCCGCTGTTCGAGGAGGGAGGCGTGCGCGGCCGGCTGGTTGCGGGCGAGGCCTTTGGGGCAAAGGCCGGGGTGAAGACCCATTCACCCCTGTTCTACATTCATTGGGATCTCGCCCCCGGTGTCCACGTGTCCTTGCCGGAGGAGGGCTGGCAGCGCGCCGCCTATGTGGTGGCGGGCGCGGTGGAGGTCGACGGACAGCGCTTCGAGGCGGGGCGGATGGTGGTCTTCGCCTCGGGGCACCCGGCGGATCTGACTGCGGCGACGCAGGCCATCGTGATGGCGATCGGCGGCGAGCCGCTGGGGCAGCGCTTCATCGACTGGAACTTCGTATCGTCGTCGAAGGAGCGGATCGAGCAGGCGAAGGCGGATTGGCGGGCCGGGCGGATGAAACTGCCGGATCTCGACAACGGCGAGTTCATCCCGCTGCCGGAGATGCCGAAGCCGGCAAATCCGATGTCTTGAGGGGGGATTCTCCCTCTCCCAGGGCGGGAGAGGGCGTCACCAACGATCAAACGTGGAAGCTCTCGCCGCAGCCGCAGCGGCCCTTCTCGTTGGGGTTCTTGAAGACGAAGCCGGTCTGGAACTTGTCGTCGACATAGTCCATCTCGCTGCCGATCAGGAACATGACGGCGGCCGGGTCGATCAGGATGGTGACTCCCTTGTCCTCCACCACCTCGTCGAACTTCATCTTCTCCTTGGCATACTGAACGTCGTAGCTGAGGCCGGAGCAGCCGCGCGCCTTCACGCCGATGCGCAGGCCGACCATGTCGTCGGTGGCCTTTGACATCAGCGCCTTGACGCGCTCCGCGGCGGCGTCGGTGATCGTGAGCGCCTTGGGGAGGGAACGGGCCATGGTGACGGTCTCCTAATACGGCTCAGAACATATCCAGTTGCAGGCGGGCTTCCTCGGACATCATGCCCTGGTGCCACGGGGGCTCCCACACCAGCTCGATCTTGACCTCGTTGACGTCCTCGACGCCCAGCACGGCCTGACGCACCTGCTCCGGCAGTTCGCCGGCCACCGGACACATGGGGCTGGTCAACGTCATATCAATCTCGACATTGCGCTGACCATCCATGTCCACACGGTAGACCAGACCAAGTTCCCAGATGTCGACCGGGATTTCCGGGTCGTAGCAGGTCTTGATGGCCGCAACGACACGGTCCATCAACTCTTCCCGCGGGTCGTAGCCTTCGGGCGGCTTCGGCATCGGAGCGAAGTCCTTGGACTCCTCCGTGGTCGCCTGGGTCGCGGCTTCCGCCTTCAGCTGCGCCTCGGCTTCAGCCGGATTGGGAGCCATCGGGCGTTGGGTCAGGGCTTCATCGGGCATGTCGATTCCCCTTGCCTCAATACTGGTCGCTGGAGGCCGCGGCCTCGCCGTGGAGGGCCGCATTCATTGCGTGCCAAGCCAACGTCGCGCATTTCACCCGCACCGGGAACTGGCGCACGCCGGACATCACCATCAGCTTTTCCATGGTCTCGTCATCGACACCCTCGGGGATGTCGGGTTCGTCCTGGGTGCACAGCTCGTGGAAGGCGTGGAACAGCTTTTCCGCCTCCGCCGCCGTCTTGCCATGCACCAGCTCGGTCATCATCGAGGCGCTGGCGGTGGAGATGGCGCAGCCGCGACCCTGGAAGGCCACATCGTCCACCACCCCGTCCTTCAGGGTCAGATAGACCATGAAGCGGTCGCCGCACATCGGGTTCTCACCCTTCGCCTCGCGATTGGCGTCGTCGGGATGGCGGAAGTTGCGGGGATTCTTGCCGTGGTCCAGGATCACTTCCTGATACAGCTCGCGCAGATCGTCCATCATGCTCCGAAGAACTCCTTGACCGCTTGGAGGGACTGGACGAGGGCGTCGGCCTCCTCCCGGGTGTTGTAGAGGCCGAACGAGGCGCGAACGGTCGGTCCGACGCCGAAACGCTCGGCCAGCGGCTCGGCGCAATGGCGGCCGACGCGCACGGCGACGCCATACTGGTCGACGATGGTGCCGACGTCGTGCGGGTGCACCCCCTCCAGTGCGAAGGAGATGATCGGCCCCTTGCCGGGGGCGGTACCGACGATGCGCAGCCCTTCGACCTGCGACAGCTGCTGGGTGGCGTATTGCAGCAGGTCATGCTCGTGCGCGGCGATGGCGTCGCGGCCCAGCGCCTTGACATAGTCGATGGCGGCGCCCAGGCCGATGACCTCGGTGATCGGCGGGGTACCGGCCTCGAAGCGCGACGGCGGAGCCTTGAAGGTGGTGCCTTCGAAGCTGACGCTCTCGATCATGTCGCCGCCGCCCTGGTAGGGGGGCATCTTCTTCAGCAGGTCGTACTTGCCGTAGAGCACGCCGAGGCCGGTCGGGCCATAAAGCTTATGCGCGGTGAAGACGTAGAAGTCGGCGTCGATGTCCTGCACGTCGACCGTGCCGTGCACCACCGCCTGGCTGCCGTCGAACAGGACGGGCACGCCACACTCATGCGCCAGCCTGGCGATGGTCTTGGCCGGGGTGACGGTGCCCAGCACGTTGGAGCAGTGGGTGATCGCCACCAGCCTGGTGCGGTCGGACAGCAGGCTGCGGTAGGCGTCCATGTCGAGGACGCCGTCCTCGTCACAGGGCACGACCTTGATGACGATCTTCTTCTCGGCCTGGAGCAACTGCCACGGAACGATGTTCGCGTGATGCTCCATGATCGACAGGATGACCTCGTCGCCTTCGTTCAGGAAGGTCCGCCCATAGCTGCTGGCGACGAGGTTGATCGCCTCGGTCGAGCTGCGGGTGAAGACGATGCAGCGGTCGTTCGGCGCGTTCAGGAAGCGCGCGACCTTGGTGCGCACCGCCTCGAACTGGTCGGTCGCGGTCTGCGACAGGAAATGCACGCCGCGGTGGATGTTGGAGTAATCCTCCTCCAGGAAGCGGGTCATGGCCTGGATGACCTGACGCGGCTTCTGGGCGGACGCCCCGCTGTCCAGATAGACCAGCGGCTTGCCGGGCTTTCCCTTCCTGGCGTGGACGCTGCGGGCGAGGATGGGAAAATCCTCCCGCACCCGCTGCACGTCGTAGGCTTGGTTCAGGATGGCATCGGACATGGTTACTTCTGCTCCTCCAGCCAGCCGGCCACGATCCCCTGGAAGGCGTCGCGGATCGACTCTTCGGCGATTTCCTCAAGGGATTCCGACAGGAAGGCGCCGATCAGCAGGCCCTGGGCGGTGTCGCGGTCGATGCCGCGGGCGCGCAGGTAGAACAGCGCATCGTCGTCCAACTCGCCCGCGGTGCAGCCGTGGCTGCACTTCACGTCGTCGGCGTGGATTTCCAGTTCCGGCTTGCTGTCGATCTCGGCGCCGTCGGACAGCAGCAGGGCGCGGTTCAGCTGATAGCCGTCGGTCTTCTGGGCGTCCGGGCAGACGGTGATCTTGCCCTGGAACACCGCGCGCGCCGTGTCGCCGATGACGCCCTTGTAGACCTCGCGGCTGGTGCCGTTGGGCTTGGCGTGGACGATCAGCGTGGTGGTGTCGGCATGCTGGCTGCCGCGGACCAGATAGCCGCCGCTGACATGCGTCCGCGCGTCGGTGCCATCCAGGCGGCTGACCACCTCGTTGCGCGACAGCTTCGCACCGGTCGTCAGGATGAAATTGTCGTAGCAGCCGCCGGTCGCCACCGTCGCCGCGATGTGCGACAGGTGGATGGCGCCGGCCCCGTCGCGTTGCGACTTGTAATGATGCAGGGTGGCGCCCTCGCCGACGAAGACCTCGGTGACGTGGTTCGCCAATGTGGGGTTCGCCAGCGTCGTGCCGGCGCCACGGCCGACATGATGTTCGATCACCACCGCCTTGGAGCCTGCCTCCGCGATCAGCAGGCTGCGCGGGTGGCAGGAGGTCGCCTGCGCCTCCGATCCGACCGAGACGAAGACCAGTTCGATGGGACGCTCGACCTGGACGCCGGCCGGCACATGCAGGACCGGGCCGTCGGCGAGATAGGCGCTGTTCAGCGCGACCAGGGGACGGTCGTCCGCCGCGGCGAGGCGGCCGATATGGTCGGCCAGCAGATCGCCATGGCTGTTGAGCGCCGCGGCGATGCTCAGCAGGTCCACACCCGGCGGGAGGCCCTCGACCGACGACAGGTCGGCGCGGAAGCGGCCGTCGACGAAGACCAGACGCGGACCGTCCTGCCCCTCGGCCCGCACGGTCGGCAGTAGGTCGATGATGGCCGCCGCCGGGGCGGCCGGCTGGAAGCTGGTCTTGGCGAGATCGCGCAGGTTGGTGTAGCGCCAGCTCTCGTTCCTGATCGTCGGCAGGCCGACGGCGGCGAAGCGCTCGCGGCCGGCGGCGCGCAACTCGGTCAGCCAGGACAGGCCGCTGCCGGGCAGGCCGGCGCCCATCTGGTCGAGCGGGGCCAGGAAGGCCGGCGCCGTCGCCGGATCGGCACCGCGCGTCGAGTAGGTCATGGGGTGGAGCGGGGAATGGTGTGCCGTCATCACGCCGCCTCGCTCGCGCCGAAGTCGCGGTAGCCGTTCTTCTCCAGCTCCAGCGCCAGTTCCTTGCCGCCCGACTTCACGATGCGGCCGGCGGCCAGAACGTGGACATAATCGGGGACGATGTAGTCGAGCAGGCGCTGGTAATGGGTGATGACCAGCATCGAGCGCTCCGGGGAGCGCAGCGCGTTGACGCCCTCGGCGACGATCTTCAGCGCGTCGATGTCCAGCCCGCTGTCGGTCTCGTCGAGGATGGCGAATTTCGGCTCAAGGACTGCCATCTGGAGGGTCTCGTTGCGCTTCTTCTCGCCGCCGGAGAAGCCGACATTGACCGCACGCTTCAGCATCTCGTCGGTCATGCCGAGAGCCTTGGTCTTCTCGCGGATCAGCTTGAGGAACTGCATGGCGTCCAGTTCCTTCTCGCCGCGATACTTGCGGATCGCGTTGATCGCGGTCTTGAGGAAGGTGGTGTTGCCGACGCCGGGGATTTCCACCGGATACTGGAAGGCGAGGAAGACGCCTTCGGCGGCCCGCTCCTCCGGCTCCATCGCCAGCAGGTCCTTGCCGTAATAGGTGACCGACCCTTCCGTGACCTCGTAGCCGTCGCGGCCGGCGAGGACGTAGGACATCGTGCTCTTGCCGGCGCCGTTCGGCCCCATGATGGCATGGACCTCGCCCGGGCGGATCGTCAGGTCGACGCCCTTGAGGATTTCCTTGCCGTCCACGGTGGCGTGCAGGTTCTTGATTTCGATCATCGTCTTCGCCTCGTTGTCTTCTTCAGGCCGCCGGCACGCCGTCCGGTCTTCACGTTCTGTCGGTTGTCCTTCGGTGGGCGGGAGGGAGATGCCCTTAGCCCACGCTGCCTTCCAGGCTGATGCCCACCAGCTTCTGGGCCTCCACGGCGAATTCCATCGGGAGTTCCTTAAGGACCTCCTTGCAGAAGCCGTTGACGATCAGCGACACCGCGTCCTCTTCCGAGATGCCGCGCTGGCGGCAATAGAACAGCTGGTCCTCGCTGATCTTGGCCGTCGTCGCCTCATGCTCGATGCGGGCTGAGCGGTTGCGGCTCTCGATGTAGGGGACGGTGTGGGCGCCGCACTTGTCGCCGATCAGCAGGCTGTCGCACTGGGTGTGGTTGCGCGCACCCTCCGCCTTCGGCAGGATTTTCACGAGGCCGCGGTAGGTCTGCTGCGCCTTGCCGGCCGAGATGCCCTTCGACACGATTGTGCTGCGGGTGTTCTTGCCGATGTGGATCATCTTGGTGCCGGTGTCGGCCTGCTGGAAGTTGTTGGTGATGGCGACCGAATAGAATTCGCCCACCGAATTGTCGCCCTGCAGGATGCAGCTCGGATATTTCCAGGTGATCGCCGAGCCGGTCTCGACCTGCGTCCACGAGATCTTTGAGTTCTTGCCGCGGCAGGCGCCACGTTTGGTGACGAAGTTGT
The DNA here is from genome assembly GCF_004923295.1 of Azospirillum sp. TSH100. Lineage (NCBI taxonomy): Bacteria > Pseudomonadati > Pseudomonadota > Alphaproteobacteria > Rhodospirillales > Azospirillaceae > Azospirillum > Azospirillum sp. TSH100. The sequence goes on from NZ_CP039636.1 coordinate 525,797, forward strand.
AGATGCCGCCGACGCCCTCTTCGTTGCCGGGATACCAGTTCTGGACCGTCGAATATTTGATGGTCGCGTCATCCATCGCCACCAGCTCGACCACCGCCGCGTGGAGCTGGTTCTCGTCGCGCTTGGGCGCCGTGCAGCCTTCCAGATAGCTGACGTAGGCGCCCTCGTCGGCGATGATCAGCGTCCGCTCGAACTGGCCGGTGTTGGCCTGGTTGATGCGGAAATAGGTCGACAGCTCCATCGGGCAGCGCACGCCCTTGGGGATGTAGACGAAGCTGCCGTCGGTGAAGACCGCGCAGTTCAGCGTCGCATAATAGTTGTCGGTGTAGGGCACCACCGAGCCGAGATACTTCTTCACCAGCTCCGGGTGCTTCTGCACCGCTTCGGAGATCGCGCAGAAGATGATGCCCATCTCCTCCAGCTTCGCCTTGAAGGTGGTGGCGACCGACACGCTGTCGAACACGGCGTCGACGGCGATGGCCGGGCTCTTGCCTTCCGACCCTTCGACGCCGGCCAGGATCTCCTGCTCACGCAGGGGGATGCCCAGCTTCTCGTAGGTCTTCAGCAGTTCGGGATCGACCTCGTCCAGCGACTTCGGCCCGGCCTTCTTTTTCGGCGCGGCATAGTAATGCGCGTCCTGATAGTCGATCGGCGGGAAGCTGACGGCGGCCCATTCCGGTTCCTCCATCGTCTGCCAGACGCGGAACGCCTTCAGGCGCCACTCCAGCAGCCACTCCGGCTCCTCCTTCTTGGCGGAGATGAAGCGGACGATGTCCTCGTTCAGGCCCTTCGGCGCGACGTCGGCCTCGATGTCGGTCGTGAAGCCGTACTTGTACTTCTGCTCCGTGACGGCGCGGACCTGCTCGACGGTTTCCGGTTGGGCGGCCATGGCTTTGCCTCGTCCTTCTCAAGAATGCTGTTCGATGCGCGCCGTTCAGTGCGCAGGGCGGGCCGGCTGGGCGGCAGTGGAGTTCGTTGCGGCTGCCGGGGCCGGGAAGGTGATGGGGGCCATCATGTCGGCCAGCGTCACCTCCTCCAGCGCGTTGCGGATGGCGCGGTTCACCTTTTCCCAACCGCCGCGCATGGGGCAAAGTTGCTCCACCCCGCATTGGCTGTCGGCGCCGTCGACGCAGGCGGTCAGCGCGATGGGACCGTCGAGCGCCGTGATGATTTCCGCGATGGAGATTGCGTCGGCGGGGCGGCTCAGCGCATAACCGCCGGCGGCCCCCCGTTGCGAGGTGGTGAGCCCCGCCGGGGTCATCGCCTTCATCAGCTTGGCGACGGTGGGAGCCGGAACGCCGGTGCGGTCGGCGAGATGGGCGACGGTATGGACCGTGCCGACCTGGCGCGCCATCTCGCTCAACACGACGATGGCATAGTCGGTCAGCTTGCTCAGCCGGATCATGCCCGCACCCCGTTTCACCCCGGTTTCGAATACAGGACCAATTTAGTCCTGATTGCTCCGGGGGGCAAGGGGCGTTTGTCGATTAAAGTGCAGGGTTTCCGCGGCTTTCGCAGTCTTGCATGGCTGATGCGCCGACAATACCCATCAACGCAAGTTGGTTATAGCGCGGTGCCTGCCGTCGCGCCACTGCCAAGCCGCGGGTATCGGGACGTGGTGCGGCGGTTTGTCGCGGGGGGCGAAGCTTCCCCAAATGCGGAAAACCCCGCGCCGGGAGCGGCGCGGGGTTGGTGCGAGACGGTGCGAGCCGGGGATCAGCCCGGCTTCTTCACTTCCTCGCGGGCGGCGTTGGTGGCCTCCGACACGACGTCGCGGACGTCCTCCTTGGCCGACTCGACCACGGTCTGGGCGGCCGCCTGGGCGGCGCGGGTGCCGCGGTCCAGCGCGTCCATGGCGATGGACTTGGCACGCTCGGTCGCCTCGTCGGCATAGTCGCCGACCCACTGGTTCTCATAGCGGGTGCCCGGCAGGGCGGCACCGATGGCGGCACCCAGCGCCACGCCCATGGCGCCGGCGACGATGGGGTGATCCTCGACGAGATCCCAGAAGCCGGTCGACATGTCGTGTGCGCGGTGGCGCAGATGGTCGGTCGACGGCGTCATCGAGGACAGGCGCGACATGCCGCGGCTGACATAGCCCTGCGACTGGCGCTGGTTATGCAGGTCACTCCGGCCCGACGGATGGTCGTTGTCCGACCCGCCCATCATGCCGCTGACGGTGCCTGACGCGCTGTCGTAGGCGGAGCTGACCGCGCCCGAGGCGCTGTCGTAGGCCGAACTGGCGGCGTTGCGGACGCTGTCGGTGGCGCCGCTCAGCGATTCGCGGGCGTAGTCCACGGCGTCGCCCATGCGGTGGCGGGCGTTGCGCATGGTGCTGGACCGGGCGATGCGGCGGTCGTAGCCGGTGCCGGACAGGGCCAGCCAGCCGAGCCCGATGCCGACCAGCGCCAGCGGGATCGGGTTGCTGGTCATGCTGCTCAGGATGGAGCCCAACGATTGGGACTGCTGGCGCTTGTAATGGACGGTCTGGCCGCTTTCATAGCGATCGCTTTGGGGGCGATCGCTCTGATGCAGGTGCGCGCGCTGGGACGGGGTGTCCGGCGTCGAGGGCGAGTAGGTGTGCTTCATGGAAGTCTCCATCAGGGATTGGGGGGACCACCGCGTCAGACTGTCGCGCAGACGGGATGTGCGGTCGCGCAGCGCCTCGACGGTGCCGCCGATGCGCGCGCGGCTGGCGCGGATGTCGCCCTCAAGGGCGTCTAGATCCTTGGATTGACGATCGTCGTCCGTCATCGGCCGGCCCCTCAGCGGGCAAGCTGGGACTTGGCCCAGCGCTTGTCCTCGTCCAGCGTCTTGATGGTGCGGCGGGGGCGGAGGTTGGTGGGGCTCAGCCGGTTCTTGCCGACATAGGCCAGGATGCCGCCCACCGCCAGAACCACCACGCCGACGATCAGCGCGGACAGCCACGGGGCCAGGACGTTCGACAGGCCGAGAACCGCGGCGGCGAGCAGGACCAGGACGCCGGCGAAGGCGACCAGTCCGCCGACGGCGATGAAGGCCACGCCGCCGGCGGCCTCGGTGGCCTTGTCGGTCAGCTCGGCCTTCGCCAACGCGATCTCGGATCGGGCGAGGTTGGCGGATTCGCGGGCGAGATCGGCGAACAGGCCGGCGAGCGGCCGGTCCTGCCGCGGATCCCGCGGCTCGTCATAGCGGTTCTCGGCGGCGCTCATGGACGCTGACCCTGCGGCTTGGAGGTGGAGGGGCCGGTGCCGGCGGCGGCGCCCTGTGTGCCGCTGATGCCGGTGGTGCCTGAATTCGCGGTGCTGCCGGCACTGCCGACGGCGCCGGTGCCGAGCGCCGTATCGGCTGCCGGCGCGGCGTTGCGGCCGGTGACCGAGGCCGGGGCGGTGGACAGCGGCATGCCGATGCGGCCGGCGGCCGGTTTCGGCTCACCCAGACGCTCCGCACCGCGCTCCGATTCCATGCGGCCGGCCAGATGGGCGGTGTTCACGCTGGAGGAACCGGTCGTCGGCGTGTCGGCGCTCTGCGGCGGGGTGCTCCGGCTGACGGATTCACCGATGCCGCCGGCCATGCCGCGGCTGGGCATGGACGTGCGGCCCATATCGCGCCCCACGTCGCGCGGGGTGTCATAGGAGGCGCCACGCGCGGTGCGGACGCTCTGCGACGGGTGGGCTGTGCTTTGCCGCGAGGTCGAGGCGCGGTGCATCCGGCGGTCGCTGGAGCTTTTGATGAAGCGCGCGGCGAGGAAGCCGACGGCGAAGGCGGCGCCGATGAACACCTCCGGCTGGCGGCGGGCGAAGCCTTCGACCTCGCCGACGATGTCGTCGACATTGGCGTCGCGCAGCATGTCGGCGACGCGCTCGACGCGGCCGGCCGCCTGCTCGGCGTAATCGGCGGCCACGCCGCCATTCTCCTGGTTCAGCTGCTCGGCAGCCTTGTGCAGGGCATTGGCGACCCCGCCCAACTGGTCGGCGGCACGGCCGGTCTGCTGTTCCAGCAGCGAGCGGATGCGCCCCTGGGCGTTGCCCAGCGTCTCGCGTCCGGTGGACATCACGTCTTCGGCGGCACGGTTGACGCTCTTCTTCATCTCGTCGACGCTGTCGCCGATGTTGGAACTTCCGGTGGTGGAGCCGGTCGGGTTCGGTCCGCCGGTGCCGGTCATGTCGCGGTTCGGCATCTTGTCTTTCCTCCTCGGGGGTTCCGGTTTTCCGTGGCTCCGCGCCTGCGGCGTCAAACCGCCCGTTGCGGAAGCGGGTGTCGGGAAGTGAAACACCAGCCAAGCCTTCGGGGTTCCACGCACGTGTGGCGCGAAATGGACAGCAGCCACGAATGTGCTAAACTTTCCCGCGAACAAGTTGGTGCGGCCGGGCCGGAGGGTGGCGGCATGAGCGTCTTCAGCGTTGTGGCCGACGGTCAGGCCGGACTTTTCCGCCTGCAGCAGGCGAAGAAGCCGTGGGAGAAGGAGCTTGAGGCGAAGGACGGCCAAGGCCAGCTCGCCCAGAAGGCGGAGCGCGCGCAGGGGCTGACCCAGCCCACCGCAAAATGGCAGAGCGACCATGCCACCGCCCAGGCGGCGCTGGAGGAGGCGCGGCGGGTCGGTGGCTCCAAGGCATCCGCCGCCGCCCGGCTTGAACAGGTCGAACGCAGGATCGAGGAGTTGAAGCTGGCGATGCGCTTCGCCCAGGGCGATCCGCAGAAACTGGCGTCCCTTGCCCGGGAGGCGGCACTGCTGGCGCGCGAGGCCGGACGCGCGGCCAAGGAATATGGCGCCGGCATCAAGGCCGCGGCGGAGATGGGTCTGCCCGGCGACAGCAGCGCCGCCACCGGCGGCACGATTCTGTCGTCGGAGACCACGATCACCCGCAGCACCACCAGCCTGACCCTGCAACAGACCGAGGTGTCGCTGACCATCGGCTTCTCGACGGGGGAGGGGGCCTCGGCGGAGACGGCCGCCGACCTGATGGCGGCCAATGCCGGAGCGGCGTCGGATGTCGCCGGCGTGATTACGGATCAGGGCGCGGGTCAGGACGGCGCGTTGCCGGACGACATCCAGCGTCTGGTGGAGGATGTGCTGTCGGGCCTGGGCGGCGGGGCGATGACCGGCACCGGTCCGGCGGGGGCCGCGGCCGGCGGCATCGGCGGACGCGGTGCGATGATCCAGCAATTGATGGCCGACAACGCCATGAAGATGTCGCGCTACCGCGAGGCAGACGCCTTCGGCCAGCGGGTGGAAGGGGTGCTGGCCACCTCCAAGCGCATCATCGGCGAGGCGAAGGCCGCCAACATGCTGGACGAGTCGGAAAAGCGGCGGCGCGAGCGGCGGGAAGGTTTCAAGGCCGACGACAAGATGGTGGATGCCGCCCAGAAGGAGGTCAACGCCCTGCGCGCAGCAGCCTTCGGGTCCAGCAAGGAGCTTGGCCAGGCACCCGGTGGCGCCGGGCTGTCTGGTGGCGGCGAAGGGGAGGGGACGGATGGCGTGGCCGTGTCCCCCGCCGTCGCTTCGACCGCCCAACCGGCCCCCGTTCTGAATCTGCTGGCGTGAGGGGGGCACGTTTCCTGCGCCGGGAGCCTGCTACCATTTCTCCATACGCTGCGGTGCCACATTGTGTTGACCGGCTCGCGCGGAAGACGCGATAACCGATGAACCAAGACTCCCGAAGAGGAGTCTGCGAACCGAGCGCAAGAGAATGGGACACGCAACGAGATGAGCAACTGGATCCGCCGTGGCGGCCTCGAAATCGCCAAGCCGCTGTACGACTTCATCAATGACGAGGCGCTGCCGGGGACCGGTGTCGACGCCGACCGTCTCTGGACCGGCCTCGACCAGCTGCTGCACGAGCTGGCGCCGCGCAACAAGGCTCTGCTCGACAAACGCGACAGCCTGCAGGCGCAGATCGACGCCTGGCACACCGCCCGCCGTGGCAAGCTCTTCGATCAGGCCGAATATGAGGCGTTCCTGCGCGAGATCGGCTATCTGGTGCCGGAGGGTGGCGACTTCGCCGTCGGAACCGGCAACGTCGATCCGGAGATCGCCTATCTCGCCGGTCCGCAGCTGGTGGTGCCGATCACCAACGCCCGCTATGCCCTGAACGCCGCCAACGCGCGCTGGGGCAGCCTGTACGACGCGCTGTACGGCACCGACGCCATCCCCGGCACCGCTGCGGCCGGCGGCTATGACGCCGCCCGCGGCGCGCAGGTGATCGCCTGGGCCCGCAAGTTCCTCGACGACAGCGTTCCGCTGGCCGAGGGCAGCCATGCCGACGCCACCGCCTACGCGGTCGAGGGCGGTGCGCTGGCGGTGACGCTGAAGACCGGTGCCAAGACCGGGCTGAAGGACAAGGCCGCCTTCGTCGGCTGGCAGGGCGAGGCTTCGGCGCCGTCGGCCGTGCTGCTGGTCCAGAACGGCACCCACATCGAAATCCGCATCGACCGCAGCAGCGTGATCGGCAAGGACGATGCCGCCGGCATCGCCGACGTGGTTCTGGAAGCGGCGCTGTCGACCATCCAGGACTGCGAGGATTCCGTCGCCGCCGTGGATGCGGAGGACAAGGTCGTCGCCTACCGCAACTGGCTGGGCCTGATGAAGGGCACGCTGGAGGCCAGCTTCCCGAAGGGCGACAAGACCATCGTCCGCAAGCTGAACCCGGACCGCGTCTACACCACGCCGACCGGCAGCGTCACCCTGCACGGCCGCAGCCTGCTGCTGGTCCGCAACGTCGGCCATCTGATGACCATCGACATGGTCAAGCTGTCCGACGGCAGCGAGGCGCCGGAAGGCATCCTCGACGGCGTCTTCACCTCGCTGATCGCGCTGCACGATCTGAAGGCGGAAGGCGGACTGCGCAACAGCCGCGCCGGCTCGGTCTACATCGTGAAGCCGAAGATGCACGGGCCGGAAGAGGTTGCCTTCGCCGACGAGCTGTTCGGCCGTGTCGAGGACCTGCTGGGCATGGCCCGCAACACCCTCAAGGTCGGCATCATGGACGAGGAGCGGCGCACCAGCGTCAACCTCAAGGAGTGCATCCGCGCCGCCAAGGACCGCGTGGTGTTCATCAACACCGGCTTCCTCGACCGCACCGGCGACGAGATCCACACCTCCATGGAGGCCGGCCCCGTCGTCCGCAAGGCGGCGATGAAGGCCACCAAGTGGATCTCGGCCTATGAGGACAACAATGTCGATGTCGGGCTGCGCGCCGGTCTGAAGGGCCGCGCCCAGATCGGCAAGGGCATGTGGGCGATGCCCGACCTGATGGCCGACATGCTGGTCGCCAAGATCGGCCATCCGCAGGCCGGCGCCAACACCGCCTGGGTGCCGTCGCCGACCGCCGCCACCCTGCACGCCACCCACTATCACGCCGTGAATGTGGCCGAGGTGCAGGACCAGCTGGCCAAGCGGCAGGCCGCCGCCCTGTCCGACATCCTGACCATCCCGCTCGCCGACCGCCCCAACTGGTCGGAGGACGAGATCCGGCAGGAGCTGGAGAACAACGCCCAGGGCATCCTCGGCTATGTGGTGCGCTGGATCGACCAGGGCGTCGGCTGCTCCAAGGTGCCGGACATCCACGACGTCGGGTTGATGGAAGACCGCGCCACCCTGCGCATCTCCAGCCAGCACATCGCCAACTGGCTGCACCACGGCATCTGCACCGAGGCCCAGGTGATGGAGGTCATGAAGCGCATGGCCGCCGTCGTCGACAAGCAGAATGCCGGCGACCCGCTGTACAAGCCGATGGCCGGCAACTTCGACGGCAGCATCGCCTTCCAGGCCGCCTGCGATCTGGTGTTCAAGGGCCGCGTCCAGCCGAACGGCTACACCGAGCCGGTCCTGCATGCGCGCCGCCGTCAGGTTAAGGCGGCCGGTTGAGGTCTGTCTCCGCTGCGGGGGGCTTTGCTCCCCGCCGCACCCAACCCGCCTACCCTATTGCCAACACCCGCACCGCCACCTGTTTGGTGTAGGGACTGGCGGCGAAATACTCGTAGCGCACCGCATTCGCCGCGGCGAATTCCTGAAACGCCCGATACTCGTCGTCGCGCCAGCTGTGGTTGCCGATATACTCGTCGAACACGATGATGGTGCCCGGCCGCACCCGATCCGCCAGCGCGGTCAGCACCGTGCGGGCCGACGCGTAGATGTCGCTGTCGACATTGACAAAGCGCACCGGCCCCGGATGGGCCGCCAGGAACGGCGGCAGGCTGTCCTCGAACCACCCCACATGCAGACGGGCGTTGTCGCGCACCGGCGGCAGCTGGCTGCCCGTGGTCAACACGCCGCGGGGAGAGTTGACCCAGCCCTCCGGCAGCCCCTCGAACGAATCGAAGCCGTGGACCTCCTGGCCCGCCGCGTCGGCGATATGGTCGAGCGAAGTGCCGCGCCGGACACCGAACTCCAGCACCAGACCGGGCGTGGCGGCACAGGCCAGCGCGTGGCGCAGCAGCCGGCCGCTGTTGCCGAACAGGCGGAAGTCGGCGGACAGGTTGGACAGCAGCGCCTTGGCCCCGTCCGGCAGCGGGCGGCGCCTCGGGTTGTCGCCGACCTCCGCCTCTTCGACAGCGTCAGCCTCGGCCGAGCGACCGAGCAGGCGCAGGGTGGCGGCAAGATAGCCCCAGTATTTGCCGGCGGCGCCGCCGCAGCGGGTGGCGTGGCGCAGGCGACGTAGCGCCTCGTCGGGGCCATGGTGGTGCAAAGCCTGGGCGTGGCTGCCGAACCATGCCGCGGCATGTTCGGGGTCGTCGGCCAGCAGAGCGTTGAAATGGGCCAGCGCCTCTTCGTCACGCCCGAGATAGGCTGCGGCCGTCGCCGCCTCGAAGCGGATGTCGGGAGAGAGGTCGCCGGCGGCCAGCGCCTTGCGGGCTACGGCGACCGAGTCGGTGTAGCGGGCGTCGCGGCGCAAGGCTCCGGCCAGCGCCGCGGTCAGGTCCGGACGCTCGGGAGCCACGCGCAACGCGCGCTCCAGCCAGGTCACGGCGGGGAGGGGTGCGTTGTCGGCCTGATGGGCCCTGGCGAGGATGGCCAGCCGGTCGGCGTCGGCGGGGCTGTCGGCCAGCACCCGGCGCAGACAGGCGATGGCGGCGGACGGGCCGCGATGGCCGAGATGGGCCAGCCCGAGCAGATGGAGCCGCTCGACCCCGGATGATGCGGTTGCGCCACGCAGCAGGCGCAAAGCGGGACGGTAACGGCGCGCGTCGATCAGGGCGCGCGCCTCATCCAGTACAGTGTCAGCAGTCAAAATGACTCGTCAGGGCAGCCGGCGGAAGGTCCAGACCGACGCCGGCGGCAGGTTCCGGGCGATCCAGGCATGGCGCCGCGGTTTCAGCCGCAGCCGCCGGATCAGTTCCGGATTGACCGGGGCGAAGGGACCGTAGGTGAATTGCACGAAAACGCCGTCGGGCGCCAGCACGGAAAAGGCGCCGCGCACGATCCGCGCCTGCACCGACAGCGGCATGGCAATCAGCGGAAGGCCCGATACCACGGCGTCGCAGGTCTCCCAGCCATGGGCCTGGACGATGCGGTGGACCCGCGTGGCGTCGCCGCGCACCACCGTGGCGTTGGGGTGCAGGATCGACAGATGGTCGGCGAAGGCGGGGTCGAGTTCGACCATCAGCAGATTGTCGGGGGTGACGCCATGGGCCAGCAGGGCCGACGTGACCGGACCGGTGCCCGGCCCCAATTCCACCACCCGCCGTGTCGGGCTGCAATCGGCCGCCTTCGCCATCGTCCGGCACAGCTCAGGTCCGCTTGGAGTTACCGACGCGACCTTCAGGGGTGAGCGAATCCAGCGCTCGACAAAAAGCTTGCGTTCAGCAAGTGACATCGACCGACCTCCCAACAGACGCCGGATCAATTCCTCGGCTCTGCTTAAACCCTTTCTACTCAGTTACGTTTCATTGCGCCAGCCGAATGGATTTTGAATGATCGTTTAACAAAACGGTGACTCCGCGATGACGGTTCCTTTTCATCGACTATTTGAGTCGGATTCTCGCGACCGCAGCATCGCGGGCGCATTGCGGGGGCGATGTTCTCCTTTTCTTCCACTGCACCGTTGACAGGGCCGTAAGTGCCGGGCACCGTTGCGAAACCGGAAGGACGACCGGGCGGATTGGGGACCAGGGGACCTGTAGACGACATGCCGACGCTCGCACCCGATCATTCGGATTTGTTCGACGATACGGGCAAGCCGCCCCGGCTGTTGGAACTCGACGTCGCCAGGATCATGCGCAACCCGGGGATGCCGCGCCGCCATTTCGATCCGCAGGATATGCAGGGGCTGGCCGACTCGATTGCCCATTACGGGTTGAAACAGCCGATCCTGGTGCAGGAGGTCGTCGGCGGGCACCGTCTGGTCGCCGGCGAACGGCGGCTGCGGGCGCACGAGATGCTGGGGCTGGCGACCATCTACGCGCTGGTCACCTCCGGCAACCCGGACGAACTGACGCTGGTGGAGAATGTGCAGCGCGTCGATCTGGACGCGCTGGAGCTGGCCGAGGCGCTGGCCCGGCTGATCGAGCGCTTCGGCTACACCCAGGAACAGCTGGGCCGCATCATCGGCAAGAGCCAGAGCAACGTCAGCCATACCCTGCGGCTGAACAGCCTGCCGGAGATGATCAAGCAGGAATATGCCGCCGCCCACCATGACGTGTCGCGCTCCACCCTGATCGAGATCGCCTGGATCAAGGATCTGGACGAACAGATCGCCCTGTGGGAGCAGGTCAAGGCCGGCGACGGCACCGTCCAGGCCACCCGCAGCCGCAAGGACGCCGCCAGGGAGCCGTCGCTGCGCACCATGTCGGCGGTCGGCCGCTTCCTCGACGCGCTGCGCCGCGCCACCGCGCGGCTGGGCGACCCGCGCGAACACCGCGCCTATGTCGACGACATGCAGCGCCGCGAGCTGATCAGCCTGCGCCGGCGCATCGACCTGCTGCTGGGCGACGATCCGGCGGTGGATTGAGAGAGCGCCGCCCTCAGTCGTTCAGGAAGGGGTTGTAGAGCCGCTCCTCGCCGAAGGTCGACATCGGGCCATGGCCGGGGATGAAGGCGATGTCGTCTCCGTAGGGGAACAGCTTGTCGCGGATCGAGGCGATCAGGTCGGCAAAGTTGCCCTTGGGGAAATCGGTGCGGCCGATGGAGCCCTGGAACAGCACGTCGCCGACGATGGCGAGCTTGGACGGCCGGTGGACGAACACGACGTGGCCGGGGGTGTGGCCGGGGCAGTGGCGGACCTCCAGCGTCTGGTTGCCGACGGTCACGGTGTCGCCCTCGTCCAGCCAGCGGCCGGGCGTGAAGGAGCGGACGGGCGGGAAGCCGAACATCTGGCTCTGCATCGGCATGCCGTCGATCCAGAACTGGTCCTCGCGGTGCGGTCCCTCGATCGGCAGCGACAGCTTGTCGGCCAGATCGGCGACCGCGCCGGCATGGTCGATGTGACCATGGGTGACGAGGATCTTCTCCAGCGTCACGCCCTTGGCCTTGGCCGCCGCCAGGATGCGGTCCAGATCGCCGCCGGGATCGATGGCGGCGCCCTTCATCGTCTCGGGGCACCAGAGCACCGTGCAGTTCTGCTGGAACGGGGTGACCGGAACGATGGCGTACTGCATGTCCTGACCTTCGGCTCTACGGGAAAACGGCGGAATGGCCCGATGGGCAGGGCGACCTTAACGCGCCCGCGGCGGCTGCCGCAAACCATTCGCGCAATGCCGGTCGCAGTGCGTGGGGAATCTGGCCGGCAACTGGCGATCGGATTCACGCTTCAAATCGATTCCGATTTTGCGCGATCCGATCTAAGGTCCGCTGGTCCGGTCCGGGATTGCGCTTTTGGGTGGAATAGCGGGCCGGTACGAAATGTTAACCACCGAAGCTTTAGATCGGGGCGGACCATCTTGCCGCCGCCGCAAATCATACGGATTCCGCCGGAATGCTGTCGCAGAAAGCCAAATACGCGTTGCGTGCCCTGATCATGCTGGCGGAGAAGGACAATGGCGACCTGATCCTGATCGCCGACATCGCGGAGCGCGAGAATATCCCGCGCAAGTTCCTGGAAGCGATCCTGGTCGAGCTGCGCAAGGAGGGCGTCCTGTTCGCCAAGCGCGGCAAGAGCGGCGGCTACCGGCTGGCCCGTCCCGCGGCCGAGATCACCTTCGGCGAGGTCATCCGCCTGATCGACGGCCATCTCGCTCCGATCCCCTGCGCCAGCAAGGCCTCCTTCCGGCCATGCGAGGACTGCATCGATACCGAGACCTGTTCGGTCCGCTGGCTGATGGTCCAGGTCCGCGACGCCACCGCCGCTGTTCTCGACAACCGTACATTGGCCGACGCCCTGCGCCACCGCCAGTCCACCGGCAACATCGCCGCCAATTTCGACATCTGACCCTCCCGGTCCACATCTCCCGCTCCGCCGCCGCACTGAAATCGCATTTGAGACGGCGACTGGCGATCCTTATGGTTGGACAACCGTGAATTTGGGAGGGATTGGGCATGTCTGATGAGAAGGTCGCCATCATCACCGCCGGCGGCAGCGGAATGGGTGCGGCCTCGGCGCGCCGGCTGGCGGCCGACGGGTTCAAGGTCGCGATCCTGTCCTCCTCCGGCAAGGGCGAGGCGCTGGCGGCAGAGCTGGGTGGCATCGGCATCACCGGGTCGAACCAGTCCAGCGACGACCTGAAGCGGCTGGTCGATGCCACGATGCAGCGCTGGGGCCGCGTCGACGCGCTGGTCAACAGCGCCGGCCATGGCCCGCGCGGTCCCCTGCTGGAGATCAGCGACGAGGACTGGCACCGCGGGATGGAGGTCTATTTCCTCAACGTCGTGCGGGCGGTCCGGCTGGTGGCGCCGATCATGGTGGCGCAGAAGGCCGGCTCGATCGTCAACATTTCCACCGCCTGGGCGTTCGAGCCGAGTGCGATGTTCCCAACCTCCGCCGTCGCGCGGGCCGGTCTTGCCGCCTACACCAAGATCTTCGCCGAGCAGTATGCGGCGGACAATGTGCGGATGAACAACGTCCTGCCCGGCTGGATCGACAGCCTGCCCGCGACCGAGGAACGGCGCCAGAGCGTGCCGATGCAGCGCTACGGCAGCAGCGAGGAGATCGCCGCCACGGTGGCCTTCCTGGCCTCGGCGGGCGCCGGCTACATCACCGGTCAGAACATCCGTGTCGATGGCGGGCTGACGCGGTCGGTGTGACCTGAGGGGTCATAAAAAAACAAAAAGGGCCGGCGAAGTGCCGGCCCTTTTTGTTGTGACCTTTCCGCCAACTCAGTCGGCGAAGGGGTCCGTCATCAGGATGGTGTCGTCGCGTTCCGGGCTGGTCGACAGCAGGGCGACCGGGGCCTGGATCAGCTCCTCGATGTGGCGGACATACTTGACCGCCTGGGCCGGCAGCTCCGCCCAGGAGCGGGCGCCGCGGGTGGTGTCCTTCCAGCCTTCAAAGGTCTCGTAGATCGGCTCGACGCGGGCCTGGGCACCGGCATTCGCCGGGTAATAGTCGATCTCCTTGCCGTCCAGCCGGTAGCCGACGCAGACCTTGATCTCGTCGAAGCCGTCCAGAACGTCCAGCTTGGTCAGGGCGATGCCGTCGATGCCGCCGGTCTTGACGGCTTGGCGGACCATGACGGCGTCGAACCAGCCGCAGCGGCGCTTGCGCCCGGTGACCACGCCGAATTCCTTGCCCTTCTGGCCGATCAGCTCGCCGATATCGTCCTTCAGCTCGGTCGGGAAGGGGCCGGAGCCGACGCGGGTGGTGTAGGCCTTGCAGATGCCCAGCACATAGCCGACGGCGCGCGGGCCCATACCGCTGCCGGCTGCGGCGTTGCCAGCCACCGTGTTGGAGGAGGTGACGTAGGGGTAGGTGCCATGGTCGATGTCGAGCATCGTGCCCTGGGCGCCTTCGAACAGGATGCGCTTGCCGGCACGGCGCAGCTCGTCCAGCTGCTTCCAGACGACGGCGGCGTAGGGCAGCACCTGCGGCGCGATCTCGCGCAGCGGCTCCAGGATGTCGGCCGGGGTCATCTCCGGTGCGCCCAGCGCGCGGAACAGCGCGTTGTGGTGGGCGAGCAGGGCGTCGACCTTCTCCACCAGCACGGCGTCGTCGGTCAGGTCGCACAGGCGGATGGCCCGGCGTGCGACCTTGTCCTCATAGGCCGGGCCGATGCCGCGGCCGGTGGTGCCGATCTTGCCGGCGCCCTTGGCCTCCTCGCGCGCCTTGTCCAGCGCGCTGTGCACCGGCAGGATCAGCGGGACGTTTTCGGCGACGATCAGGTTCTCCGGGGTGACGGAGACGCCCTTTTCCTTGATCGCGTTGACTTCGCGAATGAAGGCCCACGGGTCGAAGACGACGCCGTTGCCGATGACCGACAGCTTGCTCTGGCGCACCACGCCGGACGGCAGCAGGCTCAGCTTGTATTCGACGCCGTTGATCACCAGCGTGTGGCCGGCGTTGTGACCGCCCTGGAAGCGCACCACCACATCGGCCCGGCTGGACAGCCAGTCGACGATCTTGCCCTTGCCCTCGTCGCCCCACTGGGCGCCGACCACCGCAACGTTGGCCATCTCTCGTCTCCGCAAAACTTCAAAAGGAACCGCTCAACCTCCCGATCCACCGCAGGGTACCATCCGCACGGCGTGGGGGCCCGTTCATCCTGAACCCAACTCGTTTGAACCCAGGGTCACACGACCGGCTTGACGTCCCCGCCGGCCAGCCAATGGCCGCACTGGAGCCGTCTGGCTTCCGCGGCCGCATCGGTCACCGGGGCCAGCCCGGCAACCGTCACCCATCCTTCGGCCCGCAGCTTGCGCGCCGTCTCCCAACCGCTGCCATGCGGTACATAGACCCGGCCTGGGGCCTTGGCCGCCGGAACCGCGCGCAGCAGCGTGTCCATATAGAGCGTGAAACCGGTCGCCGGCTCTCCGCGGTCATCACCCTGCGCGCCAGCACGGTAGCGCCCGCCCTGGCCCAGTTCCCCCGCGGCACGCGAGAACAGGGTGAAGCTGAGGCCGGTCTGGTACTCGAAGCCGCGATGTTCCACCAGATCGATGGTCACCGTCAGGTCGGGCATCGCGGCGCGCAGCAGGGCCAGCGTATCGGTCAGCCGGCGGCGGTCCTTCTCGGCGCCTTCCGGCAGCGGCAGGGCGGCCAGCGCCTGCATGGCGCGGTCGGCGGGACCGGAGGCCTCCATCAGCGTTTCGAGCAGCTTGGCCGCCGGGCCGCCGACGGCCGCCACGGCGGCCGAGTCCTTGCGATCGAGCGCGGCGCGCAGTTGCCGGATCTCATCCTCGCCCAGACCCAGCCCGGCGCAGATGCGCGACACCATGGTGGGCACGCAGAGGTCGACCGACAGGTGCGGCACGCCGATGGCGGTCAGCGCCTGGACCGCCAGCAGCACCACCTCGGCATCGGCCTCCGCCTCCAAGGCACCGATCAGCTCGACGCCGACCTGGGTGAACTGGCGTTCGGGACGCAACTGCGATCCCTTCACCCGCAGCACCTGCCCGGCGTAGCACAGGCGCAGCGGCCGGGCCTCGTTCTTCAGGCGGGTGGTGGCGATGCGGGCGATCTGCGGGGTGATGTCGGCGCGGACCGCCATCATCCGCTGCGAATGCGGGTCCATCAGCCGGAAGGTCTGCTTGGACATCGCGGCTCCCGGGCCGGAGAGCAGATTCTCTTCGAACTCGACCAGCGGCGGGTCGACGCGGCGGTAACCCTGCGCGGCGAATTCCGCCAGCAGGCGTTCGACGGCGGCCGCCTCATGCGCCGCTTCGGACGGCAGCACGTCGTGCAGTCCGGCGGGAAGCAGGGCGGAGCTCAGTGCGTCGGCGGGCATGACCAGCGTGTCTCGTTGCAGGCAGGGACAGGGATGCCGCGGCGAATGTCGGGCACACGGGGCGGGCTAATACCCGACCCCCGCGCCGCATGCAAACGGAAAAGCCCCGCACGGTGGCGGTATCTCCCCTGCGCGGGCGGATCCGTCGCAGGCTGCCGGGGAAAGCATCGCTGCCGGCGGTGGTGGGGCATGTGCGAAAGGCGGGCGGAGAGTGTGGCTCCCCTCCCGGGGCGGGAAAGGGCGATTCTGACTGTCGGGGTTCAGCCGGCGTCGGATGCAGGGTCATCCTCGGGGGAAAATGCCGGATCGATCTCCGTCGCCTCCGGCGACACCACGGCGAAGCTGCTGCCGTCGTTCTTCGGGCGCAGCACGGTGAGCGGTGAGCCGACCACCAGGAAATGGATGATCTCGGCGATGTTGGTGGCGTGGTCGCCGATGCGCTCCAGATTCTTCGCCATGAACAGCAGATGCGTGCAGGGCGTGATGTTGCGCGGATCCTCCATCATATAGGTCAGGACCTCGCGGAACAGGCTGGTGTAGAGGTCGTCCAGTTCCTCGTCGCGTTCCCAGGCGGCGATCGCCTTGTCGACGTCGCGCTCGATGTAGGCGTCGAGCACCTCCTTCAGGATCGCCTCGACCAGCCGGCCCATGCGCGGGATGCCGGCCGCCGGCCGCACCACCGGCACCTGGGCCAGCGCCAGCGACCGCTTGGCGATGTTGGCCGCATAGTCGCCGATGCGCTCCAGATCGGCGGCAACCTTCAGGGCCGAGACGATCTCGCGCAGATCCTGGGCCATCGGCTGACGCAGGGCCAGCAACCGCACCGCCTCCGCATCGATGTCGCGCTCATAGGCGTCGAGCCGGGCATCCGCCTGCATCACCTGCGAGGCGAGCCCGACGTCGCGCCGGGTCACCGCCTTCACCGCAGCTTCGACCTGCGCCTCCGCCACGCCGCCCATCTGGGTGACGAGGTTGGACAGACGCTGCAATTCCTGCGCGAAGGAACGGACGATGTGTTCGGTGCCCATGTTCGGTCGCGACGCTCCAATGATCTCCGTCCCATCCGCAGCGGCCCGCAAGGTCGCCACGCGCGGGAGGTGTATATTAGCCTGTGGTCATGACGGCAACGTGGCGGGATTGTTTCACTTTCCTGACAATCGCATATCGCTCGGACGGCCGCTTTATAATGATACCGTTGCTGTGACCCGCCCCGTCCGCAGCGTATTGGATTTGAAGTAACTCGGTAACTTCGTTAAAGGGGACATAGCCGTATTGGATCCGTCCGTAGGGGGTATTGCCCCCTTCATTGACCGGGAGGCCGTTCTTTCATGTCCGCCGCGTTCCAGAGTCCCGTCCTTAAGATGCCAGTCCGCGCCGCTGCCGCAGGAACCCTGCTTCTGCTGGCTGCATCGCCACTGGCGCAGGCCGCCGATCCGGCGCCGGCGGCGGCCGCACCCACCGCATTGGTTGAGGATGTGTCCGACGGTGTCGCCGGTGTGCAGCCGATGGACTATCTCGCGGCCGGCCGCACGGTCACGTTGAAGGCCGGCCAGACGCTGACGCTGAGCTATCTGGAATCCTGCGTGAACGAGACGATCACCGGCGGATCGGTGACGGTCGGCGCCCGCGAGTCGGCGGTGCAGGGCGGCAGCATCGATCGCCACACGCTGCCTTGCGACGGCGGCAAGCTGTTGCTGGCTTCCAACGAAGCCGGCAAGGCCGGAGTGACCGTCTTCCGCAGCGCGCCCATCGCCCTTCCGGGCATGAAGGCGCCGCTGCCGAAGCCGGACCTGACCTTGTTCAAGACGCATCCGGTGCTGGTCCTGTCGGCTCCCGGTCCGGTCGCCATCGAGCGGCTGGACGTGCAGGGAGTGGCGCCGGGCACGCTGAATGTCCCCGGCACCACACTCGATACTGCCAAAGCCGGTGCCGGGCTGGAGCCGGGCGGCCTCTACAGGATCTCCGCCGGACAGAAGTCCTTCGTTGTGAAGATCGACGAGAAGGCGTCGGCCGGCGGCGGTCCGGCGCTCGGCCGGCTGATCCGCTTCTGAGCGGCGGGCACGACCGTTGACTGGGATGAGGCTGCCCCGGCGCGTCCGGCTGGTCCTGCTCGGCGCGGTGGCGCCGCTGATCGCATCGCTTGCGGTGCTGGCGGCCTCGCCCATGCTGCAGGGGCCGTCGATCGACAGCCTCTATTGGCTGCGGGAGCGGGTGCATGGCCCCCGCCCGGCGCCCGATCCTT
This sequence comes from Azospirillum sp. TSH100, assembly GCF_004923295.1. Lineage (NCBI taxonomy): Bacteria > Pseudomonadati > Pseudomonadota > Alphaproteobacteria > Rhodospirillales > Azospirillaceae > Azospirillum > Azospirillum sp. TSH100. The sequence goes on from NZ_CP039636.1 coordinate 543,831, forward strand.
CGCCGGTGGTGGTGGTCGGCATCGACGAGGAGACCTATCGCCGCCCGCCCTTCGCCGGCACGCCGCAGGCGCTGTGGGGGCCGCGATTGGGCACGGTGCTTGGCGCCATGCTCGACGGCGGGGCGGCGGCCATCGGCCTCGACCTCGTGCACCCAACGTCGGTCGAGACACTGATCCCCGGATTCGAGCGCGAATACCTGCTGACCCTGCGCCGCGGCGGCAAGGAGGGGCGGCTGGTGCTGGCCAAGGTGCAGCATCAGAGCGACCCGCTGATGCCCTATCGGGGCTATATGATCGCCGCCGGGGTAAACAACATCCGCTCGGTCAATCTTGTAGAGGATGCCGACGGCGTTCTGCGCCGGGTGCCGCTGACGCTGACCGTCACCGGTCCGGACGGTCAACCGAAGGCCGAGCCGGGCATGGCGGTGGAGGTGGCGTCGCGGGCGCTTAAGGCGCCGCTGGAGCGTGGGGCCGATGGTTCGGCCATGCTCGGCGGCTACCGGGTGCCGGGCGGGGAGGGGAACCGGCTGCTGGTCAACCATGCCACCGCAGCCGGCGCCATCCCGACCTACTCGCTCGCCGACCTCCACGCTTGCGCCGAAGCCGGCAATACCGACTTTTTTGCCAGGCATTTCAAGGGCAAGGCGGTGATGGTCGGCACCGTGCTGGATGTCGAGGACCGCAAGCTCTCCTCCAACCGCTGGGTCACCAAGCCGGAGGGAGTCAACCTTCCCGAGCGCTGTGCCCTGCCGGTGATGGGCGAGCTGTATGTCGCCGGCCGCACCCGCGACAGCATCCCCGGCGTCTACATCCATGCCGCCGCCATCTCCAACCTGATCGCGCGTGACGCGCTGGAGGAGACCGGCCGGCCGGCCGCCGCGGCGCTGGTCCTGCTGCTGGCCGGACTGGCCGCCGTGGTGACGCTGGCGATCCGGCCGCCGGTGGCGGCATTCGGTCTGCTCCTGCTGCTGGCGGGGTGGAGCGGCGTGGCGGTGGAGGCATTCCAGGGCGGACTGGTGCTGCCTTGGTTGCAAGCGGCGCTGGCGGCGCTGCTGGTGTTCCCGCTGGCCCTGGGCTTCCGCTTCGCCGTGCTGGATCGCGACCAGCGGCACATCCGCAACGCTTTCAAGCTCTACCTGCCGGGATCGCTGATCGACGACATGATCGCGTCGGGCCAGTCGCCCAGCCTGGGTGGCGAGGAGCGCGACCTGTCCATCCTGTTCTGCGACATCGCGGGCTTCACCAAGATGTCGGAGGGGATGGAGCCGGAAGCGCTGGTCACCGTGCTGAACCGCTATTTCACGGTGATGACCGACATCATCGAAGCCCATGGCGGCTTCGTCGACAAATACATCGGTGACGCGGTGCTGGCGGTGTTCGGCGCCCCCTATGCCATCGACAACCATGCCCGCGCCGCGGTGTCGGCCGCCCTGGCGATGCGTCAGGCGATGGCGGACGATCCCACCCTGCTGGCCACATCCGGCGGTCGCGGTTCCAACCGCATCGGCATCGCCACCGGTCCGGCGCTGATCGGCAACATCGGATCGCCCCGCCGCTTCAACTACACGGTGATGGGCGATACGGTGAATCTGGCCTCCCGGCTGGAGGGGGCGAACAAATACTACAACACCTTTCTGATGGTCAGCGGCGAGACCATGCGCCACCATGGCGATCCGGAGGCCTTCCGGGCGCTCGACATCGTTCAGGTCGTCGGCCGCAGTGAACCGGTCGAGGTTTTCGAGCCGCTGTCGGATGCCCGCCGTACCGACCCCGAGGAGCGTGCCCAGCGCGCCGCCTATGCCGCGGCCCTTGAGAACTGGCGCGCCGGCCGGTTCGAGGACGCCGCCGCCGGGTTCCGCGCTCTGATCGCCGGTGACGGCGCCGCCGTGGCGATGCTGAACAAGGCGGAAAGGCGCATCGGCCTGCCTGCCGAGCCGAACTGGGCCGGCGTCACCGCCCTCACCGACAAATAGCCTTGCGACGAAAAGCCGTGTCCCCAACCGTCATGCCCATCATCGCCCCCCGCCACGCCCGGCGTCTCGCCCGCCTGTCCATTCTGCTGCTGGCGGGTGTTGCCGGTCCGCTGCCGGCGCTGGCCCAAGTGGTTCCGCCGGTCCTGCCTCCGTCCCTCGACCCCAACCGGCTGGAGCAGCGCTTCGAACGGCCGGCCGTGCCGCAATCCTCGCCGGAAATCGAAATGCCGGCGCCGGAAAAAGCTCCGCCGCCCCGCGATGCCGAGCGCATCACCCTGACGCTGACCGAGATCCGCATCGACGGCAACAGCGTCTATGACGCCGACAGCCTGTCCACCCTGTGGCGCGACAGGCTGGGCAAGCCGGTGACTCTGGCGGATCTCTACGCCATCCGCGACGCCATCACCGCGCGTTACCGCAACGACGGCTATGTGCTGTCGCAGGCGGTGGTGCCGGCCCAGCGCATCCGCGATGGCGTCGTCCGCCTGCAGGTGGTGGAGGGCTATGTCGACGAGGTGATCGTTCAGGGCGAGGCGGCCGACCGGCTCGGTCTGCTTCGGCGGATGGGGGAGAAGATCAAGGCCTCCCGCCCGCTGCGCATGGCTGACATGGAGCGCTATGTCCTGCTGGCCGACGATCTGCCCGGTGTGGCGGTGAAGACGGTGCTGGAGGCGTCGCCCGACACCCCCGGCGCCTCGCGCCTGACCCTGGCGCTGGAGCGCACGCCCTTCAACGGCTCCCTGTCGCTGGACAACCGCGGAACCCGCTCGATCGGTCCGTTCCAGCTGACCGGCGTCGCCAGCGTCGAGGATCAGCTCGGCCTGTTCGAGCGCACCACCGCCCAGGGCATCGTCACCCCGCAATTGCGCGAACTGCGCTTCTTCGACGTCGGCCAGCTCGTGCCGGTGGATGCCGAGGGCACGACGGTGGAGTATGGCGTCCGCCGGTCCTGGTCGCAGCCGGGCGACAGCGTCCGGCCGCTCGACCTCTACAGCCTGACCACCTCCGGCCGGGTGGCGGTGTCGCATCCCTTCATCCGCAGCCGGACGGTGACCTTGCGCGCCGGTCTCGGCTTCACAGTCCGCGACAGCCGCACCGATGCGCTGGGCGACAAGCTGTCTCAGGACCGTCTGCGCATCGTTACCGCCAATGTCTCCTATGATTTCGCCGATGGCTGGGGCGCGTCGAACCTGCTGACGGCAGAGCTGTCCAAGGGGCTGGACATCCTGAACGCCACCGAATCCGGCAGCGCCAACCTGACGCGCAGCGGCGGGCGCAGCGATTTCCGCAAGATTCTGCTGTCGGCCCAGCGCAACCAGCCGCTGACCGACCAGCTGATCCTCTTTCTGTCCGGCGAGGCGCAATACAGCCCCGATCAACTGCTGTCGTCGGAGGAATACGGGTTGGGCGGCAAGCAGTATGGCCGCGCCTTCGATCCCTCGGAGATCACCGGTGACAGCGGCTTCGCCGGCCGGGCGGAGCTGCAATACATCCTGCCGGTGCAAGAGGATGGCCTGGATTATGCCATCGCCTATGGCTTCGGCGATTATGGGGCGGTGTATAACTATGAGGGCGGCACGCGTCATGGCCGCCGGTCTCTCGCCTCGACCGGTGTCGGCGTGCGATTCGGCGTGTTCCAGAGCATCGACGCCAGCGTCGAACTCGCCAAGCCCTTCATCACCACGCCCTTCAGCACGCAGGACCGCGCCCCGCGTGCCTTCCTCACCCTGTCGACGCGGTTCTGAGGTCGCACGATCATCGCCGCGCGGCCGGCCTGTTATGGCCGGACCGCGGCGGCGATTACGGCAAAGGGCACGTCGTCAGATCAGCTCGACCCGCTGGGCGACCGGCGCATCCTCCGACCCGACGGCCAGATAGCGCACATCCTCGCCGTCGGCGACGATGTCCAGGCCGGACTGGCGCAGGGTGGCGCGGTCGAAATAGACGGTGGCGCCGTCTTCCCACGGCTCGATCAGGCCGGACTGGCTGTCCAGATTGTACCAGCGCACCGTGCCGTAGGCCATGGTGGCCGGGCCGGCCGGCTCGGCATGGCGCTCGCGCCGCTCGCGCGGCGGCTTCGCCGGACGGGCGTAGGTCTCACCGCCCTCGTCCGGCTGTGCGCCCAGTCCAGGGATTTGGCTGCCCTGCTGGCCCATCGGCTGTGCCGAAGCGGTGGCGCGCGGCGGGCGCTGGTTGCGGGCACGCGGGGCAGGCGGCGTTTCCGGCGGCGTGGCGGAGTGAATGGCGACGACCTGCGGTCCCTTGGCGCCCTGGGCCAGATCGCAGACGACCGTCGTGCCCTCGACCGGGTTGGGCAGGGAGGCGGCGGCCAGGACCGAAGCGTGCAAGAAAGCCTCTCCGGAGCCATCGGCGAGGCGGACGAACCCAAAACCCTTTTCCGGTTTGAACCACTTTACCGTCGCGGTGACGTTCGTCGCGGTGACGTTCTTCAACTCTTCGCTCAAGACAGGTCCCTTTCACGTCCTGTAGCCGGGGGAGGGGCGGCCCTGACGCTGAACTGGGCGCGGCACCGCAGTATGACCAAGAACAAGACCCCGGCGTGCGTGAGCTTATCATAAAATTCCAGAAAATGACCAGTGCGGTGATGACCTGTGACGTTCCGGTGATCGACGACATCAGTTGGAGACTTGCGACACTCGTAATACGAGAGTCGTTAAAAGCGGAAGCTTGTCCGTATCGATTGTCCAGTTTCATAAACAAAACTGGTTCATACTGCCACCAGTTTGCATACATTCATCGTACCACAAAATACTGATCTTGCAGTGGAAACCTGTCCATCAGCGGTACTTATGGCGTAAATAAAATTTTAACTAAAAAATTGGACTCATGCCTCCATCAGAACGGAGGAATGACTTATGACGACCACCGACCAGGCCGCTTTTTTCGTGTCCACCAAGGGCAATGACAGCTGGTCCGGGCGGCTCGCCGCTCCCAACGCCGCCGGCACCGACGGTCCCTTCGCCAGCCTTGAGAAGGCGCGGGACGCGATGCGGGCGAGCGACATCGATACCACCTATGTTCGTGGTGGCACCTACCGCCTGAACAAGACCCTGACCCTCGATTCCCACGACGACGGCCACAGCTTCCTCGCCTACAAAAGCGAGACACCGGTGTTGAGCGGTGGCGAGCGGGTGACCGGCTTCACCTATGAGGGCAAAGGCCTCTATTCCGCCAAGCTTTCGTCCGCCAACGGCCTGGATGTCAGCATCGGCGGGGCGCGCCAGCATGCGGCGCAGACCGGCGATTTCGACCCGGCCCATGCGACGACCAGCGGCTGGCATGTGCTCAAGGCCAACTCCACCGGCGCCAGCAAGACCAGCTTCAACTTCTCGAACGGCGACATCCCCTCGGGCTTGAAGCCCCATGCCGGCCTGGTCGTCCAGACCTTCGACACCGAACGGCTGAGGGACGACATCTCGCCTGTGAAGTCGATCGACCAGTATCACCACACGGTGACGCTCGACGACGCGGCCTCCTACGGCCTGCGCACCGGCGGCACCTATCGGGTGATGAACGACGCCTCGCTGATCCGCGACGCCGGTGAATTCGGCTGGCGCGCCAGCGACGGCAAGCTGGTGGTGAAGCCGGAGCATGCCGGCAGCTTCCAGTCGGACGGCGTGGTCGTCGCCCGGCTCGGCACGCTGATCAAGACCAGCAATGCCAGCAACGTCAGCATCGAAGGCCTGACCTTCTCCGATACCCGCTATGACGGCTCGGCGCTGTCGATGCAGGGCGGCCACAACAACTCGGTCGGTGGCAACCATTTCGTCAATGTCGGCACCGCGGTGTCGCTCGACGGCACCGACAACAGCCGCATCGCCGGCAACCATATGGAGCAGCTCGGCGACAACGGCGTGTCGATGATCCATGCCGCCAACGGCAACCGCATCTACGCCAACACCATCGAGCATATCGGCCAGATCACCAAGGGCGGGGCCGGCATCGGTGCCGTCGGCAGCAGCGATACCCTGGTCAGCCACAACGACGTCACCGACGCTCCCCGTTACGGCGTGTCGTTCAAGGAGTGGGATGACGGCCAGCTGAACCGCAACAACACCGTGGAGTTCAACAGGATCCACCATGTTGGGCAGGAGACCGCCGACGGCGGCGGCATCGAAATGCTCGGGCGGTCGGCCAAGGACATGGGCTCCATCATCCGCGGCAACGAGGTGATCG